>JAIXXZ010000097.1 GCA_027490465.1 Oxalobacteraceae bacterium
CTCGCTCAGGCCGCGCATGCCCTGAAGGCCGAGGGACGCATGCTGGCCATTATTGTCGCCGATGCGCCCGCCGCACAGCGTTTGCTGACCGAGATCGCCTGGTTTGGTCAGCGCGAAGGGCAGGCACTGCGCTGCCATTTGCTCCCGGATTGGGAGACGCTGCCTTACGACGCGTTTTCACCGCATCAGGATTTGGTGTCCGAGCGTCTGGCGACACTGCATGAAATTCGCAGCGCTCAGTGTGACGTGCTGATCGTGCCCGCCACCACTGCGTTGGTGAGGATGGGGCCGCCATCGTTTCTGGCTGCTTACACCTTCTTTTTCAGGCAAGGTGAGCGACTCGATGAGGCCCAACTCAGATCGCAACTTACACTGGCCGGCTATGCGCATGTCACGCAAGTCATGTCGCCCGGTGAATACTCGGTGCGCGGCGGGCTGATTGATCTTTTCCCTATGGGCTCGGTGCTGCCGTACCGGATTGATCTTTTTGGTGACAGCATCGAGAGTCTGCGTACCTTTGATGTCGATACCCAAAGATCGCTGTATCCCGTTAAAGAAGTGCGTCTTTTGCCGGGCCGTGAGTTTCCGATGGATGAAGCGGCACGCAGTGCCTTTCGCAGCCGCTGGCGTGAAGTGATCGAAGGCGATCCGTCGCGCTCCATGATTTATCGCGACATCGGCAATGGTATTGCGTCGGCCGGCATTGAATATTACTTGCCGCTGTTTTTCGAAGAGACCGCCACCCTGTTTGATTATCTGCCCGAGGGCAGCAGCTTCGCTCTCGTCGGCGATATCGAAAGCGCCATACAGCGCTTCTGGTCAGATACACGCTCACGCTACAACTTTCTGAAATCCGATCGCGAGCGCCCCCTGCTGCCGCCCGAACAGATTTTTCTTGGTGACGAAGATTTTTTTTCACTGCTCAAGCCATTCGGGCGCTGGGTACTGCAATCAAAGACCGAGGCCTCGGAACTCTCTGCGCCCTTGCCTGACATTGCAGTCAATCGCCGGATGGACGATCCGCTGAACAATTTGCGTTCATTCATGTTGCAGAACCAGCGACGCATCATGATTTGCGCCGAATCTGGCGGACGACGTGAAACCCTGCGGGAATATTTCAGCGAATATGACTTGCCGCTGACAACCTGCGAAAGTCTGGATGATTTCATCGCATCCACCCAACGCTTGATGCTTTGTGTGTCGCCCTTGCATGAAGGTACCCTCCTCGGCGATGAACTCGGTGGACTGGCCTTCGTCACCGAAACCGAGCTCTATGCCGGCAGTGGACGCCGCGCAGGTCGCAAAACACAGGAAGGCCCGAGTCAGGTCGATTCCATGGTGCGCGATCTGTCCGAACTGAAAATCGGTGATCCCGTTGTGCATCTTAATCACGGCATTGGTCGTTACTGCGGCCTGATCAGCATGGATCTGGGTGAAGGCGAGACGGAATTTCTGCATCTTCAGTATGCAAAGGAAACGACGCTGTATGTACCCGTCTCCCAGCTGCATGTGATATCGCGCTACTCGGGTGCGGCACCCGAAGACGCACCCTTGCACACACTGGGCTCAGGCCAGTGGGAAAAAGCACGACGCAAAGCCGCGGAGCAAATACGCGACACCGCTGCCGAGCTCCTCAATCTGTATGCCCGTCGCGCTGCGCGTCAGGGACATTCGTTTGAATATTCAGCGCATGACTATGAAGCCTTCGCCGATAGTTTCGGCTTTGAAGAGACGGCCGACCAGTCGGCCGCGATCCAGGCGGTAATCAAGGACATGACCTCGGGTAAACCGATGGATCGCCTGATCTGTGGCGACGTCGGTTTCGGCAAAACCGAGGTGGCCTTGCGCGCGGCCTTTGTCGCGGTGATGGGTGGCAAACAGGTCGCGATACTGGCGCCCACCACACTGCTGGCAGAGCAGCATGCGCAAACGTTTGCCGATCGATTCGCCGACTGGCCTGTGCGTATCGCGGAATTATCGCGCTTCAGAACCGGCAAGGAAGTCACACAAGCGCTCAAAGGCATGGCCGATGGATCGATTGATATCGTGATTGGCACGCACAAGCTCTTGTCGGCGGATGTGAAATTTCAGCGCCTGGGTCTGGTGATCATTGATGAGGAACACCGCTTTGGCGTTCGTCAGAAAGAAGCGCTCAAGGCCTTGCGTGCCGAAGTGGATGTACTTACCCTCACCGCCACACCGATACCCCGCACCCTGGGCATGGCACTCGAGGGGCTGCGCGATTTCTCGGTGATTGCGACAGCACCGCAAAAACGTCTGGCAATCAAAACCTTTGTTCGCGGCGAGTCAGAGTCGGTCATTCGCGAAGCCTGTTTGCGCGAACTCAAGCGTGGTGGTCAGGTTTATTTTCTGCACAACGAAGTCGACACCATTGAAAATCGCCGCAAGAGTCTTGAGGCATTGCTGCCCGAGGCGCGCGTCGCGATCGCCCATGGCCAGATGCATGAGCGGGATCTTGAAAAAGTCATGCGCGACTTCGTTGCGCAGCGTTTCAATATTCTTCTGTGTACGACCATCATCGAAACCGGTATCGACGTACCCACTGCCAACACCATCATCATGCACCGCGCGGATCGTTTTGGTCTCGCGCAGCTGCATCAGCTGCGTGGCCGGGTCGGTCGATCCCATCATCAGGCCTATGCTTATTTGCTGGTGCATGATGTGCAGACACTGACCCGTCAGGCCGAGCGCCGGCTGGAGGCCATACAGCAAATGGAAGAATTGGGTAGTGGCTTTTATCTGGCCATGCATGATCTGGAGATTCGTGGCGCGGGTGAGGTGCTCGGCGAAAATCAGTCAGGCGAGATGACCGAGATCGGATTCCAGCTGTATTCCGACATGCTGATGGCTGCAGTGAGATCGCTGAAAAACGGCAAAGAACCCGACCTCGCTTCACCCCTGTCCACCACCACCGAAATCAATCTGCATGTACCGGCTTTGCTGCCTAGCGATTTTTGCGGTGATGTGCATGAGCGGCTCTCGATTTACAAGCGTCTGGCCAATGGAGAAACGCAGGAAAGCATCGACAATTTGCAAGAAGAGCTCATCGACCGCTTCGGCAAATTACCTGATGCGGTCAAGGCACTGATCGAAACGCACCGCTTGCGCGTCTCAGCAAAAACGGTCGGCATCATCAAGATCGATGCGCATGCCGAATCCGCACAGCTGCAATTTGAGCCGAAGCCACCGATAGATCCCATGCGCATTATTGAACTTGTTCAGAAAAGTCGTCACATACGCCTGTCCGGGCAGGACAAGCTGAAGATTACGGCTGCGATGCCCGATCTGGCCGCGCGGGTCAACCAACTCAAGGCCACCATACGCGCACTGTCCCACTGATACGCTGACGCAGCTCTAGCATGAATTTATCGACGAAACTGATTCTCCAAGGCCCCGGCGCCAATAGCGACACCGTCAATCGCATTGCAGCGATTGTCCATGCAAAAAAAATTACGCCGATTGCACCTCAGGCATTTCGTTGCGATGATATCGACAGCAGCATCGCACTGCGTTCGGAAGTTGCAGCCGCCTGCCACCCTGCGCGTATGGATGGTACCTTCATGGATGCCAGCCGCCAATTGTCGGATTTCCGAGTGCTGGTGATGGACATGGATTCCACGCTGATCACGATCGAGTGCATTGACGAAATCGCTGACATGCAGGGACTCAAAACCGAAGTCGCTGCGATCACCGAAGCCGCCATGCGTGGCGAACTGGATTTCCGCGAGAGCCTGATGCGTCGGGTAGCGTTGCTCAAAGGTCTGGACGCGTCTGCGCTGCATCAGGTCTTCGAAGAACGCCTGCGCCTTTCCCCTGGCGCAGACAGTCTGCTGCAGGGAGTCAAGGGAGCTGGACTACGCTCGGTGCTGGTCTCGGGTGGCTTTACTTATTTCACAGATCGTTTGACGACCATGCTGGCGCTAGACACCACACGCGCCAACCTTCTCGAAGTCGTCGAAGGTAAATTGACCGGCCATGTGATTGGTCACATCATCGATGCTGAGGCAAAGCGGCAAACCGTGATCGATGAATGTGAGGCTCTGGGTGCGTCTTCTGCAGCTGCGATCGTGATTGGTGATGGCGCGAACGACCTGGCCATGATGTCGGTTGCCGGGTTATCGGTGGCTTTCCGCGCCAAACCCGTAGTTCAGGCCAAAGCCCATGTCACGCTGAACTACGCCGGGCTGGACGGTGTGCTGAACCTGTTTCGCTGACGCGTGTGGTCAGCGATGCCGTTTTCCTGATGGTGTGAGACGAGCTATGATGGATGAGCAAATTTACTACGACAGCGATACCGAATCTCACAAGCGACTGCTGTGGTGGCTCTATCTGATGCATGGCCTGTCGATGATTTTTTCTCTGGGCGCGCTCTCTTTTGTGCCGCTCATCATCAACTACCTGAAACGCGCGGATACCGAAGGCAGTTTTCTGCACTCGCACCACAGCTGGCAAATCCGGTCCTTCTGGTGGTACATCGTCTGGATGTCGATAGGTGTTGTCTTGTTTATCACCGTGTTCGGCATACCTGTGGCCATGCTGATCTGGTTCGCTGCCTGGGTATGGAAAGCGTATCGCCTGATCCGTGGCTTTCTGGATTTGGGCAGCAATAAAGCTATGCCAGTGTGAGCAATGCCTGCTCCAGATCCGCAATCAGATCCTCGACCGCTTCCAGACCGATATTGAAGCGCACCAGCTGCCCTTCACTGTGCCATTCGCGACGTATCGCTGCCATACGGTAAGGCACAGCCAGGCTATTCGCCCCACCCCAGCTGTAACCAATACGAAATAATTTCAGGCTGTCGATGAAATGATCCGTCTGCGCCTCGGTAAAACGTAGATCGAACAGCACCGAGAACAATCCACCAGCACCCGTAAAATCACGCTGCCATAGCGCGTGACCCGGACAATCCGGCAAGGCCGGATGCAATACCTGCGAAATTTCAGACCGCCCTTTCAGCCAATGCGCGACCTGACGTGCCGCTGCATCATGCGCATCAAAACGCAGCTTCATGCTGGGCAAACCCCGCAACACAAGAAACGCATCATCACCTGACACACCCATACCCAGTCGCATATGTGCAGCACCGATTTTTCGATGCAAATCCTTGTCGCGCGTGATCACGGCCCCCATCAGCACATCCGAGCCACCTGAGTGATATTTGGTAAGCGCCTGCATGACGATATCAACACCGTGCTCAAACGCACGAAAACCAATGCCAGCCGACCACGTGTTATCCAGTGCCACAGGAACCCCGTGCGCGTGCGCAGCACGGCATATCGCAGGTATGTCCGGCACTTCCATTGAGACCGAACCCGGTGCTTCGGTCCAGATCAGTCGCGTGTTGGGTTGTATGAGCGCAGCGATGTCCTCGCCGATCAGCGGATCGTAGTAGCGCACACTGATATCGAAATCGCGAGACAGCCACTGCGCCAGCTCTCGGTTCGGGTTGTAGACGTTTTCCGGAATTAGTACATCATCGCCAGCACGCAACAACGCCAGATCAATCATCGCAATCGCAGCCAGCCCGCTGGGGGCAAGCAGACAATCGCTGCCGCCCTCGATCTCGGCTAAACGTGCTTCCAGCGTGAAGGTGGTCGGCGTGCCATGCAGGCCGTAGGTATAGCCCGTCTTTTCTTGCCAGTTGCGTGAACGTAGCGCAGCAACATCACGAAACAAGACAGTCGATGCGTGATGTATCGGCGTAGGAAAGGCATCGAAACCCTCGGGCGGACGATAATCCGTCGTGGTCAGTAGTGTCTGAAACGATTTTTTGTCGCTCACGATCTTTCCTTGCTCACGCTGGCTTGGGTCAATCCACACTACCCCAAAGGTCGTGTGCATCTGCCGTGGTGATTTTCACGTCAATGAACTCACCGACTTTCAGACTGATCGAAGGATCGTAGGGCAGCTTGACATACACCACGCCATCAATCTCGGGCGCATCCGCAGACGAGCGCGCGGTGGCGCCATTACGATCGACCTTGTCAATCAATACCCTGAGCGTCTTGCCCACTTTCGCTTGCAGTCGGTCGCGAGAAATACTTTCCTGCAGCTGCATCACGCGCGCGCGACGCTCCTCGCGCACTTCATCGGGCACCGGTGAGGCGAGCGCATTGGCGGTGGCACCGTCGACCGGCGAATAGGCAAAACAGCCCAATCGATCAATTTGCGCTTCTTTCAGAAAATCGAGCAAATGCGAAAACTCTGCTTCAGTCTCGCCGGGGAAACCGGCAATAAACGTGGAACGTATCGTGATATCGGGACAAGCGGCTCGCCAGGCGCGTATGCGTTCGATATTCTTTTCCCCATTCGCAGGCCGCTTCATGCGCTTGAGGACATCTGGGTGCGAATGCTGCAGCGGCACATCGAGATACGGCAACACATGTCCGTCATTCATCAGCGGGATGACTTCATCCACATGCGGATACGGATACACATAATGCAGACGCACCCATGCACCGTATTGTTTGGCCAACTCGCCAAGCGAAGCAACCAGATCCGTCATGTGGGTGCGCACTGGCCGACCCGCCCAGAATCCTGTGCGGAATTTCACATCAACGCCATAGGCGCTGGTGTCTTGTGAAATGACCAGCAGTTCTTTCACGCCCGCTTTGAACAGATTCTCAGCCTCGAGCATGACCTCGGCGATGGGCCGCGAGACAAGATCGCCACGCATGGAAGGAATGATGCAGAAACTGCAGCGATGATTGCAGCCTTCGGAAATTTTCAGGTAAGCATAGTGACGCGGCGTCAGGCGTATGCCTTGCGGCGGCACGAGATCGATGAAGGGCTCGTGGGGTTTGGGCAGGTGCTGGTGCACCGCGTCCATGACTTCAGCCAATGCGTGCGGGCCGGTGACAGCGAGCACTTTGGGATGCACCGTGCGAATGACATCCTGACCCGATGCGTCTTTTTTGCCGCCGAGGCAGCCGGTAACGATGACCTTGCCGTTTTCACTCAGCGCCTCGCCGATCGCATCCAGCGATTCAGTGACGGCCGCATCAATGAAGCCACAGGTGTTGACGATGACGAGATCGGCACCGTCATAGGACTTGGCGGTGTCGTAGCCTTCGGCACGCAGCTGGGTCAGGATTTGCTCGGAATCGACCAGGGCCTTGGGGCAGCCGAGTGAAATGAAACCTACTTTGGGTGTTGCCAGGGAATCGGACATGAAGAATGGGGCGAAGGGGGCGAAGGTGGCAAAGGAAGGTGAGATGAAGCCCCGATTTTACCCTTTGCCACCACAGAACGATCAGAGCTTGCTGGCCTCGGCGACCTTCACGCCCGGCATGCCCGGAAAAGGGAAGGTACCGAACATGTTCTTGGACTGGCTCTGCATCTGCTCCTGCATCTGAATGAACAGGCTCTTGCTCTGCTCGATGTAGTTGCTCATCATCCCCTGCATCATCGGGCCCTGCACGCTCATGAACTGGGTCCACATTTCAGGACTGAAGGACTTCTCCTCCATCAGACCTTTCGAGTTCTCAGCGAGCTTGTTTTGGATATCGATGAAGACCTGGATGTTTTTTTCCAGATAAGAGCCCATCATGCCCTGCATGGTGTGGCCGTAGTAGCGAATGATCTGCGACAGCGCAGAGCTGGAGAACATGGGCTGACCATTGGATTCTTCTTCCAGAATGATTTGCAGCAGGATACTGCGCGTCAGGTCTTCCTCTGTTTTCGCATCGATAACAATGAAGTCCTCATTGCCGAGCACGAGCTGCTTCACATCCGCGAGCGTGATGTAGGAACTGGTCTGGGTATCGTACAAACGACGATTGGGGTACTTCTTGATCAGGCGCTCGCTTGCCTTCTTGGTGGTGGTCATGACGGGGGTCCCGGTTATTTTGCATTGCAATGCGCATGCAAGATTTTATAAACAATGGAAGGGGTCGGACGCCCCTTTGCGCGCATTATAGTGCCTAAAAACATAAACTTGGGTAGCCTGAGCGGTGGGCAACACCGATATATTGCGGCGCAAACGACCGAAAGCAAAACGGCTGTTTTTATTTTGAAAATACCGGGAAGCAGGCACTCCCCGCCAGAAGTGGACGCTGCCCCGATCAGCCCGCCTTCACTTTCACGTAGCGCCCGGGGGCCGGCTCAATTGGCTTGTGTCGGGTATTTCCGTATTTTTTGGGCGCTGCAACCTGTTCACCCGCATGACTGGCCAGAAATTCGCTCCATTCGGTCCACCAGCTGCCCGGATGCTCTGTCGCCTCTGCCAGCCACTGATCGGCCGCTACCGGCAGATCTTCGTTGGTCCAGTAACTGCGCTTTTTCTTGGCGGGCGGGTTGATCACGCCCGCAATATGGCCTGAGGCCCCCAGAACGAAGCGGTTATTGCTGCGCTTGCCGGTGTTGATCAGCCCGGTCGTCACATAGGCACTGGCCCAAGGCACGATGTGATCCTCTCGGGACGCATAAATGAAGGTCGGGGTCTGCACCCGACCCAGATCGACGGGATCCCCGCTGACCGAGAGCCGGCCAGGTATCAGCAGCTTATTTTCAAGATACATGTTCCGCAGGTAGTAGCAGAACATCGGCCCCGGCAGATTCGTGCTGTCCGAATTCCAGTAGAGCAGATCGAACGGCGGTGGCTCCTCACCCTTCAGATAATTCGATTCGACATAATTCCACACCAGATCATTGGGCCTCAGACTGGAAAACGCTGCCGCAAAATCACGGCCCGGCATCAGGCCACCTTTGCCGATTGCTTGCTCGCGTTGCAATACCTGCGCCTCATCGACATAGATATCAATGCCACCGACATCGGAAAAATCCAGCATCGTGGTCAGCAGCGTCAGGCTGGACGCGGGCTTTTTGCCGCGCGCCGCCATCACCGCAAGTGCAGTCGACAGAATCGTGCCGCCAACGCAAAAGCCCAGCATGTTGATCTGCTTCTCGCCGCTGATGGCCTGCGCCGTTTCAATCGCTGCGATCGCCCCGCTCTCGATATAGTCATCCCAAGTCGTGCCGCTATGCGATTCATCGGGATTCACCCATGACACCACGAACACGGTATGCCCCTGTGAGACCGCGTACCGAATGAGTGAGTTATCGGGCTGAAGATCCAGAATGTAAAACTTGTTGATGCAAGGTGGCACCATCAGCAGCGGGCGTTTGTGGACCTTGGGTGTCAGCGGGCGGTACTGCAGTAACTGCATGACCTCGTTTTCGAAAACCACGGCGCCTTCGGTGGTTGCAACATTGCGGCCGACTTCGAAAGCATTTTCATCGGTTTGCGAAATATGCCCGCGACGCATGTCAGCCACCATATGCATGATGCCGCGCGTAAGACTTTCGCCTTTGGTGTCGATGATTTTTTGTTGCGCCTCAGGATTGGTCGCCAAAAAATTCGACGGCGACATCGCGTCTATCCCCTGCTGTACCGCGAACCGGATTTTTTTTCTGATCTTCTCATCCACCTCGACAGCATCCGCGAGGGCATTCATGAATTTTGCATTCAGCAAATAAGCGGCTGCAGTAAACGCATGGTAAGGACTGGATTTCCACGCTGGCGATGAAAAACGTCTGTCCTTGATTTCCGGAATATGCTGCATCATCAGACCTGTCCACAAACGCGACATTTCATCCATATAGGCTGTTTGCAGTTGCGTGAGCTTTTCAGGTGGCACCATCGCATGAACCGCATGATTGGGTGCCAGCCCCGGCATGCCGGGCTGCATGACGTTCATCATCGATTGCCAGGCCTTGGGGTCCGAGAGTTGCGAGAGCCAGGCCTCGGCCGCATTCGTCTGCGGTGCGTGGGTGTCGTTATCAGATTTGCTCATGGGTCTTCCGAGTGCTGGTTGACTGGATACATCGGGCTCGGACTGCCTTGCCGGGACAGTGTTAGGATCAGATGACTGTCGAGCTACGATGGGGCTGCGATCGCGTGCCGGTTGCGAACATCAGGGAATTGATCATGCATATTGCAGCAGTGGGCTGGATCTATGTTGTGCTGATGATGTCAATCGTCGAGGAATCGTTTGTTGCAGGCATTATGACGTTTTTCCTCTATGGCGTGTTGCCAGTGACGATCATTATCTACATCGGTGGCACCGGAAAACGCCGCCGCCGCCGGGAGCTGGAACAACAGCGCCAACGCGAAATGCAAGAGCAGCAACAAATGGTGCAAGAAGATAAACGCGAAGGCGCCTGACCTACCTGATCCAGATCAACGAAGCCATGCGACCCGTGACCTGATCTCGACGGAATGAATAGAACTTTGTCGGATCGCTTACGGTGCAGTGCTGACCGCCCGAGACCAGAGTCACACCGGCTTGCCGCAATACGATGCGCGCCAGCCCTGCCAGATCCGCCAGAAATTTGTCTGTCTTGCCCGGCACGGGTGTGAATGCGGCTTCCGCCTGCGGACCCAGATGCGCGAACGCACGACGCACCTCGACACCCACCTCAAACGCCTTGGGACCAATCGCCGGTCCCAGCCAGGCCGTGAGCTGATCGGCACCGGATGCACGCATCGCAGCCACCGTTTGCTCGATCACCCCCTGCGCCAAGCCGCGCCAGCCCGCATGGGCCGCGCCGACCTGGGTACCACGACAATCCGCCAGTAGTACCGGCAGACAGTCCGCGCTCATGATGGTGCACACGCGATCAGGGCGAGAGGCAATGCTGGCGTCCGCTTCTGATGGCCCCAGAAGGTCGTGTTCCGATGACAAATCCAATACCCGCGTGCCATGGACCTGAGCCAACCAGGCGGGCTCGGCCGGCAGGTGTGCCAGCAACAAGCGACGATTTTGCCCGACCGCTGCCGGATCATCACCCACATGCAAACCCAGATTCAGCCCGCCGACTTGGTCGCGGGTGGCAGCAACGGCAGCATCAAGCGCGCCAGCCATGCCATGCGCGTTACCTGCACCATAAGGACCAGCGCTGACGCCACCACTACGCAAGGTAGAGAGCACGCCCACGCCAGCGGGCAAGTCAGGCCAGTCTATGGTCAGGGTCTGCATTTAGTGAACAATGCCTGAACGTTCCAGGAGTGCCGCCATATCCGTGGGCAGAGGCGCATGCCATTCACAAAGCTCACCGGTGGATGGGTGTACCAAACCCAGACGCTCGGCATGCAAAGCCTGGCGAGGGAACAAGGCAGCGAGGTGGGATTTGCCGTACACCGCATCACCCACCAGCGAAAATCCTATGGATTGCAGATGTACGCGGATCTGGTGCGTGCGACCCGTTTCCAGGCGACATTGCAGCAGCGATACCGGCTTGCCATCAAGCACACCACTCGCCAGCCGCGTGTAATGGGTGACCGCCGGCTTGGCCAGCATTGACTGACTGACTGCCATGCGGGTGCGCTCACGCGGATGGCGCGCGATTGCCGCCTCAATCCGTCCGCCAGATACAGGCTGCCCCCAGACCAGTGCGAGATACTGACGGCTCATGCTGCGGTCTTGCAGCTGCCGCACCAGACTGGTTTGCGCACTCAGCGTCTTGGCAACCACCAGCAGACCCGAAGTGTCCTTGTCGAGGCGGTGCACGATGCCCGCCCGCGGCACGCCCTGCAGCGCCGGCCAACGATGCAGTAACCCGTTGAGCAAAGTCCCGGTCCAGTTGCCCGCCGCCGGGTGCACCACCATGCCAACGGGTTTGTCGATAACAATCAGTGCATCATCTTCATGCACGATCGACATCGGTATCGGTTCGGCCACAAAGGACGTCGACGAGGGATCGGGCTGCGGGGAGACGACAATGCGCTCTTCTCCCAGCATAATCTCGCGCACACCACACGGCTTGCCATCGACACTGACCAGACCCGCTTCTATCCACTGCTGCAATCGCGAGCGGGAAAACTGTGGCAAAGACTGTGACAGCACTTTGTCGAGGCGAGTGCCACGATGCTCAGTGCCTATGATCAGCGTCACGGGCGCTAGGTCGGAGGCAAGGTCGGAAGCAAAATTCGGGGCGAGTCCAGCTATCTCGAAATCGTCGGCATCTTCAATGACATCATCGTCGTACTGCGCTTCCGGGTCATTCATGTTTTGTCGTTTCAATGGCGTGCCCATCGGCTATAATCGTGGTCGTTTCCGACCTGCTCACCTGCCGTCCCATGCCCAAGACTTTCATGCAATATGCTGTGTTCACGCTGGCGCTGCTGCTGTCGGCATGCGGTTCAATCGGACAGAAGGCCGACGAAACCAAGGGCTGGTCGCCCGAGAAATTATACGCCGCAGCCAAGGAAGAGCTGCAGGCCGGCGGCTACGAGAAGGCGATCAAGTATTACGAGAAACTCGAATCTCGCTACCCATTTGGCAAATTCGCCCAGCAAGCGCAGATGGACATGGCCTATGCGTACTACCGCCAGAATGATCAGGCGCAATGTCTGGCGGCGGTGGAGCGATTCATCCGCCTGCATCCGAATCACCCCAACGTCGACTACATGTACTACCTGCGTGGTCTGGCCAATTTCAATGACAAGAAATCCCTGTTCGATTTCATCAGCCGTCAGGATCCAACCGAGCGCGATCCCAAGGCTGCGCGCGCTGCCTTCGAAGCATTCAAGCAATTGATCGAGCGCTTCCCTGACAGCCAGTATGCCGAAGATTCACGCGATCGCCTGAAATATCTGGTCGAAGCGATGGCGCAGTACGAAGTCCATGTCGCCAGCTACTATCTGATGAGGGGTGCTCATGTCGCCGCGGTCAACCGCGCCCAAGTGGTGATTCGCGACTATCCTGCATCGCCATCGGTACGCAATGCATTGCGCATTCAAATTCAGGCGTACAACGCAATGGGGCTGACGGACTTGCGCGACGATGCCGAGCGTGTGTTCCAGCTCAATTATCAGGTGAGTTCCACGGTACGCGCGTCCGATCAGGAAGCCGCGACCAAATCCTGGTGGAAGTTCTGGTAGGTCTCTCTCTCACGACGTACCGGCACTGTTTCATCGCCAGTACTTGGTTCATGTGTCTCAGGAGAGACTAGTCGGCGATACGGCGTCTGAACAGCCAATGGCTGTCATCCGATCCCTTGGGCTCGAACGCATATCCCTCGCTATCAAAATCCTTCAATGACTCAGGTCGGGTGATTTTCTTTTCGATCGCAAAGCGCGCCATCAAGCCACGCGCACGCTTCGCATAAAAAGAAATGATTTTGTATTTACCACCCTTCCAATCTTCAAACACGGGTGTGATCACTGGCACCACGAGCGAGGCCGTTTTCACGGACTTGAAGTACTCCTCCGAAGCCAGATTCACCAGCGCCTTGCTTTTCTGTGACTGAATTGAGTCATTCAAGGCAGCGGTTACGTCATCTCCCCAGAATGCATACAAATCCTTTCCGCGCGCATTGGGCAGCTTGGTACCCATCTCCAGCCGGTAGGGCTGCATCAGATCAAGCGGTCGCAAAACCCCGTACAGACCCGACAAAATACGCAGATGATCCTGTGCCCAATCAAGCTGCTTCGGGCTCAGACTAGCCGCATCCAGCCCTTCGTACACATCACCATTGAAGGCCAGCAGCGCCTGACGCGCATTATCGAAATTGAATTTTTTTGACCAGCTCGCATACCGTGCCGCATTCAAATGGGCCAGCGGATCGGAAATCTTCATCAAATTGCCGATTTTTGCCGGCGACATCTCGCGCAACAGAGCAATCAGCTCCGACGAGCGCGGGATAAAATCCGGCTGGGTGTGTGTTTTGACGCTGAGGGGCGATTCATAATCCAGCGTTTTTGCAGGCGATAGAACAATCAGCATAAAGCACCACAGAAAAAATTTACTGAATGATACCCAAATCCCCCACCCGCATCGTCCTCGATACCAATGTGTGCCTTGATCTGTTTGTCTTTCGTGATCAGCGCTGGCAGAGGCTGATGCAGGCGCTCACCGATGGCGAGGTCGAAGCCGTCACTCGAGAAGACTGCAAAATGGAGTGGCATATCGTGCTTGGCTATACGCACCTGGGGCTGGACGAAGCAATGCAGACAGCTGTTCGCGCCGAGTTTGATGCGCTGATCAGACCCTCTCCAGAAACCGTCTTTGATGGAAGCATCAAGCTGCCAATCTGCCGTGATACCGACGATCAGAAATTCATTGAGCTTGCTCATCAAAGCGGCGCGACGATGCTGATCACCAAGGACAAGGCGCTGCTGAAGCTGGCGCGTAAAACGCTGAGGGCTGGGTTGTTTCAGATTGTGACGCCTGAAGCGTGGGTGGACATGATCGATCGTGTGTAGCCGAGCCACCTGATCGCAGAGTCCTTGGATCTGAATCGCCGCAACCCGCAGTGCGCAGCAGCGCCAGCAATGCTGCTCGGCGCACGGTCAGCTCGGAACTGACCATTGCACCGAGCAGGACCGGGTAGACAGTGCCGAGATTCCAAAAAAAGCAAGGCTATTCGGCCATTTCGGATATTGCGAATATTCGTTTATTTCGATTAAACTTGGCGCCATATGCCACTAGAAACCCTGAATGCCTTGCCATGACACCCCTATCTAGCCGCCATTCATTACCGACAGCAACAGAAATTGCCAGCGCCCGTGAGAGTAGCCGAACCCTTGCTGCGTATCTTCAGGCCAGCGCTGAAACCCAGCAGATCGAGATCTTTGACGCCAAAGGCACACGCCACCCGGTCCATGTACCCGTCTCAGCGCTGCATCTGCTCTTGGACGCACTGGCCGAGATCGGCGAAGGCAATGCAGTACGCATCATTTCGGTCCATGCGGAGCTAACCACACAGGAAGCCGCAGATGCGCTCAACGTGTCGCGGCCATTCCTGGTGCAGTTGCTGGAGCGTGGCGAATTACCGTTTCACAAAATAGGCACGCACCGTCGAATCCGCTATCAGGATGTGATCGCCTACAAGGAACGCATCGATACGGAGCGCCGCAAAGCACTCGACGCTCTGGCCGAGCAAGCCCAAATGCTCAATATGGGATACGAATGAATGCGTTCAAATGTCACCGTGATCTACGATGCGTGCGTGCTCTACCCCGCACCTCTTCGCGATTTGCTTATGCGTCTGGCGCTGACCGATCTGTACAGGGCACGTTGGACCGACATGATCCACGAAGAGTGGATGCGTAACGTACTAAAGCAACGACCCGATCTGAAACTCGAATACCTGGAGCGAACACGGGCGCTAATGAATACACATGTACGAGATTGTTTGATTACTGACTTTGAGTATCTTATTGAGTCGATCGTACTGCCTGATAAACATGATCGGCATGTCGTTGCTGCCGCCATTCACTGCGACGCGAGTTTGATAGTTACCTTCAACCTGAAAGATTTTCCACCGAGCCAACTCGAGCGCTACAGCCTGGTGGCACAACACCCGGATGACTTTATCGTTGATTTAATGAATCAGCACCCAGACAAAGTATGCGAGGCGGCCTCTCAACATCGCCGCTCTCTGAAAAATCCAGCTAAGACCATTAATGAATATCTTGACACTTTGCTGAGGCAGGGCCTGACCCAGACTGTTGCTCAGTTGCGCAAATGGGAGCTGGCGATCTGAGAATGTGAATTTGGTTGGATATACGGGGGTCGGTAATGCAGGCGATCTCAGGTTTTATTACTGTGATTTTGATTTACTGTATTCGTAACCTTCGAGATATTCATAGCCTTTGGACTGCATGCAGTCACCCAGCTTTTTGGCCTTTTCTCGCCACGCGGCCAAGATTTCATTGGTATTTGAGCCGGAGGGGGAGCGCCCCCAGAAAACTGTCCGTTGGCCCCCGCCGCATTCGGCCCAATCTCGCTGCCACTCTTCTCGACTCATTCCCGATTTCACAAAGTATTCACCGTAAGCCTTTGGGTGAAGTAATTTATTGATTTGCTCGCTGCTCATTCCGCAAGTACCAGTCCCCGCCTGACAAAGCAACTCACATCCTGATGCAAACAAAAAAATATAAAGACACACCCGAAACAAAGTACCGTTTTCATTTTTCTGACTCCAAGCCAAAATTTGGTTACTTTTATTGAGTTTCTCTGTACTCATAACCCTTAGATTTCATGCATGAATCGAGCGAACTTCGCGCCCTTTCTATGGCCGCAAAGATTTCATTAGTGGGCGAACCATTAGGCGCACCACCGGAAAACTGTCCATCAGGCCACCCGCCGCAGGCGACCCAATCTCGCTGCCATTCTTGCCGACTTGATCCTGGCTTTACAAAGTATTCTCCGTAGGCTTTAGGGTGAAGTAATCTATATCTATCCTCGCTACTCAGACCACATGTTCCCGTTCCCGCTTGGCAAAGCAGTTCACAGCCAGAAAACAATAATATTGATGACAAACCCGGAATAATATAAAGAATAAACTTCATCTTGCTGCTTTCAAAAATATAGACATCGCTTTCCACAGCTCTGGTGTCAGCAGTTCAGCAGCAGAAAACGGTATGCTCGGCAAAATCGCAGTTGTTGTGACGCCTTTATCGTATACATTCCTTTCCAAATCGCTCATTCCGCGTCTAATGTTTCCTTGCTCGTCATACAGCCCGCTTAATTTTCCGCCAACCATGTCGTGGGTTCCACTGAATGCTTCAATCAGTCGATCTTGCCAACTACCGGCCTCGTACTCCATTCCGAATAACTTACCCTTCGAACCTTGAATGCCACCTGTAGGTCCAATCATTTTTTTACCTTCAGAAGTTTCAAAAAAATCTTCAATATTTCCTTCTTTGAAAACAATGTAACCATTGGCATCAATCATTAGACTTCCATCAGAATTTTTTTCACATCGCTCATTTGAAGGCCCACACAACAAATCCAAATCCACCCGTGTGCCGCCCACCTTCACTCCATCACCCCGAACACCGTCACTTGCGCCAGAAACATTACTCAATACCGCCTTACCATCAGTGACACCTTTGAATTTCATCGAATCCTCGATCATGAGCTGACGCATCTGTTCTGCCCCTGTAGACAAGGCTTCCTTCAACAGGACGACACCGCCGAAGCCTGTGACTGCACCCACCATGACATTTAACGCGCGCTCCTGCATATTCAGATCGTGAATCTCCGCTTGTATCGCCCGCCTTGTGGTTTCATTCGCAGAATTTTTGATTTGCTCTTGCAGCTTGGTTCTTCTTGTCTCTGAGTAGTCACTTATCCTCTTACTCGCCTGCTGCCCAAACAGTTGCGTGATCTGTACTTGCGCAGTGATCTCTTTCTGTACGCGTTCGGCATCGAAGCGGTTGACGAGACCAGTTTCCGCATCGCCTGTGCGCGCTTGTGTATTTCCAGCGATATCGCTGATCGCTGCTTGCGTAATGCTGTGCTGGTTGTCACTTTCTTTACCTAGTCCTACACCGGTGCCCTGTGGGGCTAAATTCCCGCTGGGGCTGAACCCAACACCCAGATTGACCCCAACGCTCTTAGCCTCGTAGCCGGCTTTGTTGTTGATGTCAGTGGTAGTGAGGGCGCCGTCGGTGTGGAAAGTGTTTTTGTGGTTATCGACAGCTGCCTGCGTGCTGGTGATAGCACCACCTGTGAGCGTCGTGTCGCCTCGGACGTTGACTTGGAAGCCTTCGTCACCGGCCCGTATGCCGGACTGCTGCTTGACGCTCGCGTAGTCGCTCTCGATATTGCTGTTAGTTGCGTTGGCACTGCCACTGACACGTCCTGCACCAGTCACTGGGATGCTGAGGGTTGCGCCCTGCTGTTTCTGTTGGCTCTTGTATTGGCTGGTGTCTTGGAGCGATTCGATCGTTAAATCACCCTGACCGTTGGTGCCGGTGGTAACGGACACTTGCGGTGCTGTGAGTACCCCGCCGCGGATGGTAGTGTCGCTTCCAGACTCGGTCTTGATCTGCCGTCCGGCAGCGACTTCGGTGTTGATCCAAGCGACGTCGCTGCCATCGGCATTACCCCGCCCTTGGCTGGCGGCGAGATTGAGATTGACACCTGTTTGCTTGGCACCGAGAGTAAAGCCCACGCCAATGCTGGCGCTCTGATTGCTGCTCGTGCTGTGTTGCTCGGCGCTATCTCGGGCTGCTTCAAGCTTTAGTTGCTGCTCGGCTTGCAAGGTGATGGTCTTGCCGGCTTTGAGCTGGCTGCCTTGCACGGTGATGTCTTCACTTACCGCTGTGATGCTGAGGTTGTTGGCTGCAACAAGCTGCGAGGGCGCGCTGGTGTCGGTCGTACTGGTCGATTGACTCTGGGCTTTGCTGCTGCCTACGCTAATCGAGAGGTTCACGCCACCGAGCTGATCGGGATTTTTTTTGATGGCATCAGTGGCCTGATCAATCGCCATGGCAGCGTTGGCAGCGGCTAGGGCTTTCATGCGCGGGTCGCTGGTGTTGCCAGCTGCCTGACTCATCTGCTCGACTGTCTGCGCTGCGGTGATGACGGGAGCGCTGACAGCCACCGTGATGCCGCTTTGCTTGAATTTAGTTTCGGTATCTGTGCGGCTTGTTTCTCGGGCCTCAGTAATGGCAACTTGCTGGGCGGTGATGGTGATGTCGCCGCTGGCTTGGGGTGTTGTGTTGGTCGCGCTTTGGTTTAAGGCGAGGATGTCGCTACCGGTCTGTGTGTACGTCCGCCCTGCTTGCAGCTCGATATTGCCGTCCAGGCTGCCAACCATTGAGGCGCTGCTAGTGGTGCGGGTTGTCTGCTGGTCGGTACTTTGGGTGCGCTTGCCGATCGTAATGCCAGCACCGCCTGAGCCGAAGACGCCAGACTTTGCCTTGTGCTGGTAATGCGCTTCTGCGTGGGTGTTGGTACTGGCAACGATAGTCAGGTCGTGCCCGGCATTGAGCTGGATGTCTTTGTCGGCGACGACGTTACTGCCCTGAACGGTGATGTCATTGGCGGCGCTGGCATTAACGCTGTTGCCACTCAGTGTGGTGGCCACACTGATGTTGTCTTCAAACCGATCGCGGGTGGTGGTCGTGGTGCGGGAGAAGGTGCCTTTGTGCGTGGTCTTGCGGGCCTGGTCGTTGAGGGTTTCTGCTTGACCGGCTTCGATGCGCAGATTGTTGCCGGCCTGGGCTTCAATTTTCCCACCACTGGTCACCGTCGCTGCCCGCAGGGTCAGGTCTTGTGCTGCCGTTAATGCCAGTGCGCCTCTGGTGCCGATCTGTGCGCCGATTTCTTCGCGGTGAGCGATGTGGCTGTGGTTGTTGGCGTCTTTGACGGCTTTGTCATCCTGGCCGGTGGTGACGGTGGCGATCTGCAGGTGTTCGCCGGCGGTGATGGCGGTAGTGCCGGAGGTGGTGTTTTGAATCTGGGCTGCGGCTAGGGTGACGTTGCGACCGGCGTTTAGGTTCAGGGTGTTGTCGGTGTTCGTGTTCGTGTTCGTGTTCGTGTTCGTGTTCGTGTTCGTGTTCGTGTTCGCGTTCGCGTTCGTGTTCGTGTTCATATTCGAGTTCGCCGTGAACGAACTCTGTGCGTTGTCAGCCCCTGTCACATAGATGCCGGCCACACGATCTATTTGAGTGCGCGTGAACCGATTGCCGCGTGCGGCCTCGCTGGGTGAGAGTGCCGTCTCGGTGGTTTGTGTGGTGCTTTGCACATTCACGTCGCGACCGGCCTGAAGCTTCAAGCGGTCAGTGGCGGCGATACGTCCACCAAGATTGTTGATGTCGACATCGGCATAGAGCCTCACATCGCGACCTTCGATGCTGCCTTTGAGGTTGTGGATGTTTTCTGCGGTGACGAATACGTTCTGATCAGCTGCAATCAGTCCGCTGTTGGTCAGGTCACCCTGTAACTGTGCCGTGATGGACCGGCCGCTGATTAAGGTGCCGTTGGTATCCAAATCGCCTTCTTTGATGCGGGCATAGACTTTGGGTACCAGCACCTCTGTCGTACTGCCATCGGGCAGCGTGACTGTCTGCGTTACTAACCAGACGATATCGCTGGTCAGTTGCGCTACCTGCTCGGCTGAGAGTGCGATGCCGGGGCGCAGATGGAGTTCCTTGGCCACGGTGGTGGCGTTGTTCATCAAGGCCAGATACTGGATTTC
>JAIXXZ010000087.1 GCA_027490465.1 Oxalobacteraceae bacterium
CCTGCCACCATCTCAAACCTGAACAATCTGCACTCAATAGCGCCGTTGAAAAACGGCGTTTTTTTTGATTCTTTCAAACGCAGCATTCTGGGCAGTGTCAGATCTGCAGTAAATAAACACACGGTCCAGCCAGCGAAGCGATTTTTCAGCACGCTACCAAAAGCGCTGAAAAACGCGATTGCCATCGCATCCGGTTCCTGGGTACTGTCACCGCGGACGTCAATTCGTTCGCCATAGGGCGGGTTGGCGATCAGCAGGCCTGGTGTGTCGGTCGGTGGTTTGACTTCCTGTGCTTCGATCTGTTTGAGCGGAATCTCGAAAGGAATACCGGCACGTTGCAGATTGTTGCGCGCCATGACCAGCATGTCGCCGGAAATATCGCTGCCGAAGATGGTGGATGTCGCGGGCACATTTGGCGCAGGTAGGGCTTCGCGTATGGCAGTCCACTCGGCGGCTTTAAAGTTGTGAAATTTTTCGAAGGCAAAGGGACGGTTGATGCCTGGTGGTATGCCTGCCAGCATTTGTGCAGCCTCGATCAACAATGTGCCTGAGCCACACATTGGATCCAACAGCGGTGTGCCCGGCGTCCAGCCAGCTACTCGCAGCAAACCGGCGGCCAGATTTTCGCGCAAAGGCGCGTCGCCTGTTTCCAGGCGCCAGCCACGTTTGAACAAGGGCTCACCGGAGGTATCGAGATACAGCGTGACGGTGCGCGCATCCAGAAAACCGGAAATCCGCATGTCGGGTGTGCGGGTATCTACTGAAGGGCGCTCGCCTTCGCGGTCACGAAACCGGTCGCAGATCGCATCTTTGATTTTCAGGGTGATGAATTCCAGACTTTTCAGCGGCGATTTGATGGCGGTGACATCCACACGAATCGTGTGACCAACGCCGAACCAGTTTTCCCACGTCGATGCCAATGCCAGATCGTAAATATCATTTTCGTTGGTATAGCCGGTGTGTCCGATACGCAGCAACACGCGAGAGGCGATGCGTGAATGCAGATTGATACGCATCGCGTCAGATAATTGTCCGGAGCAGTGCACACCACCGGGGACTTGATTGTGTACTTTCAGCGTGCGGCTCTGGGTGGCGATTTCGCCGAGTTCGGCAGCGAGTGCGGCTTCGAGTCCGCGGGGGCAGGGGCAGAAATAGGAGTGATTCATGGGATACCTTTTATCCGTTAAGCCGGGCGGTCCATGCGCGCTCGGCGTGTTTTACTGATGTCAGATCATGAGCGCACGTTCAACAAAATCCAGTCGGTCTTGACCCCAGTAGCCTTCGCCATCAACACGATACCAGGGGACACCAAAAATATGCGCCGCGAGTGCATCCTCGGTATGACGCGCATAGTCGGCAGCGACGGCGTCACTCGCAGCGTGTGCCATTAAATCCTTGCCTTTGAGTCCGAGGCTATCGGCAATGCTGACCAAGGTATCGCCATCGGCGATATTTTTTTCTTCTGCCCATACGGCGCGGCCAAGCGCAAAGGCCACTGATAATCCTGCTTCTGCGCCCACTTCTTGTTGAGCAGCGATGATCAGTTTCGACGCAAGCTCGCCTGACACCGGAAAAAATTTCGGATGCAGATTCAGCGGTATTTGTAAATGCTTGCTCCAGCGAGTCAGTTCAGCCAGACGATATTCCTGTCGCTGTATGGGGCGCTGTGCAACAGGTACGCCACCGGTAGCGCCAAAGACTTTGGCGATATCAGCGGGTTTGAGTTCAATGTTTGCGTGATGTTTTTTGGCGATAGCGACAAAGCGCTGATGGCCGAGGTAGGCCCAGGGCGAGGCGGGTGCCATGAAGTATTCGACTGTCTTGCTCATGGAAGTCTCTTTCTTTTAAATTTTTTGATGACAACGGTTTTTGAAAATGGCTTTGCTGGCGACTAAGGTAAACGGCTCAGGTAAAGAACTCAGTTAAATGGCTTGACCACGACCAGAATCACGACAGCAAACATGCCCAGTACCGGCATTTCATTGAACCAGCGATACCAGATATGAGAGCGCGTGTTCTCACCGCGTTCGAATTGGCGCAGCAGGCGCTTGCAGACATGGTGATAGCCCACCAAAACGAATACCAGCGCGACTTTCAGGTGCATCCATACACTGTCTTTGCCGATACCGTAGTACAGCCACAGAATCAAACCTAATGCCAGTGCGGGAATCATCAGGATGGTCATGAAGCGGTACAGCTTTTGGGCCATCAGCAGTAGGCGTTCAGTCGCTGCAGTATCGCGTTCCATCGCGAGATTGACGAAAATGCGCGGCAGATAAAACAGACCGGCAAACCAGGAGGAAATGAAGACGATATGCAGTGCCTTGATCCACAACATGAATTACACCCTCACTTCGCCGTGACCGAGTACCAAATATTTCAGCGAGGTCAGTCCTTCCAGACCCACGGGACCGCGCGCATGGAGTTTGTCGTTGGAGATGCCGATTTCCGCCCCCAGACCGTATTCAAAGCCGTCGGCAAAGCGTGTGGAGGCATTTACCATCACCGACGCCGAATCTACTTCGCGCAGGAAGCGCATGGCGCGGGTGTAGTCTTCAGTGATGATTGCATCCGTGTGCTGTGATGAGTAAGTGTTGATGTGATCAATCGCTTCATCGACATTGGCCACGATTTTGACGGACAAGATTGCGTCAAGATATTCGGTATGCCAATCTTCCTCGACCGCGGCTTTTAAATGTGGGTAGCCGGCCAGCAGCGTCATGGCTTCGGGATCGCAGCGCAGCTCGACCTGCTTTTCTGCGTAGAGCTTGGCCAGCTCGGGCAGAACCGCAGGAGCTATCGCGCGCGCGATCAGCAGGGTTTCCATGGTGTTGCAGGTACCGTAGCGATGGCATTTGGCATTGAAGGCCACGGGCAGAGCTTTGGCGATATCGGCCTTGTCATCGATATAGACATGACAAATACCGTCGAGGTGTTTGATCATCGGGACTTTGGATTCTTTCATCAGTCGCTCGATCAGACCTTTGCCGCCACGCGGCACGATCACATCCACAAACTCCGGCATCGTGATCAATGCGCCCACCGCAGCGCGATCGGTAGTCTCGATGATTTGTACGGCTTCGGCGGGCAGACCGGCGCCGGCCAATCCTTCGCGCACGAGCTTGGCGAGCGCCTGATTGCAGTGAATCGCTTCCGAGCCGCCGCGCAGTATGGTGGCATTGCCGCTCTTGATACAGAGGCCGGCTGCATCGACGGTCACGTTCGGACGTGCTTCGTAGATGATGCCAATCACGCCGAGCGGTACGCGCATCTGACCAACCTGAATGCCGGTGGGGCGATATTTCATGTTGGTGATTTCACCGATGGGGTCGGGCAGGGCGGCGATTTGCTCAAGACCTTCGGCCATGGTAGCGATGGCTTTTTCGGACAGCGAGAGACGATCAATCATTGCCGGTGCCAGTCCATTGGCGCGGGCAGCGTCCAGATCTTTTTGGTTGGCGGCGGTGAGTAGGGCTGCATCACGTCGTATGCCGGCAGCAATCAGGGTCAGTGCACGATTTTTTGCTGCATTGTCTGCTTTGGCCATCGAGCGTGATGCTTTGCGCGCAGCGCGACCGATGTCGGCCATGTATTTTTGGATATCCATGCTTGTTTTTCGTCCTTCTATTTTTTTGCAATCTGCAGTGCGAGTTGCAGTAAAGCGTCCCAGGGATCACCTGCAAATGTCTTTGCGCGCAAGCCCTTGATCATGCGATCGACTTGCGCCGATTGCGACAAGGCCTGTTGCAGTGTGGCGAGTTTCACACGGGCCAGTGCGGGCCCCATGAGTCGCTCGCGTGCACCCCATATCCGATATTCCTTGAGCAGCATGGCCAGTGGCTGGCCATCTGCGGTAGCCCGCTTGAACCGCAGCAGGGTACGAATTTCTTCAGCCACCGCCCACAGGATCAGTGGTAGTGCTTCGCCCTCACCCTTCAAGCCGTCCAGCATGCGTACCACGCGGGCGACATCGCCGGCCAGCATCGCTTCGGAAAGCTTGAAGACATCATAACGGGCGACATTGAGCACCGCATCGCGTATCTGTTCAATCGACAGCCGGCCCTCAGGATACAACAGCGCCAGCTTGCGGATTTCCTGATGCGCAGCGAGCAGGTTACCTTCGACGCGCTCGACCATGAAATCAAGCGCAGGCCGGTCGGCGCTTTGTCCCTGTGCGGCGAGTCGCTGGCCTACCCAGCCAGCCAGATGCGCGCGTTCGACCAGCGGAATATCGATAAACACGCCCGATTGCTGGAGCGCGCTTACCCAAGCGCTTTTTTGTGTGGCCTTATCCAGTCGGGGCAGGCTGATCAGCGTCAGTGTGTCTTGCGCCTGTCCGGTTTGCGCGCAAGCCGCCGCATACTCCTGCAGTGCTTGTCCGCCTTCTTTGCCGGGTTTGCCACCGGGGATGCGCAGCTCGATCAACTTGCGGTCACCAAACAGCGACATCGACTGATTCACCGATTGCAATTCACCCCATTTGAAGTAGCGGTCCACGCTCAGCACTTCGCGCTCGGAAAATCCGGCAGCACGCGCGCTGGCGCGAATACGGTCTGCGGCTTCGAGCGCCAGCAGATGCTCGTCGCTGCTGATCACATACAGCGGCGCCAGTGATTTTGAAAGATGCGCATCAAGTGCGTCGGCACGCAGCTGCATCTGACGTGTTATTGCTCGGGTTTGATGCGGGAGAGCTGCCGCATGATCTGACTGACTGCGTCGCGACGCAAGTCGTCGTAGGTCATGCGTTCTTCGGTTTCTTTTGCGAGTGCCTGCGATTCGCTATAACTGAGGAATGCCTGCAATGCCAGCTCGTTAGGCGGGAGCAGCTTCTTGTTTTCCTTGTCGGCCGCTTCAAAATTGATTCGGTAGATCAGGCTGTACTCGCGCACCTGGCCCTGTGCATTCAATGTGAGTATCTTTCTTTCCTGCGCCTCGGAGAGAATGCGCAGCGTGACAGCCGCTGTTTTCTGATCAGTCGCAAGGGTGGTGCTGCCTTGTGACAGAATCGATCGGCGCAATTCGCGTTCCAGCGGTGTTCCCTTGGTCGCCTCCAGATAGACGGAGTCGAAGGAAATCTGTGAGGCAGGTGTGGAACCGCGCAAATGGAAGCCGCAACCGGACATCGATGTCAGCAACACAGCGGACACCGTGCAGGCAGCGAACAGGAACAAACGACGATTCTGGGTCATGCCCATCTCCTCAGGCGACGATATTCACCAGCTTGCCCGGCACGATGATGATTTTCTTCGGTGTGCCGGTCACATGTTTTTGCACTTGCTCGTTGGCGAGTGCGGCGGACTCGATTGTGGATTTGTCGGCATCGCGAGCCACGGTGATGCTGCC
>JAIXXZ010000108.1 GCA_027490465.1 Oxalobacteraceae bacterium
ATGGCGGGGCCCGGGCAGAAGCCGGCCATGCCCCAGCCGGCACCAAACAGCAGGCTGCCGATGATCAGGCGCCGATCGATGTCATTTTTTGTGGGCAGGTGCATAGCACCGCCTATGAAATTCGTTGTGCGCTTGCTTGCGAAACGAAAAGCGATAAAGCCCACCAGAATCGCGCCGCCCATCACCATAGCAAGGGAGGGATCCCAGTTACCGGCGATATCCAGAAAGCCGATGACTTTCGATGGATCGGTCATACCGGCGAATATCAGCCCGATGCCAAAGATCAGACCAACGATGAAGGAGGACAGGGTATCGATATGTTTTTTCATGTGGGACTCTCTCAGGCCAGAAGATGACGCATCACGAACACGATCGCCATGCCTGCGCCCATGAAGGCCAGTGTGGCCACCAGCGAACGCGGCGACAGTCGCGACAAACCACAAACACCATGACCGCTGGTGCAGCCAGCGCCGTAGCGCGTGCCGATGCCGACCAGAAGTCCGGCGATGACCAGCACTTCGGTATTGGCTTCGATCGTTGCCGTGAGTGGGCCGGTTAGCGCAAAAATCGCAGCTGGCGCGGCAATCAAGCCCAGTAGAAAAGCGATTCGCCAGACCATGTCGCCCGGTCTGCGGCTCAGTAATCCGCCGAGGATGCCGCTGATGCCTGCGATGCGGCCGTTGGCCAAAATAAACAAGGCCGACGAAATACCAATCAGCACGCCGCCCAGTAGCGACATACCCGGTGTGAAATGAATCCAGTCAATGGTCATGCAGAGTCTCCTTCAGGTGGGGCACAGTATTGCTGATAGAGCACCGCGAGTACCGCGAGTACGGTGTCACTGGTGATGCGATAAAAAATCTGTTTCCCTTCGCGCCGTGTTTCCACCAGCAATTCGTCACGCAGCACCGCCAGCTGCTGCGAGAGGGTGGGTTGTTGTATGTCAAGCAGTTCCTCGAGCTCACCCACGCGGCGCTCGCC
This sequence comes from Oxalobacteraceae bacterium, assembly GCA_027490465.1. Taxonomy (GTDB): domain Bacteria; phylum Pseudomonadota; class Gammaproteobacteria; order Burkholderiales; family Burkholderiaceae_D; genus Pernthalerella. The sequence continues at coordinate 982 of JAIXXZ010000108.1, forward strand.
CTGAGCGAGCTGACAGAGCAGCATCAGGCGATCAGGATTGGACATCACGCGCATGAGCGAACAGGCTTGGTCGGCGGCAGTTCGCATCGCGGGCAGATCGAAGTCAGTGGTCAGGGCCATGGCACAAATTTGAGAGGGGAAAGAACACGGACAATATACATGAAAACAAACTATAAAACAATAAACTATAAATGCAGCAAGTGATGGCGATGTGGATGGCCGGAAAGAGGGCGGTAGCGGTGGCGCGTGCGCATTGTTGGGCCCTTTTCGATGAAATGGCTGACATTCTCAAAAATGATTTCTTTTATTCAATGTTTTCCTAGACAAACAGATCGATATCCGGAAGAATGAGGACGCACCAGAGATTCGGTTTTTATAATTGGTAGTAAAAACGTAGTCTTGGTAGTACAAAAACTTATAACCTTCCCTTTGAAACGGAGAGTAGCGATGCGTTTAATGCCAGCACTGCTTGTCGCCATGGCGGCGGCCGGCGTCGGTCAGTTCGCGTTTGCGGACACGGCTGATGTCAAGACACAGACGATTGTCGAAGTCAAAAAGAAGGGCGCTCATTGCGAGCAAGACCCGAACTGCTTCAACCGCTACCACCCGGCGATCAAGCCAGTGGCACGTGCAAAGCCGGGCGATCTGATCGTCGTTCATACACGTGATGCGCTGGATTCGAACCTGAACATCAATTCGACGCCAAAAGACGTTACCGCTATCGACGTTAACCTGATCCACCCGATGACCGGCCCGATCTACATCGAAGGCGCAAAGCGCGGCGATGTACTGGCAGTCAAACTCATCGACATCAATCCGAATGAGTATGGTTACACCACCATCATTCCAGGTTTCGGGTTTCTGCCTGACTTGTACACCGAGCCCTTCGTAGCGAACTGGAAGCTGAATCGTTACGAGGCTGTGTCCGAGCAAGTGCCCGGCGTGCGCATTCCGATGAACGGTTTCATGGGTTCGGTTGGCGTGATGCCAGGCCAGCCTGAAGTTGACCTGTGGCTTGCTCGCGAAACCCAGTTGGGCAAAGCCGGCGGCGTCGCACTGCCACCTGAGCCAACCAATGCGCGTCCTGCTGAAGTCTGCGGACCTAACGGTAGCCACAAAGACAAATGCCTGCGTACCATTCCACCGCGTGAAAACGGCGGCAACATGGACGTCAAGCAAATGGTCGAAGGCACCACACTGCTGCTGCCATGCTTCGTTGACGGTTGCGGCTTCTTCATCGGCGACGTGCACTACGCACAGGGTGACGGTGAAGTGGCAGGCACTGCAATTGAAATGGGTGCTGTTGTGACCGTTCAGACCGAAATCCGCAAAGGTATGGCCTCTGTCATCAAGCAGCCGCATTTCGAAGGCGGCTCGCAGCTCAAGAAACTCGAGCCAGACAGCTTCCACGCCACCGTGGGCTATCCTCTGAAGAACGCTGGCGAAGTGCCACCGCAGTGGACCTATCTGGACAGCGAAAAAATCAAGCCGCTGACCAACCTGTCCAACGACGTCACGCTCGCAGCACGTAACTCGCTGATTCAGATGCTCGACTGGCTGCAAGCCACCAAGGGTCTGACCAAAGAGCAGGCGTTTGTTGTTACCAGCGTCGCTTGCGATCTGCGTATCAGCAACGTGGTTGACGTGCCTAACTACGCTGTGACAACGATCTGCCCGACAGAAATCTTCGGCAAGAAGTAATTTCTGTGGTAGTGAAGTAAAGAGAGCGAGGATTTTCCTCGCTCTTTTTTTGGGTAGGCAGTGTCTTTCGTTGTGCTCCCAACGACTCTACAATCATAAGCACGACGCTGCTTCAGCGTTTCCTCAGGATGAACCATGCAAAGAAGACGATTTATCGGTAGTGCAGCAGCGATACTCGCAGCTGGACTCTGGCCAGTAGCACAAGCGCTTGCACACACGCCTTATGCGCAATGGGATCTTTTCCGCAAACGCAATTTGCAAATACTGACATCGCACAGTGACCTTCCTGGCGATGCCATCGGTGATGAATGGGTGGATTTTCTGCGCAAAAAATTGCCGCTGTCGCGTGCCATGGTAAGCCGCGCACGCGATGTAGCGCGGGTGGCCAGTCTGCTCAAGACAGACCAATCAAAGCTGGCGGTGCTCTCCTATCAGCACGCCCAGGCAATGATGACCGCGGCCGCGCCTTTCGAAGATTATCCCAACATGCCGCTGCAGATCATGTTCGACAATGGCACGCACGTATTGGTCGCGCGCGAGGATCTGCCTTTACATCACGGCTTTCTCATTGCGGTGACACTGCTGGAAGCTGCAGGCCCGATGCACTTGTCGGTACCTCTGGAGGGCAGGTTCGGCATGAAGGTACATCCTGGTGCTCGTGCCGCGGCGCTGGGTGAGAAGATCGAGTTGCCTCGCTCGGAAGGCAAGTAATGCAAGTAAGGTCGCTGACGTGTGCGCTCAAGACCATGCGCTCCGGATGTCTGTTTTTGGGTTTGCTGTTGTCGGTGATGAGTGTGCATGCGCACGATGCCATCAGCGCCGATGCACGCAAGGCCTATCTGTCCCGGCTCGATGAGCTCGCCAAGACCGCACAAGGCAATGCGCCCGCAGCGATCCGGGCGAACGCCTGGCTGGAGACGGGCAAGACCCTTGATGAGATACGCGCACTGCTTAATGAAGACATCATCAGTCATGGGAAGACGCAGGGGCTGGAGACCTCCGTGCTGGTGAATATGCTCAATGCCTCGGTGCATAAACTTCATCTGTCGCCACAGACGCGTTTGTATTTATCTGACCCGCGTCCGTATCGCGAAGCACTCGCACTGGATCCGCGCGGCAAGCAGGCTTCGCTCGCACGCTTCTTGTTGTTCAAGCACCATTTTTATGACAGCTTCGTCGATCATCCGCTCAAACCCATCAAGCAAAGCAAGGGAAGCCTGCTCGAGATGATAGGCTTTGGAGAAAATCTGTTGCCGCTTAGTGATCCAGGTATCGATAGTGAGGAAGTTCATTTCATTCTGGGCATCCATTATCTGCAGGCACTCGATTCCGCTGCCTTGCCCAAGGCGAAATGTCAGGCACGTGTAGCGGAGATCATCAAAAAATTTCGTAGCCAGTGGCCGTCGAGTCTGAAGCTGGCCACGCTGGAGGCTTTGTCTTCACCATGAGGCTATTGAACCATTTGCGGCAATGCCTGCTTGTTGTTTTGCTGCTGCCGCTCATCGCTGCCGCGCATCAGTCCGGCAATAGTTATGTGCGCATCAGCAGTACCGAAGCGGGTGTGTCGGTGCAGATTGATTTTGCAGTGCGCGATCTGAACAGCTTGCTGCAGATACCGCCTGAAAAACAAAAAGAAATCCGTCGGCATGAACTTGAAGAAATGCGAGACAGGCTCGCGGCACTCGTCGGCGAGTCACTGACGCTGGAGGTCGATGGCAATCCACTGTCGCTGACTTTTCAGGCACAGGAAGTCACGGTGCACAATGACGGGCTCTATGTTCGTCAGACGCATAGCTCAGCGGCCTTGCCAGCCAGCGCCGCTTATCTGCTGGTGCGCTATGGATTCTTCAACGAAGAAGAAAAAGTCGCGCGCGCTTTTCTGAAGCTCAACAGCGGACCTCTGGAATCCACCACCGTGCTCGATCCACGGCATGCGGTGCAGCGTTTGCCCTTGCGCGAGATCGCGCTGGCTGAAGCCTTGTGGACTTACGCGCGCGAAGGCGCCTTGCATATCTGGAGTGGCCCCGATCATCTTCTGTTTCTGCTCTGCCTGCTGTTGCCCGGACTGGGTCTTGCAGCATCGCGAAGAGCGGATTTGTCGCCTGAATCCGCAGCATCCGAGACTGTGGGCGCTTCAGAGCGTTCGGGTTTGCGCACCGTCGGTATGTATGCGCTTAAAGTGGTGACAGCCTTTACGCTGTCGCATTCCATTACGCTCGCCGCTGCTGCACTCGACTGGATTACCCTGCCGGACAAGCTTATCGAGTCTGCGATTGCAGCGTCCATCATTGTCTCTGCACTGCTCAATCTGCGCGGCGGCGAGGGCAGACAGTCATGGAAACTCGCGCTGGGTTTTGGCTTGATTCACGGTATGGGCTTTGCGAACGGACTTCGGGAGTTAGGCTTGTCTTCGTCGCATTTCATTGAAACGCTGGTGGCTTTCAATCTGGGTGTGGAGTTTGGTCAGCTGGTCGTGGTGTTGGTGGCTGGTTTGCTGCTCTGGCCTGTGCTGGGTAATGAGCGCGTGGTCAGGCTGATTCAACGCTGGGGGTCGATTGGTATTTTGCTGATGGCCTGTGTTTGGCTGGCGGAGCGTTTGCTGGGGTAGGGTGAGCTCGATGACAGCGTCAATAGGGACTTTGGCGTGAGCTCACTGCTGTTCGGAAGAGTTTTTTTGATGCGAATGTATTGACCGCGACTTACTTCTTGAATTCATTAATTAAAATTCACAAGTAAAATTTTTTTTTCAGGTATTCAACTGAAGACACTCGCTCCCGGCCTGCGCCGGGAGCGAGTGGGGAATTCGGATCGCAAGCGATCCGCCCACGCAGCAGTCATCACATGCAGGTGATGACGTTTTAAGGTCTGTTGGCTTCAAAACTGTCATACCGGCGCAGGCCGGTATCCAGTGTCGTTACTTCACCGAAGAACAATCACTCAACCACCCATCACGTCTTCGATAGCGCCTGATCAATATCCCAAAGAATGTCATCCACCGATTCAATGCCCACTGCCAGACGAATCAGGTCGGGTGGTACACCAGCCGCGATCTGCTGTTCTTCCGAGAGCTGGCGATGCGTGGTCGATGCGGGATGAATCACCAGGGTCTTGGCATCACCAATGTTGGCCAGATGTGACAGGAACTCCACGTTCTCGATGAACTTTTGTCCTGCCTCCGCACCGCCTTTGACACCAAACGACAACACCGCACCCGCGCCACGAGGCAGGTATTTTTTGGCCAGTTCGTGGTACTTGTTGTTCTTCAGTCCTGGATAATTCACCCATGAGACCTTGGGATGCGAGGACAGATACTCGGCGATTTTCTGCGTATTGCTGCAGTGGCGTTCCATTCGCAGGTGCAAAGTCTCCACGCCTTGCAGCAGCATAAAAGCATTCATCGGCGAGAGCGCAGGGCCAAAGGTGCGTAGCCCCTCCATGCGACATTTCATGGTGAAGCCGAAGTCACCAAAGGTTTCATAGAAGCGTACACCGTGATAACCCGCTGAAGGCTCGGTCATGGTGGGGAATTTGCCGTTGCCCCAGTTGAATTTGCCCGATTCGACGATGATCCCGCCCATCGTTGTGCCATGCCCGCCCAAAAATTTCGTTGCCGAGTGCATGACCACGGCTGCACCCCACTGAAACGGACGGCACAGATAGGGACTGGCGAAAGTGTTATCAATAAACAGAGGCAGATCCGCTTGCGCTGCGATCGCCGCGACTTTCTCGATGTCCAGCACGTTCATGGACGGATTGCCTATCGTCTCCGCGTAGAGGAGTTTTGTTTTCGGCGTGATCGCACGCGCGAAATTTTCCGGATCATCCGAATCCACAAAAATCGTATTGATACCCAGCTTGCGGAAATTCACATGCAGCTGCGTATGTGTCCCGCCATAGAGCGTGCGCGCAGCGACGATCTCGTCACCTGCTTCGCACAGATTAAGCATGGCAATCATCTGCGCTGCCATACCGCTGGAGGTTGCGACCGCAGCACGACCATCTTCCAGCGCTGCCACGCGCTCCTCCAGCACCGCCACAGTGGGATTGGAGAGCCGCGAATACACATTGCCGAAGGTTTGCAGATTGAACAGACTCGCCGCATGATCTGCGCTGTCAAAGACGTAGGAGGTGGTCTGATAAATCGGCACCGCTCTGGCGCCAGTGGCCGCGTCGGGTATCTGACCTGCATGCAGGCAAAGTGTATCGAAGTCGTAAACGTGATCTTTGGACATAGCGTAGGTATGAAAAAGTCAGACTAAGCGGCGCTAACAAGTCGCTGACGGTGTTGGAAGTGCTGTGCTCTGAAGGGAGCGGTTCTCATGATTAAACTGGTCGGCGGGATGAAATGATGCGCGTGTTCACACCAAACCAGCCCAGACCGCCGAACAGCCGGGCATATTCGATCTTCACGCAGCGATTCATCACCACCTCCAGGCCAGCGGTTTCAGCAATCCGACCGGCTTCTTCGTTGATCACCCCGATTTGCAGCCAGAGTGCTTTCGCGCCGATCGCGACGGCCTCTTGTGCGATCGGTGCGCAGTCGTCGCTTTTGCGAAATACGTCGACGATATCGACCTTCTCTGGAATGGATTTCAAATCAGGGTAACAGCGCTCACCCAGAATTTCGGTGTATTTCGGATTGACGGGTATGACCTTGTAGCCATGCTCCTGCATATACTTCGCAGCGAAATAAGACGGCCTGAACCAGTCTGCCGATAGCCCGACTACGGCGATCGTATGACTGTCTTTGAGAATGCGGCGCAATTGCGCAATCGTGCTCATGGTGTTGTCGGCTCCTTGGCGAGAGGGTAGGTAGCGACGGTCATTGTAAACACTCCCGCTCCCTGTGCACGCCCATCTGCAAAACCGGCGGTTACCGAGGGAAGTGCTGATGAAATAAAACCGGAAGCTTTTGCGGCCAAAATAATTGCGTCTAGCCCCTGATGTTGCTTGACCCCGCGTCGCACGGCTGCGCTGGCTCGCCACGCAACCTGGCTTTAATCAGCGTCTCCTCAACCTGCCCGAAGCGGTTGTATTAAATGCAATTTTGATCTTTGGAATCGACCAGGCCCTGCGTTGACAGTTTCACTATGCTATGTTTCAATCAGGAAACATTGGAGAACTGTCCCTGCCCACTCTCAGGCAGCTGGGCAGTCTTCGGCCCACTCACCATCCAAGGATACGCCGACCTCATGCGCCAGCCGAATCCCATCATTGGCAATAGCCAACCGATGCGCGAGATCCGTAAGCTGATCGAGACCATCGCGGATTCGCCTGCGACGGTGATGATCAACGGCGAATCCGGCACCGGTAAGGAGCTGGTCGCGCAGGCGCTGCATTATCAGTCGCCGCGTGCTGACGCCAATTTTGTACCGCTCAATTGCGCTGCGATCCCCAAGGAGCTGATGGAAAGCGAGTTGTTCGGTCATCGCAAGGGTGCATTTACCGGTGCACTCACCGATCGCATAGGACGATTCGAGCTCGCCCATGGCGGCACGCTGTTTCTGGATGAAATCGGCGACTTGTCGCTCGATATGCAGGTCAAGCTCTTGCGCGTGTTGCAGGAGCGTACGGTCGATCCTGTCGGTTCATCGCGGCCTGTGGAAGTCGATGTGCGCGTGGTGGCTGCAACGCACCGTGACCTTGAAGCGGAAATTTCGGCGGGTCGTTTTCGCGAAGACTTGTACTATCGTCTGAATGTATTGCCCGTCATTACGCCGCCCTTGCGCGAGCGCGGTGACGACATTCTACTGCTGGCAAAACACTATGCCGAGAAATTCGCCTACAAGAGCGCGCCAGTCACCTTCTCGCCGGATTTTGTCGAGGCACTCAAGGCCTATGAATGGCCAGGTAATGTGCGCGAGCTCTCCAATCTGATTCATCGGTTTTCCACGCTGTTTTCCGGACAAAAGCTGTCGCTGCGCAGCGTGCCTGCAGCCATGCTGCCCAAGGGTTTGCAGAAATTACAGCTTGAGCGTGGTGAGGCGCCAGAGGAAACTCACGAGCCGCACGCGGCCGACGTATTACAAATGTTTGCCGTCGGTGACAACGATGCGAGGCTATCCGAGGCAGTGACCACCGCTGAACCCGAGCGCAACCATGTGGAAGACATCATCCTCTTGGCTCAGGGTGGGCCAGTGTTGCCGCCTGAGGGTCTGTCGCTCAAAGAACGTATGGCAGAAATCGAACGTGCCTTCATCGAGCAGGCACTGGACCGTTCGGATGGCAATGTCTCGAAAACTGCGCGTCTGCTAAATCTGCAACGCACCACACTGATTGAGAAAATCGATAAATACCGGCTGCGCTCTGCCTGAGTGGGCTTGATCGTCGCCATGTAAATCCTCAAACGTAGATTTGTCAGGCAGGTACTCAATAAATCCGCGTTGTATGGTGAATCAGCGCAGTTGTGCGACGCGGGGACAGACAAAATCAAGGGCGTGTAGTGATTCAAACAGCTGCAGAAGTTTCCGGTTTTATTTAATCAGCGCTTCATTAGCGTCTCCTTACCTCGGCTAATCATGGATATTGCAAGTCTTGTCGGAGTTGTCGGTGCGCTGCTGGTGATCGCTTTGGCCACCGGCGGCGACTTTTTGCGCTTCATTGACCTTCCGGCGATACTGATTGTTTTTGGCGGTACCTTCCTCTGCGTGCTCGCAAAAAGCTCGGTATCGGAATTTCGCGATGCCTACAGAACTGCACGCGAAATACTTACCAGCCAGCCGACGCCACTGCCGGAACTTATTGATGAACTGGTCGAGATTGGGCGCGTCGCACGCTATGACGATCGCTGGATGATTACCCTCGAGGATCGCGAATACACCGACCCTTTTATCGCCAAAGCAGTTCGCATGTGGGTCGATGGTATCGAGCACGGTGTGCTCAAGGATGCTTTGCTGCGCGAAATTGCCGAGGTCAGACTGCGCTTCGACAACGCGCGTGATTTTTTCAGCTATGCACAAGAGCTGGCGCCGGGCATGGGCATGATAGGCACGCTCCTGGGTCTGGTGCTGATGATGGGTAATATGTCGGATCCGCGTTCGATCGGTCCCGGCATGGCGGTGGCCTTGCTGACTACGCTCTACGGTGCGGTACTGGCGAATGTACTGCTGGGCCCGCTGGTGCAGAAAATCATGGGGCATGGCAAGCGGGCTCGCCGTAACTATGAACTGGCCATGGCGGGTGTCCTGTTCATACATCAGGGTGGTGATCCTCGTTTGCTGCCGGATCTCTTATTGGGTAACAAGGTGCCCCAGTCAGTTGAGCCCGAGGCGCCGATCGCAAACGATCCCGAGGCCAGCGCGCAATGAACACGGCGGCAGTAGAGGCTGAAGAAGAGCCGGCCAAGATCGTCTCGCTGTTTGACGCCGTGATGCAAGAGGAGGAGGAGCAGCCAAAGCGACACGGTTCACCCTTGTGGATGACGACCTTCGCGGACATGATCACGCTGCTGTTGGCCTTCTTTGTCCTCATCCTTTCTTTCTCCGATCTGAACGTCAATCGTTTCAAGGACGTCAGCGGTTCGCTGCAAAAATCACTCGGCAAGCAAGATGCACTGCCCACCGTGGTTGCACCACCCGCCGAAACCCAATTGGTGGCAGGGCCGACCAAAGAAACAGCGCCACTGCCCGAGCAGCTTGCGCGTGACTTGGGCACATTGCAAAAATCACTCTCGATGGATCTGGTCGGAAAAAAAGTGCAGCTGCGTACAGAAAATGGCAAGCTGGTCTTGCAATTGCCCGCGCGTGGCAGCGGCATCATGCCGCAGGAAATGGTCGATCTCTACGGTCGTATTGCCGATGCGCAGTCGCAGGTCGAAAGCCGGGTTGAAATACGCGAGGGCGGTGAAGAAGACGAGCAGCGTAATGACACTGCGCGTCAACTCAAGCAGCTGCGCGAGATGCTCGCCAGCGAAATCGCCAAGGGTGAGGCACAGGTCGAGCGCGATGGCGAACGCATCGTCATTCGCATGGTGGTGCAGGGGAGTTTCTATTCGGGTAGCGCGGATCTGTCGCCGGACTTCATGCCCATGCTGAAGAAAATTGGTCGCAGCATTGCCGCCGCCGGTGGGCGCATCACGGTGGAGGGGCATACCGATGACATACCGCTGAATGGCCATAACCGCTATCGCTCGAACTGGGATTTGTCCGGTGCCCGCGCTGCGTCAGTGGCTGATTATCTGACCGAGCAGGCGGGTGTGCCGCGAGAGCGTGTGATGGTGCGCGGTATGGCGGATACCAAACCGCTGGCTCCAAACGATACGCGCGAAGGTCGCGCCAAGAACCGCCGGATTGAAGTGCTGGTGGATGCGTTTGGTGCCTAAGTTGTCGGCATCCACGATGTCGGCAGCTGAGACATCACATCCCGAAAAATCCTTATCCAAGACACCGTTACCATGACGCGAGCTGCAGATGCAGTCTTGTCCGGCGCTGGTGCTCGTTTTGTGAATGTCAGCCGCGTAGATTGCGCGCCAGGTCGTTATAAAAATTCACCAGCGTTTTCAGCAGATTGGTCGCCATGTCGGAGAAGGTGGTGTAGCGCTGAGTAATCGAGGTAACGAACAGGGTCTGGTCGGTGCTGCGCTGGGTAAGCAGGATTTGTTTTTCTGCGTATTCGCCGCGTAAGGTTTTTTTGATGTCGTCGGTCAGGTTATTGATGAAGGGCTCTTTGGCAGTCACGAAGCGGTAGTCTACAACGCCGATATCACTCACATCCTTAATGTAGTAAATTCGGTCCGTACCCGGTTCCTGAAAAAATTTGTTTGCATCCGCTTTCGTCATCTTGGTCACATCGAAATTTTCCCGTGACAGAGGAGGGTAGGCACCATAAATCACTTCGGGTGGCGGGCTAAACGGCGGACGATACCCGGGTACGACGGTGGTGTATTTGGCTGTGTCAAAGTATTTTTCTACGCTAACTCCCAGCGTTGTCACTGG
>JAIXXZ010000109.1 GCA_027490465.1 Oxalobacteraceae bacterium
CCGCGCTTTCAGGTCAAGCGCATCACCGTGCAGCCCGGTGCACGTCTGTCACTGCAGATGCATCATCATCGGGCCGAACACTGGATTGTCGTCTCCGGTACTGCACGCGTGATCGATGGGGAGAAGGATTATCTGCTCACGGAAAATCAGAGCACCTTCATTGGTGTCGGCGTGATTCACTCGCTCGAAAATCCCGGAAAAATTCCGCTCGAGCTGATTGAAGTGCAGTCCGGTAGCTATCTCGGCGAAGATGACATTATTCGTCTCAGCGATGCCTATGGCCGTGCCTGAGCATGCAGCTACGTCCCGTATGGATGTGCCTGCTGCTGGCCTTCTTCATCAGCATGCTCGCAGCAGGCGCTATTCCCGGCAGTGCCAACGCACTGTCGGATCGCTTCGGCGACAAGCTGCTTCATTTACTCGCTTACGGCTTCATGGCTGCTCTATGTTTTCAGTCGTTGCGAGGACGACGTCTGACCCAATCGCTCATCAGTTTGCTGATCATTGCGCTACTCGGTCTGATTGACGAGTTGGTGCAATCGCTTCTGCCCTATCGCAATGCCTCGCTGCTTGACTGGTGTTTTGATATCGCAGCAGCGATTGCTGTCATTACTTGCATGAATCTGTTCACCCCTGCGACCACCAAAACATAATCAGCATGCGAAAAAAAATCAGCAAAGCCATTTTTCCAGTCGCAGGACTAGGCACCCGCTTTCTTCCGGCCACCAAAGCCAGCCCCAAGGAAATGCTGCCTGTGGTCGACAAGCCGCTCATTCAATATGCGGTCGAGGAAGCCATTGCCGCAGGTATCACCGAAATGATCTTTGTCACCGGCCGCAACAAGCGCGCGATCGAAGATCATTTCGACAAGGCCTATGAACTCGAAGCCGAGCTGGCCATGCGTCACAAGCATCAGCTGCTGCAGGTCATACGAGAGATCAAGCCCGACCATGTGCAATGCTTTTACCTGCGACAAGCCGAAGCGCTGGGTCTTGGTCACGCCGTGCTTTGCGCAGAGCGACTGGTATGTAATGAGCCTTTCGCCGTGATATTGGCAGACGATCTGCTTGATGCAAAAAAGCCGGTGATGCAGCAAATGACGGAGCTGCATGCCCACTACGGCAGCAGCATCATTGGCGTGGAAGCGATACCGATAGAACAAAGCAGCGCCTATGGCATTGTCGAAGGCACGCCTGTGGCTGATCGCATCCTCAAGCTGCACGGCATTGTCGAAAAGCCGCAACCCGAAGAAGCGCCATCCAATATCGGTGTGGTGGGTCGCTACATCCTGACGCCCTCGATCTTTCGTCATCTGCGCAACCTGCAACCCGGTGCGGGCAGTGAGCTGCAACTGACCGATGGCATAGCGCAGCTAATGCATTCCGAAGCCGTGTTGTCGTATCAATTCGAAGGCAAACGCCATGATTGCGGTACCAAGCAGGGCTATCTGCAGGCCACAGTGGAATTCGCGCTCAAGCATCCTGAAGTACAGGAAGTGTTTTATCACTTTCTGCAACGCCTACCGGTGATTGGCAGCAAAGACTGGCAGCCTGTCGCGTCACCCGCCTCCCTGTCTACGCACTGAGGCAGCATGACACGATCTGTTCTCGTCACCGGCGCGACTGGCTATATCGGCTCTCACACCTGCGTCTGCCTGCTCGAAGCCGGCTGGCGTGTGATCGGCATCGACAATCTCTCCAACAGCTCGCCCCGGGTGCTGTCGCATATCGCCCGAATCACGGGCGGCGAGCTGCCTTTTCAAGTGCTGGATGTTCGCGATCATGTCAATCTCTGCCGATTGCTGCAGCGCGAAGAAGTATCGGCAGTGATTCATTTTGCAGGTCTCAAAGCCGTTGGCGATTCGGTCAATCAACCGCTGAATTATTTTGACAATAACATCGCCGGCACGATCAGCTTGTTGCGCGCTCTGCATCAGCACGGTGTGCGCAAACTGGTCTTCAGCTCTTCAGCCACCGTCTATGGCGAACCCGAGCGCGTGCCGATCACGGAAGATGCACCTCTGTCGGTCACCAATCCCTATGGCCGCACCAAGCTCATTATCGAGCAATGTCTGGCCGACCTCATGCAATCCGATCCCGAGTGGCGCATTGCAACGCTGCGCTATTTCAATCCCGCCGGAGCGCATGAAAGCGGCTTGCTGGGTGAAGATCCGCGCGACACGCCAAACAATCTCATGCCCTATATCGCGCAAGTCGCCGTTGGACGACGCGAGTACCTGACCATCTTTGGCAATGACTACCCGACGCCGGATGGGACTGGCGTACGCGATTACATCCATGTAATGGATCTGGCACGCGGACATCTGGCTGCGCTGGAGCGATTGTTCAGGCAGCCGGAGAGTTTTACGGTGAACCTGGGCACGGGTCGAGGCGTCAGTGTGCTGGAGGCCGTGGCCGCCTTCGAAGCTGCCTGTGACAAAAAGATTCCGGTCCGTTTTTCGTCGCGTCGACCCGGCGATGTCGCGAGCTGTTATGCATCGCCAGAATCTGCCCGGGAATTGCTGGGATGGCGCGCTGAAAAACAGCTGACCGAGATGTGCGC
>JAIXXZ010000006.1 GCA_027490465.1 Oxalobacteraceae bacterium
AAAGGACACGAAGTCCAGCGCGACTGGTTTGTGATCGACGCCACGGATAAAATCCTCGGACGTGTTGCCAGCGAAGTGGCACGCCGACTGCGCGGCAAGCACAAGCCAGAATTCACCCCCCACGTAGATACGGGTGACTACATCATCATCGTCAACGCCGGCAAGCTGCGCGTGACGGGTGCGAAATCCAATGACAAGATTTATTACCGCCACACTGGCTATCCGGGCGGTATCTACGCGACCAAGTTCCGCGACATGCAGGAAAAATTTCCTGGCCGTGCGCTGGAAAAAGCAGTCAAGGGCATGCTGCCCAAAGGTCCGCTGGGTTACGCCATGATCAAGAAGCTGAAAGTGTATGCCGAAGGCACACACCCGCACAGCGCTCAGCAACCGAAGTCGCTCGACATCTAAGGAACAGACATGATCGGTAACTACAATTACGGAACCGGCCGTCGCAAGAGTGCAGTGGCGCGCGTGTTCATCAAGACAGGCACTGGCAAGATCACCGTCAATGGCAAGGCTGCAGCGGAATATTTTTCGCGCGAGACCGGCCTGATGGTCATTCGCCAGCCACTCGAACTGACCAATAATGTCGAGCGCTTCGACATCATGGTCAATGTGCACGGCGGCGGCGAGTCCGGCCAGGCCGGCGCAGTTCGCCACGGTATTACCCGCGCACTGATCGATTACGATGCAGCGCTCAAGCCTGAACTTTCCAAAGCCGGTTTCGTCACGCGTGATGCGCGTGAAGTCGAGCGTAAGAAAGTCGGTCTGCGCAAAGCACGTCGCGCGAAACAGTTCTCCAAGCGCTAATCCTCTGGTGTGGCTGGATCAAGAGCCGCCGGGTTTGCGCCCGGCGGCTTTTTTATTGATTGCCAATCGGGCGCAAGCCTGACGATGGTCTGAAGGAGTCTGCAATGATCAAGGTAGGTATTGTCGGTGGCACGGGCTACACAGGCGTGGAACTGTTGCGCATTCTTTCGGCGCATCCTGGAGTTGAGCTCAGTGTCATTACCTCGCGCAAAGAAGACGGAATGCCTGTGGCCGATATGTTTCCGTCACTGCGCGGGCATGTGTCATTGGCATTTTCATCGCCAGAAAAAGCGCGGCTTGATCAGTGCGACGTGGTGTTCTTTGCGACACCGCACGGCGTTGCGATGGCTCAGACTGCAGAGCTACTGAATGCCGGTGTGAAGGTCATCGACCTCGCCGCCGACTTCCGCCTCAAAGACACCACTGTTTTCGAGCACTGGTACGGCATGTCACACACTTGCCCCGACATTCTTTCAGAAGCGATATACGGACTGCCGGAAGTCAATCGCGATGCCATCCGCACAGCGCGTGTGATCGGACTCCCTGGCTGCTATCCCACGTCAATGCAGCTGGGTTTTGCGCCACTGCTCACGCAAGGCAAGCCACTGGTGAATGAAGGCGCGCTGATTGCCGATTGCAAATCCGGTGTGTCCGGCGCCGGCCGCAAAGCCGAGGTGCACACCCTGTTGGCCGAAGCTGCGGATAACTTCAAGGCCTATGGCGTCAAAGGTCATCGTCATTTGCCCGAGACGGTTCAGGGGCTTGAAGCGATCGCGGGCCGCAAAATTGGTCTGACCTTCGTGCCGCATCTGGTGCCCATGATTCGCGGCATTCATTCGACGTTATATGCGAGCTTGTTGCCCGAGGCGCGCGATACTGATTTTCAGGCCTTGTATGAGGCGCATTTCAAAGACGAGCCATTCGTCGATGTGCTGCCCGCGGGAAGTCATCCCGAAACGCGTTCGGTACGCGCCTCGAACATGCTGCGTATTGCCGTGCATCGGCCCGGTGGTGGTGATCTGCTCGTTATCCTGGTCGTCGAAGACAATCTGGTCAAAGGCGCCGCCGGTCAGGGCGTGCAGTGCATGAACCTCATGTTTGGTCTGGACGAAACGGCGGGTTTGCGCCACGTGCCCATTCTGCCCTGATGTGCTTGTTCCCCCGCAATAAGGCCACCTGCGTACCCACCTCACCGAGCACTTCGTGGGCAAAATTCGGGGCGCGATGAGGGCTGGTAAAGCCTGAAGCTCGCGCCAGTATTTTTATTCGGGGTGGCGATGGAGTGGGAAAAGTGGGGCGGGGATGGGCAATACGGCATTGAAACCCGGATCGGGCAAGGTTGCCGCATCGAAGGCAAGCTGGTGTTTCAGGGTGATTTGCGGGTTGATGGCGAGATTATTGGCGATGTTCAGGCGGATCCCGCCCGCGCAGGCTGTCTGGTTCTATCCGCACAGGGTCGGATTGAGGGGAATGTCCGTGTGAGCGCCATGGTGGTCGGCGGCGAGGTTCTGGGCAATCTCCATGTCAGTGGCAGGGTTGAATTACTGGCCCACGCGCGCATAATCGGCGATATCTCATATACCAGCATCAAGATGCGGGCGGGTTGCAGCGTGACGGGCCAGCTGAAACCGTTCAATGAGCTGAATATCCCTGAAGCGCATGCGTCATTGCCTGCAGCGCAGGGCGCCCAAGGCTATAATCTCAAGTCATTGATTCATAAGGCAGGAGCATTCACATGAACGCAATCACCGAAATGCCGACACCCATCAACTTCACCGATAGCGCGGCCAACAAAGTGGCGCAGCTGATCGAAGAAGAGGGCAACCCCGATCTCAAGCTGCGCGTGTTTGTGCAGGGCGGCGGTTGCTCGGGTTTCCAGTATGGTTTCACGTTTGACGAAATCGTGAACGAAGACGATACGGCGATGATGAAAAACGGCGTGCAATTGCTGATCGATTCGATGAGCTACCAGTATCTGGTTGGCGCTGAAATCGATTACAAAGACGATCTCGAAGGCGCGCAGTTCGTGATCAAGAATCCGAACGCAACTACCACCTGCGGCTGCGGCTCATCGTTCTCTGCCTGATCTTTTTTGCGCAAGTTCAAGAAGCGCGGCTTGGTCCGCGCTTTTTTGTTGCCTGCATATCGAGAAGTCGGTGAGATCTTTCTATCGTCGTCCCGCCGGATGCCGGCGCCCCTCTTCACGCAGGGTAGAGCGCTCCAAGTAAACGCGGGCCACGTGCACCGGTCACCGACTGCAGGTTGCCCGGCAAACGCTCGCAAAAGCGCTCAGCCAGCCAGGCAAAGGCAAGCGCTTCGACGTGTTGCGGTGATACCCCCAGCACGCCTGTGTCTGACACTGGGCATGCCAACTTTTCCTGCAACAAGCGCATTAAATAAGTATTCATCGCGCCGCCGCCGCAGACATACACTGCCTCAGCGCCCGGCGCATCGCGCTGTATTGCATTGGCCAGAGTGCGCGCAGTGAAAGCGGTGAGTGTTGCCTGCACATCGGCGGGCGCGGCACTGCCAAAGTGCTGCAGATGCTGCGTCAGCCATGCGGTATTAAACAAATCACGTCCCGTACTCTTGGGCGCGGGCAGCGCAAGGTAGGGTTCGCTCATCAGCTCGACAAGCAAATCCGGCAGGACAAGGCCGGAAGCCGCCCACTGGCCGCTGTCGTCATATTGCTGACCTCTCTGCGCGTGTATCCATCCATCCATCAGCAGGTTGCCGGGCCCGGTGTCGTAGCCGGTGACCTGGCCGTCGGGTCTTAGGATGCTGATGTTACTGATACCACCGATATTGGCCACCACGCGGGTCTGTGTCGCGCTGCCAAAAACGGATTGGTGAAATGCCGGTACCAGCGGTGCACCCTGACCACCGGCGGCGATATCGCGATGGCGAAAATCACTGATGACATCAATGTCGGTCACTTCGGCGAGGAGTGCAGGATTGATGATTTGTCGCGTATAACCCAGCTCAGGGCGGTGGCGTATGGTTTGGCCATGGGCTCCGATGGCGCTCACTTGATCAGCGCTGATACCAGCGTCTTTCAGCAGCTGCTGCACGCATGCGGCGTACAGCGTGGTTAGCTGGTTGGCGGCGAGAGCCTCACGATGAATTTCATTCTCGCTCGGGGATTGGAGTGCCAGTAGTTCAGCCCTGAGCGCATCTGGAAAGGCAATAAAAGCGGCATGCAAAGTCTTGTTCGATGAGCTCAGCACGCCATCAATGCCATCCAGGCTGGTGCCTGACATGAGTCCGATGTAAAGAGGGCTTGAGGGCATCGGAGTCGACACGGTGATGCCGTGATGGCCGTTCAGCGCGACGCCAGCGTCACGGGATTCGGTGACATCACTGCAAAGCGATGCGTGATGTCAGCGACTCGTTTGCGAAAATGCGGCAATTCCGCAGCAGAAAGCGCGACCGCCTGCGGCAACGCGATAGTGCCCGGATCGCGCGCTTCGTTATTGACGCGGAATTCATAATGCAGATGCGGTCCGGTGGACCAGCCAGTGCTACCCACGTAACCAATAACTGCGCCTTGTGCTACCCGCGTACCAGCGCGCATACCCGTGGCGATGCGGCTCATGTGAGCATACAGCGTGGAATATACCGGCCCGTGTTTGATGATCACGACATTGCCGTAGCCATTTTGCACACCTGAAAAATCAACTATGCCGCCAGCAGTCGCACGTATCGGTGTACCTTCGGGCGCAGCGAAATCAATGCCCTTGTGTTGTGACCATTCGCCAGAGATGGGATGCATGCGCATCGCAAAGCCCGACGTGATGCGCGACACGGGGAGTGGTGACTTGAGGAATGCTTTTTTGAGTGACTTGCCCGAGGCATCGTAATAATGTCCCCGCTGACCATCAGCGCTACCAAACCATATGGCTTGCCGGCGCTTGCCGTTATAGTGAAATTCTGCCGCCAGCACACGGCCGCTGCGAACAAACTCACTGCCGTGCCACAGAGATTCATAAATCACTTGAAACTGGTCGCCCTTGCGAAGATCTGCAGCAAAATCAATATCGCCTGCAAAGATTTCCAGAAGCTGTTCCGTTACCGTATCCGGAAGCTCGGCCATGTCAGTGGCCGCAAAAAATGATGAGGTGATCTCGCCGGAGCGCATTTCGACGCGCGGCTCTAGCGCTACTTCATCGAGCTTGCTGTTGAATCCATCGGTGGTTTGTTCGAGAACAAGATTTGTCACGTTGTTCTGATTGCCAGTACTGTCCAGCAGTGTTTGCATGGATAGCAACTTGCCTTCCGGGCTGATACTTGCCTGAACCCGCGCACCCGAGCGCAGGCTGACCAGGTGTCGAGCGCGAGCATCCTTGCGAATGAAGTTCGCGGCATTCGGATCATTCACACCCATGCGATGGAGTAGCGACCACAGATTATCGCCCGGGCGCACATGCTCTTCGACGACAAAGGGCGTTGATGCCTTGCGCAATGCATTGATTTGGGTGGAGAGGTCAGGAAGCGCCAGTTCTTCCGTAATCGTCACGACGGGCAGATCGGCCACATTCGGTGCCAAAGGCGCAACCCCTGCAGCACCAAACGCAAACAGAGACAGACCCGCCGCCGTAAACGATACCTTGCGGCTCGTCGGCAGCAAACAGAGCTTTCGCCACAGGCCAATCACTGCTGTTCGGGATTTGTCGGTAAGACGCATGCGATAGGATAAAATTTGCCGTTTTTCTCTGAATTGCCGCTTTCGCTGCATTGCGTTTCAAGAAAAAACAAAGGCCGTATTATAGCAAACGCAACAAATCATTTTTTGACCCGGTACAAGCCATCATGGACGTAAACACCCAGTCTGCTCCTGTTTCTCAATCTGCCGGTGCAGCGCCCACCACATTACCGCTTTCCGACAAGGTTCGCGAGGCGCTGGCCATCGTCAAACGGGGTGTTGACGAACTGCTCATCGAATCCGAGTTCGCGCAAAAACTGGCATCGTCCGAAAAAACCGGCAAGCCCCTGCGCATTAAACTCGGCCTGGATCCGACCGCACCGGATTTGCATCTGGGACATACGGTCGTACTCAATAAAATGCGTCAGCTGCAGGATCTTGGCCACACGGTCATTTTTCTGATTGGCGATTTCACCTCGATGATCGGCGATCCTTCGGGGCGCAATGTGACGCGGCCACCACTGACACGAGAGCAAATAGAACAGAACGCAAAAACTTACTTTTCGCAAGCCAGTTTGGTGCTCGATCCTGAGCGCACTGAAATTCGTTACAACTCCGAGTGGTGCGATCCCTTGGGTGCTCGGGGCATGATCGAGCTGTCAGCGCGTTATACGGTGGCTCGTATTCTGGAGCGCGAAGATTTCACCAAGCGATTCAAGGCGGGTACACCCATTTCGGTGCATGAATTGCTCTATCCACTCATGCAGGGATATGACTCCGTGGCGCTGAAATCCGATCTCGAAATCGGTGGCACCGATCAGAAATTCAATTTGCTGGTTGGTCGTGAACTTCAAAAAGACTATGGTCAGACGCCGCAATGCATACTGACCATGCCACTGCTCGAAGGTCTGGATGGCGTTGAAAAAATGTCCAAGTCCAAGGGCAATTACATCGGCATCACCGAGCCAGCCAACACCATGTTTGCCAAAGTGATGAGTATTTCCGATGTGATGATGTGGCGTTATTACGAGTTGCTGTCTTTCCGATCGATCGCCGAAATCACGCAATTCAAAACGGATGTCGATGGTGGTCGCAACCCTCGCGATATCAAGGTGCTGCTGGCACAGGAAATCGTCGAGCGTTTCCATTCGCGTCAGGCGGCCGAAGATGCACTGGCTGATTTCAATCACCGTGCGCGCGGCGGCATACCGGATGAAGTGCCGGAAGTTGCGTTGTCCGGCGCACCCATGGGCATAGGCCAGCTACTCAAACAAGCCAACCTGTGCGCATCCTCTTCGGAAGCCCTGCGCATGGTCGAGCAGGGCGGCGTACGCATCGATGGCGCCACCGTCAGCGATAAAGCACTCAAGGTGGATGCTGGCACTTTCGTCGTGCAAGTCGGCAAAAGAAAATTTGCGCGGGTCACACTGTCTTGATCGCGCTGCTGCAACGTGTCACCGAGGCCAGTGTTACGGTAGAAGCGCAGTGCATAGGGCGCATTGCCAGGGGACTGATGGTCTTGTTGTGCGCAGAGCGGGGCGATAGCGAAAAAGAAGCCGATGCCTTGCTCGCCAAATTACTCGGCTACCGTGTGTTTGCCGATGCCGAGGGCAAAATGAATCTGAATCTTGCGCAGATACAGGGCGGGCTCCTGCTGGTGCCGCAGTTCACGCTCGCTGCTGATACGCGTTCCGGTACACGCCCCTCTTTCACGCCCGCTGCGCCACCGGCTGAGGCCAGCCGATTGTTTGATTACACACTCTCCCGGGCGCGTGCTTTGCATCCGGTGGTGGAGTCGGGTCGCTTTGGCGCTGATATGCAAGTCGCCCTCGTCAACGACGGTCCGGTGACTTTCTGGTTGCAGGTCTCGCCGGCGAAGGCGGCATGATGCGCCTGCCAATAATTGTCTGAATCGAGACGCGTGCCTATGACTGACATTCTCCTGATTCGCCATGGCGAGACCGCATGGAACCGTGTGCGGCGCATGCAAGGGCATATCGATATCGGCTTGAATGACGAGGGGCAGCGACAGGCGCGATCATTGGCGCGTGCCTTGCAAAGTGAGCGCCCGGCTGCGATTTATGCCAGCGACTTGCAAAGAGCGCGCGATACCGCGCAGGCTGTCGCCGATATTCATCAACTGCCTGTCCATATCGATATCGCGCTGCGCGAACGTTGCTATGGCGCTTTCGAAGGCTTGATGTACGATGAAATCAGTCATCACCACCCCGAGGCATTTGCGCTCTGGCAGTCACGCGATCCGAAGGCACGTTTTCCCGCAGGTGAGCGCGAGGCAGAGACACTGGAAGAATTTCATCAGCGATCGGTCAATGTCATCACTCGGATTGCCCGTCAACATAAAGAGCAGCGCATCGTCATCGTGACTCACGGCGGTGTGCTGGATTGCCTTTATCGCGCAGCGCATGACTTACCCATCACATCACCGCGTGATTTTGCGATCCTCAATGCAGCGATCAATCGCCTGCAGTGGGATGGTCATCAATTCCACGTGCAGCAATGGGGCGATGCTGCCCACATCGAGGCAGATGGCCTTGATGAAATCGATCGTTCCCATCCCGCTGCCTGACGCCTACCCCCGAAACAGAGTATCTGGCCTGCTGCGTATAAAATAGGCAGCTCTCTGAAGTACGAATCCAGCGGAATCCCTCATGCAGCTAGGCCCCTATCAACTTCGCAACAATGTCTTTGTCGCCCCCATGGCGGGCGTGACTGATCGGCCATTTCGCCAACTGTGCAAGGAGCTGGGTGCGGGTTATGCGGTGTCTGAGATGGCGGCGTCCAATCCACGCGTGTGGGCCAGCGAGAAAACAGCACGACGAATTAATCACGAAGGCGAAATGGAGCCCAAGGCGGTACAGATCGCCGGTGCCGATCCTGCGCTGCTGGCCGAAGCGGCGCGCTTTAATGTTGATCGCGGTGCCCAGATCATCGACATCAACATGGGCTGTCCCGTCAAAAAAGTCTGCAACAACTGGTGCGGCTCCGCACTCTTGCGCGATGAGCCATTGGTGGCCAGCCTGCTTGAAGCCGTGGTCGCGGCGGTCGATGTGCCGGTGACGCTGAAATTTCGTACGGGCTGGGATCGACAGCATAGAAATGCCCTGACGATTGCGCGCATTGCCGAGCAAACCGGCATCGCCATGCTGACGCTGCATGGCCGAACACGCGCGGATGGCTACAGCGGCGAGGCGGAGTACGACACCATCGCCGCCGTCAAGGCAGCGGTGCGTATTCCCGTCGTTGCGAATGGTGATATTGATACGCCCGAGAAAGCCGCATTCGTCCTGAAAAAAACTGGTGCCGATGCCATCATGATCGGCCGTGCAGCACAGGGACGTCCGTGGATTTTTCGTGAGATCGATCATTTTTTACGTACCGGTCAGCATCGGTTACCACCGACAGTTGAAGAGGTCAGACAACTGATGTCGCGTCATTTGCTGGAGCATTATGCGTTTTATGGTGACTATCTTGGCGTGCGCACGGCGCGCAAACATATAGGCTGGTACGTCAAATCACTGGAAGGTGGCGAAATGTTTCGTCAGCAGATGAACCTGATTGAGGATTGTGACACTCAGCGGGCAGCAGTCGATGCATTTTTTCAGTCGCAGTCTCTGTTGGGCGAGCGGTTACAATATGCGCCCGCCGCTCAAAAGCTGGCTGCGTAAAACTGCAAAAAACTGCATAAATCCTCACATTTCGTACCGATCGATTCAGCATGAGCAAAGACAATATCCAGGATGTCGTCAAGAAAAGTCTTGAGAAATATTTCCGTGATCTCGGGGAAATGCAGCCACACAATGTGTATGAAATGGTCGTGGTGACCGTGGAAAAACCCATGCTGGAAGCCGTTATGGTGCGCGCCAAAGGCAATCAGTCACACGCAGCCGAGATGCTGGGCATCAACCGCAACACGCTTCGAAAAAAATTGCAGCAGCACGGTTTGCTCTGACGCCTCAGACTCACAAGCAGCTTGCCTGCTTCGTTCAAATTTTGATAATTACTCATGATCAGACAAGCGCTTATCTCCGTCTCCGATAAAACCGGCGTACTCGAATTTGCCCGAGCACTCGCCTCCATGAACGTAAAGCTGCTGTCTACGGGTGGCACTGCCCGCCTGCTGGCAGACAATGGGCTTGAGGTTACCGAGGTCGCGGATTACACGGGTTTCCCCGAAATGCTCGACGGACGTGTGAAGACTTTGCATCCCAAGGTACACGGCGGCATACTCGCGCGCCGGGATTTTCCCGCACACATGCAGGCGCTGGCCACGCATGACATACCGACCATTGATATGGTGGTGGTCAACCTGTATCCCTTTCAGCAAACCGTAGCAAAAGACCAATGCTCGCTCGAAGACGCGATTGAAAATATCGATATCGGCGGCCCTGCGATGCTGCGGTCTTCGGCAAAAAATCACAAAGATGTGGTCGTGATTTGTGATCCTTCAGATTACGATCAGGTATTGAACGAAATGCGAACCGGGCAGGGCGATGTGAATTACGAAACCCGCTTCGCGCTCGCCAAAAAAGTCTTCGCGCATACCGCGCAATATGATGGCGCTATTACCAATTACCTCAGCGCGTTGGGTCCCGACCGGCAGCATGCCACCCGCTCTGCCTATCCCGAGACGCTCAACCTGCAATTCACCAAAGTGCAAGACATGCGCTACGGCGAAAACCCCCATCAGTCCGCTGCCTTTTATCGCGATAGCGCCACAGTTGACGGTGCGCTGGCAAATTACCGTCAGCTGCAGGGCAAGGAGCTCTCTTACAACAATATTGCTGATGCTGACGCGGCCTGGGAATGCGTGAAAAGCTTCGAAGGCAGCGCCTGCGTGATCATCAAGCACGCCAACCCCTGCGGTGTGGCGCTTGGTGTTGATGCGGCTGATGCCTATGCAAAAGCCCTCCAGACAGATCCCACCTCCGCATTCGGCGGCATCATCGCGTTTAATGTTGGCGTTGATGGTAAAGCCGCTGAAGCGATTGCGAAGCAATTCGTTGAAGTACTGATCGCACCTGCATTCACTGCTGAAGCGCGCAAGGTATTTGAAGCCAAACAGAATGTGCGCCTGCTGGAAATTCCCATTGGCCATGCCAGTAACGCCTTTGATATCAAGCGTGTTGGTGGCGGCTTGCTCTTGCAGGCGCCGGATTCGAAGCAGGTGATGCCTGCTGAGTTCGCCATCGTCAGTAAAAAACAGCCAACGCCACAGCAGCTGCAGGACATGATGTTTGCGTGGTGCGTCGCCAAATTCGTCAAATCGAATGCCATCGTCTTCTGCGGTAATGGCATGACGCTCGGTGTCGGTGCCGGACAAATGAGTCGCGTTGATTCGGCGCGCATCGCCTCGATCAAGGCACAAAACGCCAATCTCTCACTCGCTGGTTCCGCAGTGGCCTCCGATGCATTCTTCCCGTTTCGAGATGGACTGGATGTCGTAGTCAGTGCTGGTGCGACTGCGGTCGTCCAGCCGGGTGGGTCGATGCGCGATCAGGAAGTGATTGACGCGGCGGATGAGCAGGGGGTGGTGATGGCGTTTACGGGAGTGCGGCACTTCAGGCATTGATGCGTCGGCCGGTTCCCCAAGCCCCTTGTTCTGTGGTGTGGTTGCAGCGCCTTCGTGCTTTTGAGGCCCCGGTTTGCGATGATGGATCCCAGCTTGCGCTGGGATGACGATCTTTAGGCTGATAGCTTTAAACTCCGTCGCCCCAGCGAAAGCTGGGGTCCATTCCCGTTTAAATTAGTGAGGAGCTTAGTGGCTTACGTCTACATCCTCGCAAGCCGGAAAAACGGTACGCTTTATATCGGTGTTACTCGCGATCTTATTCGCCGCATCTACGAACATAAATCAGGTACCGTCGAAGGATTTACAAAAAAATATAAAGTTGACCAGCTTGTCTGGTTCGATCATTCAGAATCTATCATCACCGCCATCCAGCGCGAAAAACAAATCAAAGCCTGGAGGCGCGCCTGGAAGATCCAGCTAATCGAGCAAACCAATCCCCACTGGCACGACCTCTACCCCGCCCTCCTGTCATAATCTCGCCATGAAAATCCTCGGCATCGACCCCGGCTTGCGCGTGACCGGCTTTGGCGTGATACGCAAAGAGGGAAACCGGCTCGCTTATATCGCTTCGGGCACCATACGCATACCCGACGGCGACTTGCCATCGCGGCTAAAAGTCATCCTCGACGGCGTGGCCGAAGTCATCACCACTTATCAGCCGGATTGCGCCGCGATCGAGATCGTTTTTTCCAACGTCAATCCTCAGTCCACGCTTCTTCTCGGCCAGGCGCGCGGCGCGGCGATCTGCGGGCTGGTTGGCGCTAATCTCCCGGTGGCTGAGTACACCGCCTTGCAAGTGAAGAAAGCGGTCGTCGGGCAAGGCAAAGCGCAAAAATCTCAGGTGCAGGCCATGGTGCAGCGTTTGCTGAAACTCGAAGGCCTGCCTGGTACCGATGCCGCCGATGCGCTGGGTGTGGCCATCTGCCATGCGCACGCGGGTGCGGGGTTGTCCAAGCTGGGTGGACTGGCGCCTGAGCTGGCTCGCAAGGGTCTGCGCATTCGCGGCGGTCGTCTGGTTGGCTGAGGCAGAAGGTGGGTACGCGAGGTGCTGCGTTATGATTGTGTACGCACACAGTAATAAAATTTAACCGCGTACCTATTACTTACCCAAAAGATTCCCCATGATCGGTCGCCTCTCCGGCATTCTTCTCGATAAAAATCCTCTGCAATTAATCATCGATTGCCAGGGCGTTGGCTATGAAGTCAGCGTGCCGATGAGCACCTTCTATCAATTACCGTCAGTGGGCGAGAAGGTGGTGTTGCTTACCCATTTCGTCGTGCGCGAAGATGCGCAACTGCTGTTTGGTTTTGGTACCGCGCAGGAGCGGGAACTGTTTCGCGAGCTGATCAAGATCAGTGGTGTGGGCGCTCGCACCGCGCTATCCCTGTTGTCTGGCATGTCGGTCGCCGATCTGGCGCAGGCCGTCACCTTGCAGGAAGCAGGTCGGCTCACCAAGATTCCCGGCATCGGCAAAAAGACCGCAGAGCGTCTGTTGCTCGAATTAAAAGGCAAGCTCGGCGCGGATCTGGGTGCGAGCGGTACGGCGGCGCAAGACAGCAACAGCGACATACTGAACGCGCTGCTGGCACTCGGATATTCCGACAAAGAAGCCGCGCTCGCGCTCAAACAAGTCCCAGCCGGCAGTAGCGTGTCCGACGGTATACGTCATGCGCTTAAAGCCCTTTCCAAAGCTTGAGCCAGCCTGCCTCAGGCTACAATGCAGCGATGAGCATACAGACCGACGATTTCAGCGAGCAGCGCATCATTGCCGCCACCCCGGTGTCGCCCAACGAAGAGGCGATCGAGCGTGCCTTACGTCCGCACAAGCTCGATGAGTATGTGGGTCAGGAAAAAATTCGCGAGCAGCTCGAAATTTTCATCACGGCGGCACGCAATCGCGGTGAAGCATTGGATCACACGCTTTTGTTTGGCCCACCCGGATTAGGCAAGACAACGCTCGCGCACATCATTGCGCGTGAAATGGGTGTCAATCTGCGTCAGACCTCAGGTCCGGTCCTTGAGCGTGCCGGTGACCTCGCCGCCTTACTGACTAATCTCGAAGCCAATGATGTGTTGTTCATTGATGAGATTCACCGCCTCTCTCCGGTGGTCGAAGAAATTCTCTATCCTGCGCTCGAGGATTACCAGATCGATATCATGATCGGCGAAGGTCCCGCCGCGCGTTCGGTGCGACTGGATTTGCAACCCTTCACGCTGGTCGGTGCCACTACCCGCGCGGGCATGCTCACCAATCCGCTGCGAGACCGCTTCGGTATCGTATCGCGACTGGAGTTTTATACGCCAGAAGAATTAGCGCGTATCGTCACGCGCAGTGCATCTTTGCTCAATGCCGTGATCGTCGGCGATGGTGCGATCGAAATTGCCCGCCGCAGTCGCGGCACACCGCGTATCGCGAACCGACTTCTGCGTCGTGTGCGTGATTACGCAGAAGTCAAAGGCAAGGGCGAAATCACCAGCGCGATAGCAGATGCGGCGCTGAAGATGCTGGATGTCGATCCGGTGGGGTTTGACCTGATGGACCGCAAGCTGTTGGAGGCGGTGCTATTCAAATTCAGCGGCGGACCGGTCGGTCTGGACAATCTCGCCGCAGCGATCGGTGAAGAGCGCGACACCATCGAAGATGTGCTCGAGCCTTATCTGATCCAGCAGGGGTATTTGCAGCGCACCCCGCGCGGGCGTATTGCGACGCCCGCGGCATACAAGCACTTCGGTGTCGCGGCCCCCAAGACCAGCCCCAATGGTGATTTGTGGTGATAAGTTATACGAACGACTGTGGTTTAATGACGCTCGGTTGAAGGTTGGGGTTTTTACGGTTGGCTTAACAATTACTGTCATCCCGGCGAAAGGGTGTAGCGGGGGTTTCAGACCGCATGCGGTCTGCCCGCGAAACGGTAATGGCATACTCGCCATTGCGCGCCCTGCAAGGGGGGATCCAGCGTCTTTTGAACTTTTAATGATTCAACGTCATTTTCTGCTTACGTGACCGGCGGTTAGGTGCAGGCCAAGATCTACCTCACGCGATTAGCAGTCGCTATTCATTCTTCCCGTAGCCAAACCTGCGTACGCCCCAGCACCGACACGCCGATAAAGCCGCGCACATTCAGCTTCTTTCCTTTATCTTCCAGCCAGACCTTGCACTTATAGGTCTTGCCGTTTTGTGGATCAAGGATCTCGCCGCCTGACCATACATCGCCATCTTTCTTCAGCCCATTACCGATCTGCATGCCGATGACCGGTTTATTTTTTTTCTCACCCGGGCACTTGTCGCACAGCGGATTAGGCTCTTCACCGGGCTCGCGGAAAATTTTTTCAATCGTGAGCTGCAGCTGACCGTTTGACTCGGTGACACGCACCAGCGATTTTTCCTTGCCGGATTTGTCGTCAATGGTTCGCCATAGTCCGACAGGATTTTCGGCGGCTGCAGCAAGTGTTGATATCAGTCCCAGTGCGATCAGTAGCAGAATTCGCATGCGCATAATTGTCTCCTTCTTGTTTATTTTAGTTTTGCGAGTTGTTCGCGTAATTTTTCCAGCGTTGCACTGAAATTCTGTACACGTTCTTTTTCTTGTTCGACGACTTGCGC
>JAIXXZ010000039.1 GCA_027490465.1 Oxalobacteraceae bacterium
ACAACACGGTGCGCTCTCATGAGTCCCTTGGAAAGAAGACGCCGCTGGCGTATCTGCCGAGGGTGGTCAATGCGGAAATCTCTACTTTTAAATTGTCTACTTGACGGGGAAGTCTACGCGTGGACAAGGTATCCAAAACAAAACAGGGCCCCGCTTGCGCTGGGGCCCTGCCTGTTTCAATGCCGCTGACTTCTTATTCGACTTCAGCAGCTTCCTGTGGCGGTGCAGCCGGTGGCGGCGTGTCACCTTCGACGAATTCAAGACGAATATGTTCTTCTTCGTCGATGTCGACATTGACGCGCCCACCCGATACCAGCTTGCCAAACAACAGCTCATCAGCCAGTGCCTTGCGAATCATGTCCTGAATCAGGCGTGACATGGGACGAGCACCCATCAGCGGGTCAAAGCCCTTCTTGCCAAGGAATTTGCGCAAGTTTTCGCTGAACACAGCCTCGACTTTCTTCTCATGCAATTGCTCTTCCAGCTGCATCAGGAATTTGTCGACCACACGCAGGATGATGTCTTCGTCGAGCGCACGGAAGCTGATGATGGAATCCAGACGATTGCGGAACTCTGGCGTGAACATGCGCTTGATATCCGCCATCTCGTCGCCGGCCTGCTTGGATTCGGTGAAACCCATTGAACGCTTTTGCAGACTCTCAGCGCCGGCGTTCGTGGTCATGATGATGATCACATTGCGGAAGTCTGCTTTGCGGCCATTGTTGTCCGTCAGCGTGCCGTGATCCATCACCTGCAGAAGGATGTTGAACACATCCGGATGTGCTTTTTCAATTTCGTCCAGCAGCAGCACTGCATGGGGCTTCTTGGTGATCGCTTCAGTCAGCAAACCGCCCTGATCGAAACCGACATAGCCCGGTGGCGCGCCAATCAGGCGGCTCACCGCATGACGCTCCATGTATTCGGACATATCAAAACGAATCAGCTCAATACCCAGAATGAACGCCAATTGCTTGGCGACTTCGGTCTTGCCCACACCGGTCGGGCCGGAGAACAGGAAAGAGCCAATCGGCTTATCGGTTTTGCCGAGTCCCGCGCGCGCCATCTTGATCGCCGCAGCCAATGCCTCGATCGCAGGATCCTGACCGAATACAACATTCTTCAGATCGCGGTCGATCGTCTGCAGCTTGGTACGATCGTCCTGATTGACCGACTGCGGCGGAATACGCGCTATTTTCGAAATGATGTCTTCGATCTCAGGCTTGCCTATGGTCTTTTTCTGCTTGGACTTGGGCAGGATACGTTGCGCTGCGCCCGCCTCGTCAATCACATCAATCGCCTTGTCGGGCAAGTGACGGTCATTGATGAAACGCGCGGCCAACTCGGCTGCTGTTGTCAGTGCCAGCGCCGAATACTTGACGCCATGATGTTCTTCGAAGCGTGATTTGAGACCACGCAAGATCTGCACGGTCTGCTCGACGGTGGGCTCATTCACATCAATCTTCTGGAAGCGACGCGAGAGCGCATGGTCTTTCTCGAACACACCCCGGAATTCATTGAAAGTAGTCGCACCGATACACTTCAGCTGACCACTGGACAAGGCCGGCTTGAGCAGATTCGACGCGTCCAGCGTTCCACCGGATGCGGAGCCTGCACCAATGATGGTATGGATCTCATCGATGAATAAAATCCCGTTCGGATTGTTCTTCATTTGCTTGAGTACGGCCTTCAGACGCTGCTCGAAGTCGCCTCGATACTTGGTGCCGGCCAGCAAGGCGCCCATATCGAGCGAGTACACCACAGCGTTCTGCAAGATTTCGGGCACGTCACCTTGGGTTACGCGCCAGGCGAGACCTTCGGCAATCGCAGTCTTGCCAACACCGGCCTCACCCACCAGCAGTGGATTATTTTTGCGGCGACGGCAAAGCGTCTGAATCACACGCTCAACCTCGGCCTCGCGGCCAATCAGAGGATCAATCTTGCCTTCTGCTGCGAGCTTATTGAGATTTTGGGTGAACTGATCCAGCGCACTTTCTTTCTGCTGTGTCTCAGCAGCACCTTCTTCAACACCCTCGGAGGCTTTTTGCGGCTCGGACTGCTGATCTTTACGAACACCATGCGAGATGAAGTTGACGACGTCCAGACGCGTGACCCCTTGCTGATGCAGGTAGTAAACCGCATGAGAATCTTTTTCACCGAAAATTGCTACCAGAACATTGGCGCCGGTCACTTCTTTTTTGCCGTTCGATGCTGACTGAACGTGCATGATCGCGCGCTGTATCACCCGCTGGAAACCCAGGGTCGGTTGCGTATCGACCTCGCTGGTGCCGGGCACTGTCGGGGTGTTGTCGTTAATAAAGTTGGTCAGCGTCTTGCGCAGGTCATCAATATTGACCGCGCAGGCTCTTAGCACCTCGGCCGCGGAAGGATTATCCAGCAGCGCGAGCAGCAGATGCTCAACGGTAATGAACTCATGCCGAGCCTGTCTCGCCTCGACAAAAGCCATATGCAAACTAACTTCGAGTTCCTGAGCAATCATGCTTCCTCCATCACGCACTGAAGCGGGTGTCCCGCCTTCCGGGCGTGGGTTAATACGAGTTCCACTTTTGTACTGGCTATATCTTTAGGATACACCCCGCACATGCCTTTACCATCGCGATGCACTTTCAACATGATCTGGGTAGCCGTCTCCCGGTCCTTGTTGAAATACTCCTGAATGATGGCCACCACGAATTCCATCGGGGTGTAGTCATCATTGAGCAGCAAAACCCGATACATCGGTGGCGGTTTGACCGCCGCCTTTTTCTCCTTGGGAATAAGGAGTGTGCCATTCTCGTCGTTAGTTGCCATGCTTCTATTCTAATGCCCTTGTATTGGTGCGTAACCGCTTTTGCCAACGATATCCGCCCCACATGGCGATAGTACGCCGAATCCTGATGCCGCGCAGATCGCCGCTTTTTCCTTTTGCCATAGCCCGATCATTTTGGCCAATCCCGGCCCAAATCTAGTCCTTTTGGCAATTAACTTGACTTTTCCATTTTTTACGCGAACAATGCAAAAGATCAATATGTGCTTCTTTGCACTAGTTGATTAGGGAGGAGCAATATAAGAGGGGGCAGCTTTACGCGAGCTTCTTGCTTCTAGGGCTCGTGTGATTGGTTAAATTTGGGAAAACGCTTTTATGGCAACAGGTACAGTGAAGTGGTTTAACGATGCCAAAGGCTTCGGTTTTATCACTCCGGATGATGGTGGCGAAGATCTGTTCGCACACTTCTCTGCGATTCAGATGAATGGCTTCAAGACCCTCAAAGAAGGACAAAAGGTTCAGTTTGAAGTAACGCAAGGCCCTAAAGGCAAGCAAGCTTCCAACATCCAAAACGCCTGATTACCGTTAGGCTCCTCAAAACCCCCGACAAAACCGGGGGTTTTTTTATTACCTCCAGTTCCGTAGACCTCGTTCCCCCGCCTTGGTTCACCTATACTAATTGCCATTTTTATAATGAATGGACATTAAAAAAGCCGGATCGCTCCGGCTTTTTTAACGCACACATGGTCTTACATCTGCTCAATCATCACATCACCAAAGCCCGAACATGACATTTGAGTTGCACCATCCATCAGGCGCGCGAAGTCATAGGTTACTTTCTTGGATGAAATAGATTTTTCCATTGAGCTGATGACCAGATCGGCAGCCTCGAACCAGCCCATATGACGCAGCATCATTTCGGCCGACAGGATCAGCGAACCCGGATTGACGTAATCCTTGCCAGCGTATTTGGGTGCTGTGCCGTGCGTTGCCTCGAACATGGCGACCGAATCGGACAGATTGGCGCCCGGCGCAATGCCGATACCACCCACCTGAGCTGCCAGCGCATCTGAAATATAGTCACCGTTCAGATTCAGTGTGGCGATCACGCTGTATTCGTTCGGACGCAGCAAAATCTGCTGCAGGAAGGCATCCGCAATCGAATCCTTGACGATAATGTCTTTGCCCGTCTTGGGATTCTTGAAGGTGCACCATGGGCCACCGTCGATCAGTTGCGCGCCAAACTCCTTTTGCGCCAGCTCGTAGCCCCAATCCCGGAAGCCGCCCTCGGTGTATTTCATGATGTTGCCTTTGTGGACGATAGTCACGGAAGGCTTGTCATTGTCGATCGCGTACTGGATAGCCTTGCGCACCAGGCGCTCGGTGCCTTCGCGGGAGACTGGCTTGATACCAATGCCAGAGGTCTGGGGGAAGCGGATCTTCTTGACGCCCATCTCCTTGATCAGGAAATCGATCACCTTCTTCACACCCTCGCTGCCCTCCTGCCATTCGATACCCGCGTAGATGTCTTCCGAGTTCTCGCGGAAAATCACCATGTCGGTTTTCTCGGGCTCGCGCAATGGCGAGGGCACACCTTTGAAATAACGTACGGGACGCAAGCAAACGTACAGATCGAGCTCCTGACGCAGCGCCACGTTCAGCGAGCGTATGCCACCGCCTACCGGTGTGGTCAGCGGTCCCTTGATCGAGACCACATAGTCTTTGAGTACCTTGAGCGTTTCCTCGGGCAGCCAGACGTCCGGACCGTAAACCATGGTCGACTTCTCGCCGGCGAAAATCTCCATCCAGCTGATCTTGCGCTTGCCGCCGTAGGCTTTTTTTACCGCCGCATCGATCACCTTGATCATCACCGGGCTGATGTCCACACCGGTGCCATCACCCTCGATATAGGGGATGATCGGATTGTCTGGCACATTCAGAGAATAATCAGGATTGACCGAAATCTTCTGACCATCGGTGGGCACTTTGATATGTTGGTACATCGTTATCTCCGAGGATTGGGCGGATAAGGAAGATTGTAGTTTGGGTCTCGTCAGGAACAAAGGCCCAATGAAAGCGATATGCAGGTCTTATATAAGACATAAGACCACATTTCGTATTATGCACTAGAATTTTGCTTCGTGCCACAGAAATACGGCCCCGCAACTGCTCCGGATACCCTAAATGTCGCTGATTCTTTTCAACAAGCCGCACGGTGTGATGAGCCAGTTTTCTGCTCATGCATCACGCGCCACGCTGGCAGACTACCTGCAACAGCCCGACATCTACCCGGCAGGCAGACTAGATGCAGACAGCGAGGGGCTGATGCTGCTGACCGACAATGGAAAACTGCAGCATGAGATCAGCCACCCAGAGAGTAAAAAGCAGAAAACCTATCTTGCGCAAGTCGAAGGCATAGCCAGCGCCGCACAACTGTCGCGGCTACAAGCGCCACTGGATCTGGGTGATTTCATCACCCTTGGCTGCCGCGCAGCACGCATCGAAACGCCACACTGGCTTTGGGAGCGCCAGCCCCCCGTTCGTACACGGGCGCAGATTCCCACCTGCTGGCTGGTGATCACCCTAGTCGAAGGCAAGAATCGTCAGGTCAGACGGATGAGTGCCGCAGTGGGTTTGCCAACGCTGAGACTGGTGCGTAGTGGCATCGGGCCGTTTTCTCTGGCCACGCATCCGCTGATGCCAGGCGAGTGGCGAGACGTAGGTGAAGACGCATGGCACAAAGTCGAATAAACCTGCGTTGACGAGGTTTACAATCCCATTGCTCTGAATAGCCACCCTTCATTATGAAAATCATTTGCTCCAGTACCGCCGCATGGATCCTCGCTGCATTTTTCTCAGTCGGTCATGCGCAACAGCTATTTCCAAGCACGACGCTGAATATCGGTGTCCACTTGATCAAGGCGGAAGTCGCTGTCAGCGACGAGCAGCGTGCTCAGGGCCTGATGTTTCGCGAAAAAATGGCGCCCAATGAGGGTATGGTGTTCCGCTTTCCGGAGACACGGCATATCTGCATGTGGATGAAGAACACCTTGCTTCCGCTATCGGTCGCCTTTATCGATGAGAAAGGCCGGATCATCAATATCGAGGACATGCAGCCGCAAACGCTGAATGCGCACTGCGCGAAAAAACCTGCTCGATTTGCACTGGAGATGAATCAGGGCTGGTTCAGGCAGAAGAACATCCGATCCGGCTTGCAAGTCACCGGGTTGCCCCAATAAAAAACCCGCCTGAGTTTCATCAGACGGGTTTTAGATCATCGGCGTCAGATCCACCGGCACCGCAGTTTGATCGCTCGAGCTTCTCGCTCGCGGGCCAGACCGGGCAATCCAGTCAGCGGCCCATCACAACGCAAACTTAAGCCAGCGCCTTGATGGCGGCCGACAGACGGCTCTTGTGGCGTGCTGCCTTGTTCTTGTGAACGATCTTTTTATCAGCGATACGGTCAATCACGGAGACTGATGCCTGGAAGACGGCTGAGGCAGCCGCCTTGTCGCCCGCTTCAATTGCCTTGCGGACCGCCTTGATAGCGGTACGCAGCGTGGAGCGCTGGCTGGAGTTGTGCTCGTTCAGTTTGACTGCTTGACGGGCACGCTTGCGTGCCTGGGCTGTATTGGCCATGACTTATTTCCTGACAAGGGGGGCTCGGGAACTGGCCCCGGGCGGAATACGAAAGACCGAGATTATAGCGGGTTTTTATCCTTAGGACAAATAGCAATGACAGCATCCTTGAACGTGCGACCCACCAAAATCCCGGCGCATTAATTTACATAAAAGCAATTTTTTGGGAAGTGCTGATTAAATAAATGCGGAAACTTTTGTGGCAAGATCAATGGCGCTAAGACCTTGATTTTATTCATCCCCGCGTCGCACAGCTGCACTGGCTCGCCATAAAACGTGGATTTAATCAGCGTCTCCTTAGCCAAATTCGCCTGAAACCTGCGGATATAATCATCCGCCATGAACTTGCATAAAACGCTAGCCACCGTTTCTGGCATGACGATGCTCTCACGCATCACCGGGCTGATCCGCGAGTTCCTGGTAGCACGAACTTTCGGCGCCTCGATTTACACCGACGCTTTTTTCGTTGCCTTCCGCATCCCCAATCTGCTGCGCCGGCTGTTTGCCGAGGGCGCATTTTCGCAGGCCTTTGTGCCCATCATTGCGGAATACAAAAACCAGCAAGGCAATCGAGCCACCCGCACTCTGGCCGATCATGTGGCGACGGTCATGTTCTGGACACTGCTGGCCACGACCATATTGGGCATCATTGGCGCGCCCCTGGTCGTTTTGATGATGGCCAGCGGGTTTGGCTCGGATCCTGTGGCGCTGTCGCTCTCGATCACCATGACCCAGATCATGTTTCCCTACATTCTGTTCATGTCGCTGGTCGCGCTGGCGGGTGGCATTCTGAATACCTGGCAGGAATTTCGTGTGCCCGCCTTCACACCCGTTCTTCTCAATCTCTCCTTCATCGCCGGCGCAATCTTTCTGGCGCCCCACCTCTCGCAGCCGGTGTACGCGCTGGCTATTGCGGTTGTCATCGGTGGCGTACTGCAGCTGTGGTTTCAGGTACCGGCCTTGCGCAAAATTGGCATGCTGCCGCGCATCGGGATGAATCCGGTGGCGGCGCTCAGAGATCCGGGCGTGCGTAGGGTGCTGCGCCAAATGCTGCCAGCGACATTCGCAGTGTCGGCAGCGCAGATCAGTCTGATCATCAACACCAATATTGCCTCCCATCTGCCCGATGGCAGCGTGTCCTGGCTCTCTTACGCAGATCGCTTGATGGAACTACCCACCGCGCTGCTCGGCGTGGCGCTGGGCACCATTCTCCTGCCCAGCTTGTCCAAAGCGCATGCCTGCGGGGATCACAGCGAGTACTCTTCCTTGCTCGATTGGGGTCTCAGGCTCACCATTTTGCTGGCCACACCGGCGGCCGTTGCCCTCATGGTTTTATCCGAACCCATTACAACAACGCTTTTTCATTACGGAAAATTTGACGCCCTCTCGGTCACCATGACCTCCAGAGCGCTGGTGGCTTATGGCGTTGGGCTGATGGGTCTGATACTGGTCAAGATACTGGCGCCCGGTTTTTACGCAAAACAGGATATACGTACCCCCGTCAAGATCGGCATCGGGGTTCTGGTGGTCACACAACTCATGAACATCGTCTTCGTCCCCTGGATCGCCCATGCGGGTCTTGCGCTCTCGATCGGACTGGGCGCCACCCTCAATGCACTGTTTCTCTACATCGGCCTTCGTCGCAAGGAAATTTATGTTCCGCTGGCGGGTTGGACACTATTTATCATTCGCGTGATCGGAGCGCTGTTCCTGCTGGCAGGCATAGGTTTATGGGTAACGGCACGCTTTGACTGGATTGCACTGCAAGCCACACCCATGATGCGTATCGGCGCACTGATGCTGGTGATGTTCGTATGCGCGGGCAGTTACTTCGGTGCGCTGGCCTTGATGGGCTTCCGGTTTACCGACTTCAAACGTGAATCGAGCTAAGCAGGCTGACGATGATCAAATCCAATGATTACTTCGCTTCGCTGGTGCAAGACGATGCACATATCCCCTTGTTTGAAGCGGCGCTGTGCATCGCGCAAGATGATGAGCATCTGTTTGATCTGAACGCCTGCCTCACCGATATTGACAAGTTTGCGGTACGACTCAAACGCCGCCTGCATGCCGACATCGCACCAATACCCAAACTGCGCCTGCTGAATAATTTTTTCTATCAGGAGCTGGGCTTCTCGGGCAACTTTAACGACTACTACAACCCCGACAACAGCTATTTGCACAAAGTCTTATCGACGCGACGCGGCATTCCGATCTCGCTGGCGGTGATTTACATGGAGCTTGCGCAGCAGATAGGGCTGGATGTCAAAGGCATTTCTTTCCCGGGGCATTTTCTGATGAAACTGTCGATCAAGACAGGCGACATCATCCTCGATCCTTTCAATGGCGCGAGTCTCTCGCGCGAGGAAATCGAGGAAAGACTGGAACCCTATTTCATCAATGGCCGCAACCCAGACGATCCACCGCTGGCCAGCTATCTCGCCAATGCGACAGAGCGCAGCATTCTTGTTCGCATGCTGCGCAACCTCAAGGCTGTGTACGCTGAACAGCCGCACTGGAAAGAATTCCTGAGCGTGCAGCAAAAGCTGGTGATCTTGCTGCCGGATGAAATCGAAGAGCGACGCGACCGCGGTCTCGCCTATGCGAATCTGGATTGCCCCAACGCCGCGTTGCAGGATATCGAGGCTTATCTCGCGCAATGCCCTCAAGCGACCGATGCAGAGTTGTTGAGGATGCGATTGCCTGAATTACGCGCTGCAAGCCGCAAGATCAACTAGCTTTGATCCAAAAATCCGCTTGTACACAACATGCTTGAACATGAAAGATTAACGTGATCAAGCAGCGCGGCCTTGAGCACTCAGCTCTTGGCTCGCACTTCCATCGCCTCCCAACGCTCCAGTGACGACATCAGCAATTCATCAATCTCGGCATAGCGCTGATTGAGTTTTTGCGCCTGCTCTGGTTGATTGCGATACAGCTCGGCATCGGCAAGCTTTGCTGAAATTTCTGCCTGCTCGGTCTCGAGTGCAGCAATCAGTTCCGGTAGCTGCTCGAGTTCACGCTGCTCCTTGAAGCTGAGTTTTTTTGGCTTGTCTTTCGTCGCAGCGGGTGCCGCAACCGACTTCACTGCAGGCTTGGCAACTTCGGCAGCAGCAGCTGTCGCTCCGCGATATCGCACACGCTCCCAATCGGAATAGCCGCCGATGTATTCACGCCACACGCCCTCACCTTCGGCCACAATCACCTGCGTCACCACATTGTCCAGAAAAGTACGATCGTGGCTGACCAGAAAAACCGTGCCGGTGTACTCCTCGAGCAATTGCTCGAGCAATTCCAGCGTATCGATATCGAGGTCATTGGTCGGCTCATCAAGTACCAGGACATTGGCGGGTTTTGCAAACAAGCGCGCCAACAGCAAACGATTACGCTCGCCACCCGAGAGACTCGAGACAGGCGACCGCGCCCGCTCAGGGGCAAACAAGAAATCACCCAAATACGTCATGACGTGCTTGCGTTGCCCGTTGACCTCCACCCAGTCGCTGCC
>JAIXXZ010000064.1 GCA_027490465.1 Oxalobacteraceae bacterium
GCGCCAGAATGTCTTCCAGCGCGCGTTGAAATACCGCATCCAGTGCGGGTGTGGAATTACTCAGCGGAGGCGATTTCCTTGAATTTGCCATAGCTCATCAGCTTCTCATGACGCGCAGCCAGTAGCTCCTTGGTCTTCATGCCCTGGACCTGACGAAGGGAATCGGCCAGAGCGCGCTTGAGCAGCACGGCCATTTGCTTGGGATCACGGTGTGCACCGCCCAGCGGTTCGTTGATGATTTTATCGATGAGGTTCATTGCCTTGAGCCGATGCGCAGTCAGGCCCAATGCTTCGGCTGCATCGGAAGCGCGATCGGCGGTTTTCCAGAGAATGGAGGCGCAACCCTCAGGCGAGATGACCGAGTACGTTGAATACTGCAGCATGAGTACCGAATCACCCACCGCAATCGCCAATGCACCACCAGAGCCGCCCTCGCCGATGATGGTGGCGATCAGGGGTACTTTGAGTTCTGCCATCGCATACAGGTTGTGGCCAATCGCCTCGGACTGTCCACGCTCTTCCGCATCAATACCGGGAAAGGCACCGGGGGTATCAACGAAGGTAAATACAGGCAAATTGAATTTTTCCGCGAGTTTCATCAAGCGCAGAGCCTTGCGATAACCCTCGGGCTTGGGCATGCCGAAATTACGCATCGCGCGCTCTTTGGTATCGCGCCCTTTTTGGTGACCGATGACCATGCACGATTGACCATTGAAACGCGCGAGACCACCCACAATGGATTGGTCGTCTGCATAAGTGCGGTCGCCATGCAACTCGTGGAAATCGGTGAAGATTTCGTTCACATAGTCCATGGTGTACGGACGCTGCGGATGACGTGCAATTTGCGATACCTGCCAAGGGGTCAACTTGGCGTAGAGATCTTTGGTGAGTTGCTGACTCTTTTGCGAGAGGCGATCGATTTCTTCGCTGATATCGACCGCAGAGTCTTCCTGGACGAAACGCAGTTCTTCGATTTTGGATTCAAGCTCGGCGATGGGCTGCTCAAAGCTGAGGAAGGTGATTTTGCTCACGTTGACTCCTTGTCATCCTGGCAATTGCATTCGGGGCGCGTCTTGCGGCGCCAAGGATAGTAGCATTCTTGCATCTAATCAATCAGTATTCTACCGGTACCGGATCCAGACTGCGCCACAAGTACCAAGTGGCGACGGTGCGCCAGGGCTCCCAGGCGGCCGAGACTTCCCGCGCATCACTGCGGGAGACAGGCTCACCGGAAAAATAGTTGACGCTGATACCCCTGAGCAGGCCGACATCATCCAGCGGCAAGACGTTGGGTCTGAGCAGATTAAAAATCAGGAACATCTCGGCAGTCCAGCGGCCTATGCCGCGAATCTGGATCAATTCGGCGATGATGTCTTCGTCTTCCATAGAAGACCAGTCTTTTGCATGCACGGTTCCATCGCGGAAATGCACCGCAAGATCCAACAGGTACTCCACCTTGCGTTTAGACAGACCGCATCCGGCCAGTTTCACCTGCCCCTGCCGTGTCACTTGTGCTGGCGTCATTTTCGGACA
This sequence comes from Oxalobacteraceae bacterium, assembly GCA_027490465.1. Taxonomy (GTDB): domain Bacteria; phylum Pseudomonadota; class Gammaproteobacteria; order Burkholderiales; family Burkholderiaceae_D; genus Pernthalerella. The sequence goes on from JAIXXZ010000064.1 coordinate 1,534, forward strand.
CACCACCAGCATGCGTTCCCAGACCGCCTGTGCGGCTTTGACGGAAATCTGCTGCCCGACGATGGAACGCGCCAGTGTCACAAAGGGATCACCGCGCCCCACCAGCTGCAAGTCCCCGAAACGAGGAATGAGCTTCTTCATGATGCGATCCCGCCGCATCAGCTCGGACTTGGCCTTTTCCCAGTAATCGGGCACGAACAGCGGATCTAATTTGGTCGCCATGAATTTATGCCCTTCGCCATTCGGTGACACCGCCGGGTTTGTCCTCAAGAACAATTCCCTGCTCAAGCAAGGCGCCACGAATGCGGTCGGCCTCGGCAAAATTCTTGTCTTTCTTGGCCTGCGTACGCGCCGCAATCTGCAATGCGACCTCTTCATCACCAAGACCGCCGGCCATTGCAGCGCCCTGAAGGAAAGTCTGAGGTTCACGCACTAGCAAGCCCAGCACTGCGCCCAATCCCCGGAGCTGCCGGGCCATCGCAGGCGAATGATGACGATTTACTTCAGTGACCAGATCAAACAACACGGCGATCGCGATCGGCGTGTTGAAGTCATCATTCATCGCATCGGCGAAACGTTGTGCGTGCGCTTCGCTCCAATCCAGTGGCGCGGTGTCAGGCGCGGTGTCTTTAAGTGCGGTGTACAGGCGGGTGAGCGCGGTGCGTGCATCTTCCAGATGCACATCGGAGTAATTCAGCGGGCTGCGGTAATGTGCACGCAGGATGAAGAAACGAACGACTTCCGCATCAAACTTTTTGAGGACTTCGCGAATGGTGAAGAAATTGCCCAGCGACTTGGACATTTTTTCGTCATCCACCCGCACAAAACCGTTGTGCATCCAGTAATTGACGAAGGTATTCGCATGCGCGCCCTCAGACTGCGCAATCTCGTTTTCGTGATGAGGAAATTGCAGATCCTGACCACCGCCGTGGATATCAAATCGTTCACCCAGCAGATCGCATGACATTGCGGAGCATTCAATATGCCAGCCCGGACGCCCGGCGCCCCAGGGCGATGGCCATTTGACTTCGTCGGGCTCTGAGTCGCGCGCGGATTTCCAAAGTACAAAGTCCAGAGGATCACGCTTGGCACTATCGATATCAACCCGCTCACCCGCGCGCAAGTCATCCAGCGATTTACCGGAGAGCTTACCGTAGCCTTCAAAATCCCGAACGGAAAAATTCACATCACCGTCTGGTGCCTGGTAGGCCAAGCCGCGCGCTTCGAGCTTGGCAATCAGGCTGAGCATCTGCGGTACGTAGGCCGTAGCACGGGGCTCGTGGTCGGGTCGCTGCACGCCCAGCGCATCGGCGTCTTCGTTCATGGCCGTGATGTAGCGGTTGGTGAGTGCCGTGATGGATTCTTTGTTTTCGACCGCGCGACGAATAATTTTGTCGTCTATGTCAGTGATATTGCGAACGTAGGTGACTTCGTACTGCTGCGCGCGAAGCCAGCGCTGCACCATATCGAACACCACCATCACACGCGCATGACCCAGATGGCAAAAATCATAGACAGTCATGCCGCAGACGTACATGCGCACCTTGCCCGGCTCTATCGGAGAAAATACTTCCTTGTCACGCGCCAGCGTGTTGTAAATTCTAAGAACACTCATGAATGATCTGGAAGTGGTGTAGCTGATATCCGCGAGGGCGGACCACGATGCCCCAATGCAGCCGAGGTAAAGCCATAGTGTTGCCAAAAATCTGCAGGCCGTCTTTGTTAAAATGCGGCTTTCGCGCAGTATAACATTGAAGCAATACCCAACCTGCTCATACGGCACTACCTGAGCCATGTTTTAATACCGAAGGAAAACACATGCTGCTGATCCGTCGTCATCTGGTGCGCTGGCTCGTTATCGGGCTCATAAGCAGCATATCTTGTCTCGCTTTTGCTGATAACCCGCCCCGAGTGTCAATGAAAACCAACATGGGGGAGATGGTGATCGAGCTGAATCCTGAAAAAGCGCCCATCACTGTCAAAAATTTTCTTGGATATGCTCGAGAAGGTTTTTATAACGGCACTATTTTTCACAGAATTATCGCTGGCTTCATGATCCAGGGTGGTGGCTTCGATGAAAAATTCCAGGAAAAGCCGACGCGGGATCCTATCAAGATTGAATCCAAAAACGGCCTGCGAAACAAAAAATATACGATCGCGATGGCACGCACCAGCGACCCGGATTCGGCCACTGCGCAGTTTTTTATCAATGCAAAAGACAACGGCTTTCTAGACTTTCCAGGCCGGGATGGTTGGGGCTATGCGGTTTTTGGCAAAGTTATCTCGGGCACAGAAGTGGTCGACAAAATAGAGCAAATCAAAACCGGCGAGGATCGCTCGCAGCCCCCTAAGGTCGTGATCGAATCTGTCACTGTCATCGAATAAAATTTTTTATCTATTTCAAGGGATATCATGAGCGTTTTACTCACTACCAATCACGGCCAGATCACGCTGGAACTCGATACCGAAAAGGCACCGAAGACCGTGGAAAATTTTTTGAATTATGTGAAATCAGGTCATTACGATGGCACGATTTTTCATCGGGTTATTGATGGCTTCATGATTCAGGGAGGTGGTTTTTCACCCGACATGCGGCAAAAACCCACCGAAGACCCGGTGGAAAACGAAGCCAACAATGGCCTGACCAATGATCGCTACACGATCGCGATGGCTCGCACTTCAGATCCGCACTCGGCCAGCGCGCAGTTTTTCATTAATGTGAATGACAACGACTTCCTGAATTATCCTGGCTCGGATGGTTGGGGATATTGCGTGTTTGGCAAAGTCACCTCGGGTACCGAGGTGGTCGACACGATCGGCAAGGTAGAGACAGGTCGGCGCAGTATGTTCTCCGACGTACCTACCGAAGATGTGGTCATCGAAAAAGCGGAAATCGTCTGAGGCGCAAGCCCGGAACGATGAATACACTTTCCACAGGTACCTCAGCCATCGTCCAGCCTGAAACGCTCGCGCTGTTCGTTTCAGACTTGCACCTGAGTCCCGATCTGCCAAAGACGACCGAGGCGTTCTTTGGTTTTCTGCGTGATCAGACGCGAAAGACCAAGGCGCTGTATTTGCTGGGTGACATTTTCGAATACTGGGCTGGCGATGATGATCTTGAAGATCCCTTCCATCGCGCTGTGATCCACAAGTTGCGCAGCGTGAGTGATCATGGCGTCTCCGTGTACTGGATAGGCGGCAATCGGGATTTTCTGGTGGGCGAGGCTTTCGCAACCGCTTGCGGGATGCGTCGACTTAGTGAGCCGCATGTTGCCGAGATCGCCGGAAAACGTGTATTGCTGCTGCATGGTGATGCGCAATGCACAGACGATACGGCCTACATGGCATTCCGTTCACAAGTACGCGACCCGGAATGGCAACGCGCATTTCTTGCTCGCTCACTGGCCGAACGCAAGGCCATCATCGGCGGCATGCGCGAAGGCAGTCGTCAGGCGCAGCGCGACAAACCCATGGCCATCATGGACGTCAATGCAGGAGAGATTGCGGACCTGTTTGAGGCGTATGCCGTGCCGCTGATGATTCATGGGCACACGCACCGCCCGCAGGTCCATGAGCACGATGGGCGAGTTCGGCATGTACTGCCCGACTGGGATTGTGATGCTGATGTGGTACGCGGCGGGTGGATTGCGATGGATGCTGACGGTGAGCTTTTACGAGTGAATATGGCTGGGTGTGACTGAGCACGTAGCCGAATTTACTCCACCAACTTGCTCAACTGATCTCGATTGAATTTATCCAGCTCCGGCACCGTCTCGCAGTGAATTCCCGCTGCCTTGAGCGCTTCAACAATCTTCACAAGCTGCAGCTCTTGCGACGCCGCATTGTCGATCAGACCGTGCATCGCTTTCGACAAGGGATCATCACCATTGGGTGTTAGTCCATACGCGGCAAACATGCGCGCTGCCGCATCTTCACGCGAACTGAGAACTTCTTTTTCAATAATGCGTGCGGGATTACCCACCGCCGTTGCACCGGGCGGTACTTCCTTGACCACGACGGCGTTGGAGCCAACCTTGGCGCCCTCACCTACCGTGAACGAGCCAAGCACCTTGGCACCGGCACCAATGATGGCGCCGCGACCGAGCGTGGGATGCCGCTTGGTGCCTTTGGAGAGCGAGGTGCCGCCCAAAGTGACGCCCTGATAGATCGTGCAATCATCACCGATCTCGGCGGTTTCACCGATGACCACGCCAAAGCCATGATCAATGAATACTCGCCGACCAATCGTCGCCCCGGGGTGAATTTCAATGCCCGTCAGACCGCGTGCAATATGAGAAATAAATCGTCCTACCCATTTGAAACCTGCACGCCAGCAGGCATTGGCCCAGCGATGCATCACGACCGCGTGCAGACCGGGATAGCAGGTCAAGACCTCCCAGCGGCTGCGGGCTGCCGGGTCGCGTTCGATGATGCTGCTGATATCTTCCTGAATTTGGCTGAACATGGGACGCTGAACGTATAGGCTGACAATGAATTTTATTGGATTTATTTTGTGGTGAGCATACGCTGACGGCGGGCCTCATAGAGGCAAATGCCGGATGCGACGGACACATTCAGACTTTCCACCGATCCCTGCATGGGCAGTGACACCAGTCGATCGCAATTCTCGCGGGTCAGGCGACGCAAACCCTCGCCCTCCGAACCCATGACGAAGGCAGTGCCGCCCGTGTAATCAATGTCGTAGAGCGTCTGCTCTGCATCTTCGGTGGTGCCGGTAAGCCAGATATCGTGCTCCTGCAACTCCCGCATGGCGCGCGCCAGATTCGTGACGGTAATGTAAGGCATGGTATCCGCAGCACCACTGGCGACCTTGGAGGCGGTGGCATTCAGACCCACTGCCCGGTCCTTGGGCGCGATCACCGCGTGCGCACCCGCACCATCGGCCACGCGCAGACAGGCACCCAAGTTGTGTGGATCCGTCACACCGTCGAGCAGCAACAGCAGCGGCGGTCCCTGAATGGCATCCAGCAATTCGCTGAGATTGCGCGCCAGTGATAGTTCACCCGCACGAGCAACCACACCCTGATGCCGCCGCGTGCCCACCATCGCATCAAGCCGCTGATCATCTGCCTGAATGATTCTCAGATTGGCCGCTTTGGCGGCCCGTAACAGATCACCCATGCGACGATCATGACGCGAGGCGTCAACATAGACTTCCTCTATCGTCGATGCATCATGGCGTATGCGCGCTGTGACTGCGTGAAAGCCAAAAATCAGTCGGGTTTTCATAATCGGTGCTTATTTACGCTGCTTATTTACGGTACTTATTTACGGTACTTATTTGCGTTTCTTTTTGCCGTTACGAGCCGGGGATTTTTTGGCTGCACCTGCATTTTTCTTTTCTGATGTCGTCGATGGTGCCCGCTTGGCTGATGTCTTCTTGCTCGCAGACTTGGGCGCGTGAGCGTTGTCTGCGCGGCGCGATTCGTTTTTCAGCTGTGTTCGTATGCCGGGCTGGGTGACGAGACGCAAATCAATACGACGAGCATCGAGGTCCACACGGCTGACCTGTACCGTGACACGATCAGTGAGCTGATAGCGTATGCCGGTACGCTCACCGCGCAATTCATGTCGCGCATCGTCATACTGGAAATAATCTGCACCGAGATCCGTCACGTGCACCATGCCCTCGATGAAGAGCGCATCGAGCTGTACAAAAATACCGAACGAGGCAACGCCGGAAATCGTGCCGGTGAATTCTTCCCCGAGCTTGTCGCGCACAAAGTAGCACTTGAGCCAGGCTTCGACATCGCGTGAGGCTTCATCCGCGCGCCGCTCATTGGCCGAGCAATGTATGCCCAGCGATTCCCAGATAGCGAGATCGCCCTCGGCGCGTTTCTTGCCCGCTGCCCTGTCTTTGGCCTGCATTTTTCTGGCTGCAGGTGAAAGGTTGGTGTTCAGGCTCTCCGTGAGAATACCCTTGGGGTGATACTGCTTGCTCTGCAAAATGGCTTTGATGACCCGATGCGTGAGCAAATCGGGATAGCGCCGTATCGGACTTGTGAAATGCGCATAGGCGTCGTACGAAAGACCGAAGTGACCGATATTATCGGGACTATAAACGGCTTGTTGCATGGAACGCAGCAGCATGGTCTGCAACAGCAGCGCATCAGGGCGGCCCTTGATTTTTTCCATCAGCGCCGCGTAATCCGAGGCAGTCGGTGAGGTACCACCACCCAGACTGAGGCTGAGTTGCTTGAGGAATGTCCTGAGCTGATTGAGCTTTTCCTCGGTGGGGCCAGCATGGATACGGTACATGCCGTGATGCTTGTGGCGCTCCATGAAATCAGCGGCGCAAACGTTCGCAGCGAGCATGCATTCTTCAATCAAACGATGCGCATCGTTTCGAGTGCGCGGCAGAATCTGCTCGATCTTGCCTGCCGCATTGCAGACGATGTAGGTTTCCGTCGTTTCGAAATCCATGGCACCGCGTTCACGACGCGACTGCAGCAAGGCCTGAAACAACTCGTAGAGATTCTGCAAATGCGGCAACAGCCCCGCGCGCCGCGTGGCCTCTGGACCGCGCGTGTTGCCGAGAATCGCGGCCACTTCGGTGTATGTCAGTCGCGCTGCGGAGTGAATCACCGCCGGATAAAACTGGTACGCATGAATGTCGCCCTTGGCAGTAATGACGGCATCGCACACCATGGTCAAACGATCGACGGCAGGATTCAGCGAGCACAGACCGTTGGACAGCTTTTCCGGCAGCATGGGAATCACGCGACGCGGGAAATACACCGAGGTACTTCGCTCGAGCGCATCGACGTCCAGTGCATCATTGGGCTTGACGTAATGACTGACATCGGCAATCGCAACGATCAGTCGGAAACCATGACCTCGACCGATTTTGACAGGCTCGCAATAGACCGCATCGTCAAAATCACGCGCATCCTCGCCATCGATGGTCACCAGCGGTACATCACGCAGATCAACACGATTTTCCAGATCGACCGGCCGAACTTCCATCGGCAGTTTTAAAGCAAGCGCTTTGGCTGCCTCGGAAAACTCATGCGGCACACCATACTTGCGTACGGCGATTTCGATTTCCATGCCGGGATCATCAATATCGCCCAGCACCTCGGCAATGATGCCTACCGGCTGCGCGTAGCGTGACGGTTGCTCGGTCAGTTCCACGCTAACCACCTGCCCCGCGCGTGCTTTGCCCGGCGCGGCGGCCAGCAGAATGTCATGACTGATACGCTTGTCCTCGGGCACCACCAGCCAGACGCCATTTTCATTGACCAGCCGCCCAATCACATGGGTATTGGCGCGCGCGATGACTTCGACAATGGTTCCTTCGGGTCGACCACGCCGATCCAGGCCGGTGACACGCACCTGCACACGATCGCCGTGCAAGACCTTCTGCATTTCCTTTTCAGGAAGAAAAATATCCTCGCCATCGTCCGGGATCAAGAAGCCATAACCATCCCGATGTGCAGATACCCTGCCCTCGATGAAACTGGCTGTATTGGCGAGCTGGATGCGACCTTTGCGGTCAGGCTTGATTTGACCATCGCGCTCCATGGCGGCTAATCGACGCGTGAGACCGTCAAGTTCGACGTCCTTCACAGAAAGCGCCTTGGCGATCGAGGCAAGTGTCTGCGGGTCTGCGGATGTGCGCAGAATGCCCAGGATTTCTTCCCGGCTGGGGATGCTGTACGGGGGCTGGCTCAAAAGATGTGTGTCTCGATCGGAAGGGAAAACACGGATAGTGTAACGGACGAGCGAGACCTGTGCTCAAAAAGACCCCGACTCTAGAGGAAAAGCAGGCTTTCCTTCATTGACGCAGGAGATTATTCCGCTATAATCTCGCCTTCTTTAGGCCCACGTGGCGGAATTGGTAGACGCGCATGGTTCAGGTCCATGTGCCGCAAGGTGTGGGGGTTCGAGTCCCTCCGTGGGCACC
>JAIXXZ010000101.1 GCA_027490465.1 Oxalobacteraceae bacterium
AATACATTGCGCAGGCGTCCCTCACCCACATCGAGGGTGAGACGCAGCAGCTTGTCGGAACCATCGACATGCTCGCAATCGACAATCCTGGCGATGCGCAGATCGATTTTGGCAAAGTCATCGATGCGTATTTCTTCGGCAAGGGGTTCGATGCCGGCGGGCGCTGATGGCGCATCCGCCTCCGCAGCCGGCGCTTCGAAGAGCTGGTCCAGCATTGCCGGCTCCACCCGAGTCATCAGATGGGTATAGGGGCGAATCGCATGCTGGTCGGACATTGCCTTCGTTGCGTCATCCCAGCGTAGCGGCGCGATATTGAACAGTGACTCCACTTGCGTTGCGAGTGATGGCAGCACGGGCTTCAGGTAGACGGTCAGAATGCGGAATGATTCCAGCAAGCGGCTGCAGACTTCCTGCAGCTTGGCGTTGTTGGCAGGATCTTTGGCCAGCTCCCACGGCTTGTTTGCATCGACATACGCATTGATCGCATCAGCCTGCTCCATGATGATGCGCAAGGCCTTGCCGTACTCGCGTGCTTCATACAGCGCAGCGACCTCGGCACCTGCGTTTCGCAGGCTGGACAGGAAGGGATCGTCGGCGTTCGCCCAGCCCATGCTCACACGGCCATCGAATTTTTTCGTGATGAAGCCGGCGGCGCGGCTGGCGATATTGATGTACTTGCCGATCAGGTCGCTATTGACACGCGCGATGAAATCTTCCGGATTGAAATCGACATCTTCGACACGTGCGTTGAGCTTGGCCGCGATGTAGTAGCGCAGCCACTCGGGATTCATGCCGATGTCGAGATAGCGCAGCGGCGATATGCCCGTGCCGCGTGATTTCGACATTTTTTCACCACTCACCGTGATGAAGCCATGAACAAACACATTGTTTGGCACCTTCATGCCCGCAAAATGCAGCATCGCAGGCCAGAATAGCGTGTGAAAGTAGGTAATGTCCTTGCCGATGAAGTGATACTGCTCGGTCGATGGATCTGCCATGAAGGCATCAAAGTCGCGGCCGGTTTTGCTGAAATAATTTTTCAGCGAGGCGAGGTAGCCAATCGGTGCGTCCAGCCAGACATAAAAATACTTGCCCGGTGCGTCAGGAATTTCGATCCCAAAGTAGGGCGCATCGCGGCTGATATCCCAATCGCCCAGTCCGCTATCGCTCTCCAGCCATTCGCGGGCTTTGTTCGCCACTTCGGGCTGCAAGCGAGAAGGATCCAGTGCCCACTTGCGCAGGAACTCGCCGCACTTCGGATCCGACAGCTGAAAGAAGTAATGCTCGGAAGACTTCATCACCGGCGCTGCGCCTGTGAGCGTGGAGTAGGGATTTTTCAGATCGGTCGGCGCGTACACAGCGCTGCAGGATTCGCAGGAATCGCCGTATTGATCTTTCGCACCGCACTTCGGGCACTCGCCTTTGATGTAGCGATCCGGCAAAAACATATTTTTCACCGGATCAAAAAATTGTTCGACGCTCCGAGTCGTGATCAGCTTCGCGTTATCACGCAGACGACGATAGATTTCCTGCGAGAGCGCATGATTTTCTTCGCCATCGGTCGAATGCCAATTATCAAACGCAATATGAAAACCATCGAGATACTGTTTGCGACCCGCAGCAATATTCGCCACAAAGGCCTGAGGTGTGAGGCCCGCTTTTTCGGCAGCAATCATGATCGGCGCACCATGCGCATCATCGGCGCACACAAAATGCACCTCGTTGTCACGCATGCGCATGAAGCGTACCCAGATATCGGCCTGGATGTACTCCATGATGTGCCCAACGTGAAACGCGCCATTGGCATAGGGCAGGGCAGTGGTAACGAAAATCTTGCGGGAATGGGCGGTGCTCATTGCGTGTGGGTGACCGTAAAAGGCAAACCGCGATTTTATCAGTGACCACTCGCTCGCAGTGCTGACCTGTAATGTCTGACCCCAAAAGCCGCTGACCGGCTGGTAGCCGCCTTCTGAGAGGCCATTTCGGTCTCGGGAGCGCTCTTCGCCGAACCGGGCGCTACGCCCAATTCGGCAGAGGCTCTAAAATAGCGCTTTTACCGATGGCGCCTGCGCCCTGATCATGACTGTTCGCACCCGTTTTGCCCCCAGCCCAACTGGTTACCTTCACCTCGGCGGCGCTCGCACTGCGCTTTTCTCCTGGGCTTATGCGCGCCGTTTTGGCGGCACCTTCATTTTGCGTATCGAAGACACCGATCTGGAGCGCTCCACGCCCGAGGCCGTGCAGGCCATTCTCGATGGCATGCAGTGGCTGGGTCTCGATCACGATGAGGGGCCGTTCTATCAGATGCAGCGCATGGATCGCTATCGTGAAGTGATCGGCCAGATGCTTGCGGCTGGCACGGCGTATCACTGCTACGCATCCCCCGAAGAAGTCGAAGCGATGCGCGAGCGCCAGCGGGCAGCTGGCGAGAAGCCGCGCTATGACGGCACTTGGCGCCCCGAGCCGGGCAAGACCTTGCCCGCCATACCCGAGGGCCGGCAGCCAGTCGTGCGGTTCAAGAATCCACTGGACGGTGATGTCAGTTGGGATGATGCGGTCAAAGGCACGATCACCATCTCCAACCGGGAGCTTGATGATTTTGTGATCGCTCGCCCCGATGGCACACCAACCTACAACTTTTGTGTCGTGGTGGATGATTGGGATATGAAAATCACCCATGTGATTCGCGGTGATGACCATGTCAACAACACGCCACGGCAGATCAATGTTCTCAAAGCTCTGGGTGGTACGCTGCCGATGTATGGGCATGTACCGATGATTCTCGGTGCGGATGGCGAGAAACTCTCCAAGCGTCACGGCGCAGTGAGCGTCATGGAATATCCGGCACAGGGTTATCTGCGCGATGCGATGCTTAATTATCTGGCGCGACTGGGCTGGAGTCATGGCGATGACGAAATCTTCAGCCTTGAGCAATTCTGCAGCTGGTTCGATCTGGATCATCTGACCAAATCACCCGCACAGTTCAATCCAGAGAAACTGGCCTGGCTGAACAA
>JAIXXZ010000047.1 GCA_027490465.1 Oxalobacteraceae bacterium
ATTGCCACAAAAGTTTCTGGGGTTGTTTAATCAGTAAGACATTAGGGAGACGCTGAATGAATCCACGATTTATGGCGAGCCAGCGCAGCTGTGCCGAGCGAAATCAGGGACTTCGTGTAATTGATTTAGCGACCAAAGTTTCCGGTTTTATTTAATCAGCATTTCCTTAGGCGCTCGATGCGAGCGAGGCGCCAGAGTAGGCATCCTGTCAATACAAAAACCAGCTGTCCGACCGCCAGTAATAGTACGCTGGAACTCAACAGGGGCGAGATCACGCCCGCGACCAAGGCTGACAACATGGTCATGGTGAAGGACTGGCACGACGCGACGGTACCTCGAATGTGCGGAAAAAGATCCAGCAACAGTAGCGTGAGACCGGGCGCAACCATAGACATGCCCATTGTATACAGAAACAGTGGTGCGACGGTCCAGGGGAGTGCGGGCGGGAAGAACAGGTGATAGCCCACATTGGCGATACAGGACATCATCAGCAGCGCAAACCCGATAATGACCTGACGTCCCGGCGGTGCAACGCCAGCCATACGGTTGGCCGCGAGCGCACCGAGAAAAATCCCGGCCACCGACGGGACAAACAGCCAGCTGAATTCATTGGCACCCAGCTGCAGGTGCTGCGTTATCAGTACCGGTGCGGAGGCCACGTACAAAAAGAGGCCGGAAAAATTGCAGGCAATCGCGCCTGCGCGCAGCTGAAACAGCGGTGATACAAAGATCTGGCGGTAGTTATGCCAAAGTGATGCAGGATTGAACGCTTGTCGACCCGAGGGTGGCAGTGTTTCGGGCAGCCTGCGATACCCAACAAACAGCATCATGAGCGCAAAGATGAACAGCAGTAGAAAAATACTGCGCCAATCACGTAGCGTCACCACCCAGCCGCCGACAATCGGAGCAATCGCGGGCGAGATGGAAAAAATCATGGTCACCAGCGAGAGCATGCGCTCTGCCGAAGCACCCGCATACAGGTCACGAATGATGGCGCGGCCGATGACCACGCCCGCACCCGCTGATACGCCCTGCAGCATCCGAAATGCCCACAAATATTCGACGCTATGAGCTGATGCGCAGCCCAGCGAAGCAACTGCATAGACGGCCAGCGAAATCAGGATGATGCTGCGGCGACCAAAGGCATCTGACAGTGCGCCGTGCCACAGAATCATCACCGAAAACGACAGCATATACACCGTCAGTGTCTGTTGCACTTCCAGCGCGCTGGCCCCCAGATTGTTCTGAATAGCCGGGAACGCAGGCAGGTAGCTATCAACCGAGAACGGCCCGAGCATTGCCAGCGCTGCCAGCAGCAGTGCCAGTGATCCGGACGACGCCGGGTCGCCAGAGTTCTCCCTCAGATTGGCGCTCACCACATACAACCAGAGCAGCTCGGCATCAGATACCACCCATACACAGATATTTCAGTTCGAGATATTCATCGATGCCATATTTCGAGCCTTCGCGCCCGAGGCCCGATTGCTTGACACCGCCAAACGGGCCAACTTCGTTGGAGATCAATCCGGTATTGATACCGACCATGCCGTATTCCAGTTGTTCGGCGACCCGCCATATGCGACCGATATCGCGCGAATAAAAGTAACTCGCCAGACCAAAATCCGTATCGTTGGCGGCCGCAATCACTTCTTGTTCGGTACTAAAACGCAGGACGGCAGCGACTGGGCCGAAGGTTTCTTCATGCATGATTTTCATCTCGTTGCTGACATTCGAGAGCACGGTGGGCTGGTAGAACAGACCGCCCAGTGCATGAGCATGACCGCCAGATTCCAATTTTGCGCCTTTGGCCAGTGCATCGGCGACATGCTCACTGACTTTTTCTACCGCTTGGGCGTCGATCATGGGTCCTTGCTGTACACCGGCGTCAACGCCATTTCCAACGTTGATTTTGCCAACTGCGTCTGCAAGTTTTCTGACGAAGACATCATGCACAGTATCGTGGACGTAAAAACGGTTAGTACACACGCAGGTCTGACCGGCATTGCGGTACTTTGAAATCATCGCGCCTTCGATTGCGGCATCGATATCGGCATCGTCAAACACAATAAAAGGGGCATGGCCGCCCAGCTCCAGTGCCAGCTTTTTGATGGTGGGTGCGCTTTGCGCCATGAGAATGCGACCGACCGGCGTGGAACCGGTGAACGAGAGATGCCGGACAATGGGGCTGTCACACAGAACTTTACCGATCGCAATCGAGTTCTCGCTGTCGGCGGTGAGCACGTTGATCACGCCGGCGGGAATGCCAGCCCGGTGAGCGAGTTCTGCCAATGCCAGCGCAGACAGCGGTGTCTGTTCGGCGGGCTTGATGACAATGGTGCAGCCAGCGGCTAACGCGGGCGCGATTTTACGGGTGATCATCGCAATCGGAAAATTCCACGGCGTGATGGCCGCACACACACCAATAGGCTGCTTGAGCGTGACTAGGCGACGGTCTGCTGCCGGTGAGGCAAGCACATCGCCATTCACCCGCTTGGCTTCTTCGGCAAACCACTCAATAAAGCTGGCGCCATACATGACCTCGCCTTTGGCTTCGGCCAGAGGTTTGCCTTGTTCGGCCGTCATCAGCATCGCCAGATCGTCGGCATTCTCGACGATCAGATCAAACCATTTGCGCATGACTTGCGCGCGTTCCTTGCCAGTCTTGCGTGACCAGGCAGGGAATGCGGCGTGGGCGGCGGCAATGGCTTTGGTGGCATCGGACGGGCTAAGGTTAGGGACTTCGATGATAAGGCTGCCATCGGCCGGGTTCGTGACAGGGAAGCGACTAGGTGCGTCAACCCACTGACCGTCAAGCCAGGCCTGGCTGCGAAACAACTTCGGATCGGCAAGCATTGGAGAAGCGGGGGAAGGCATGAGAACTCCTGAGCGTGATTGTCTTGGAAAGGCAACAGGATAACGGAAGGCCGGCGAGATCACACAAGCACTGTGGCGTTACCTGGGATAAAAGGCGCGGTTGTCAGGAACGCTTCCTTGCTTTGGGTTACGAACCGGGGTCGATATCCGCAACAAACCACCGAAAGGCCTGTCATCATGAGTACACCCCGATCAGAATCAAGAAAGTCCCATAGCTTCAAGTCAGAATCTTTTGAGCAGGAATGGAAAAAGCTCGCCGAATCTGCTCAGGCAGAGGCGACCAAACAAAAACCAGCCGTTCCCAAGCTAGAACTTCGGGATGTAAACGGCTCGGGCAGCGCGGCAAAAATGCAGGAAAAATTGGCATGGCAGACGCATCCATCCGATCAAAGTCCGAACTTCACGACTACCCGCACACAAACACAGACCACCACAACGCAGACAACTACCACCACTCAGACCGATCCGTTGGCGCACACGGCGCCCGTCATCACCCCAAGAAAGCAAACGAGGTTTGCGCCTGAGACGAGTTCGGATGGCGGCCCTAGCCAGGAAAAAACAAGCGCGAGATCAGAAAAAACGGTTGACAGCCCACGGCGAACGAAAATTCTATCGAGGGAGACAGCCCAGTCAAAGCGCTCGGGATCGCCCAGTGTCTCGACAACGACCACGCCTTCGTCATCGCCGGCGGTGACACCGAGAGAAAAGGATCAATTTGAATCACCGCGAGGCCCTAAAGCTAATCAATTACGAAAAAAAATAAGCACCAAATTTTCGAAGGTAGCGCTGAATATTTCGGAGGCTATCGAGGAGTTTTCACCCAGAAAGACTGATCTCAAAAATTCACCGGCTTCGGCAGGACGATCTTCTCCGACAAAAGAAATTTCAAGAACTCCGCGTAAGAAATTGCCAGTCGAGTTTACAAATGCTTTGTGTAATGAGGCAACCAAACTGATTTTAAAGCTGCAAAAAGATGAAAACTTTCAAAAAGTTACCCCCACCAGGCAGAACCTTCTTTTTCATGCAACCTTAATGAAAATGCTTGAGGAGAAAAATATACCGTGTGACCTGAAGAAACTAGACCTGTTTTCTTCTGAGATAAGGATGCGCAGTCAAAATGCCATCGTTAACTCGGAGATTGATTTGACTATTGAGCCCTATCTGGGACCCGTCAATGAGATTAAGCAATATTTGAAAGATAATTTCGGCGCGAGCACGGATCGAGGCAAACTATATAATCTTGCTAGCGATGAAGAGAAACAAAAAATGAGACTGAATTTTGAGGCTTATTTTCTTAGGGATATGTCTGGTGGAAAAGTGAAACTCGAGTTTGAAACCGATGACGGAAACGTTAAAAATTTCGGGTCTATATGGGATTTGGAGGTTTTTCTGAATAAAGGCGATCCGGAATCCGAGCGAGCGCAATCTTTGGACAATGCTGATTCTGACGCTCAGGAAGAAGTGTGTACCCGATCGCGCTATATCTCGCACTTTACCTCGCAACATGTGTTTGGTTTCATGGGCAAAGTCGGGCTGGGTATCCTGCCGGGATTACCGTCGCCTTTCAAGCTTGATGATGGTGCGGAAATTATTCCCAAAGGGGATATTCAGATCCGATACCGCTTTAAAAAGCGTGTCGATGGCGGCGTGGATGTTCAGATTTTTTATGAAATGAAGCCGGATCCAGGTAGAGAGGTCAAAACAAGAGATGGCAGGTTTGTGTCAATCGACCCAGATGCCAGGCTGACTTTGAGTATGGGCCTGTATTTTTCGCGTGATCGTGACATGCAGACTTCAGCAATCCGAATTAATGCGGAAGGTTGGAACCTAACGGTACCGGGTAAATATGACAAGATCGATTGAAGATCGAAGGTTTGTGTTCAGGAGGCTGATGGAACTTTTCTGTTTGATCCTGCCACCATCTCAAACCTGAACAATCTGCACTCAATAGCGCCGTTGAAAAACGGCGTTTTTTTTGATTCTTTCAAACGCAGCATTCTGGGCAGTGTCAGATCTGCAGTAAATAAACA
>JAIXXZ010000048.1 GCA_027490465.1 Oxalobacteraceae bacterium
CTTCGAAGACTGCAGCCACGCGGCATACTGCGGCGGGTCGAGCAAGACAGGCATGCGCTTCTCATCCTCGGGGCGGTGGAAGCGCTGCATCAGCGGATGATTGTCGGCGTTCATCGTGAGCATCGTAAACGACAGCAGCGGTAAATCATCCTGACCGCCCGTTGGCCGCCACTCCCACAAACCTGCTATGCCCAACAATGCGCCATCGTCACGCGCCATTTTCCAACGCACCGCACGACCGCTTTCGTAGCTGGGCTCGAAAAATGATTCGACTGGGATGATGCACCACTGTCGTTTGGCAAACGCATGACGAAACGAGGGCTTGCTGGCGACGGTCTCAGTGCGTGCATTGTAAGTATGTCGGGCGAGCGTCAGTTCCGCCCAGTGCGGCACCATGCCAAAACAGGCGTTCACGCATTCCAACTCGCCTGATCCATCGTCAGCCCTACGCACGATCGGTGCGAGATAGCCGGGATAAGTCTCAGCCTTGTAATCCTCAGGAACGTTGTGAACGCCAAAATGCCGACGTACCGCATCCGGTTTGGGGGGAGTGTAGTTCGAGCACATACCACGTCATCATTTATGGGTAAAAGGCGCTCTTGTTAGCTTTACCGCTTTATCGATGATTTCACCCGCCTGAAATCCGATTTGCGTATCAACGCATGAATGCCCTTGGTCCGATCGACCACCTGCGACACATTGAAATCCGTCGCTGCCGAGAGATAGGCATATGCGACGGCACGATCCATACCCATCACCTCGGACAAAAAGCGAATCGCTTCTCTGACGGCGTCTTTCATCGCATCATCCAGATCCGGATTCAATCCAATCGCGATCCAGTAATGCGGCGTTTCCCCCAACGGCTTTTCCAGCGTGCCGGAAGCCGAGGGAATGCGAGGATCGCCTTTTTTCAATAACGTAAGCCGAAACGTGGCGCGCATCGAATGTTCCAATGCAGTGAGTGCCACTTCACCGTTGGCCTGTGCCATATGTGGATCACCCGTATAAAAATTCGCACCCGGCACAAACACCGGCAAATAAACTGTCGTGCCAGCACCCAAATCTTTCACATCCATATTGCCGCCATACGCGCCCGGTGGGACAGAATGCACGGGCTGATCGGTAGCCGCAGCCACACCCATCACACCCATGAAAGGGGTCGCTGGAAAAGTGATCGTCTCACCCTGCCGGTTCTTCATCACACCTTCCCATTGGCCGGACCGATTGCGCCGTATGGGGGTAAACACCGAGACGTTATGAAATTTTTCCGGCGACTGTGCACTCGCATCGGGCTCCGGTTTGGGGCCTTCAGGAAATTCGCCTGGCAACGCACCTTTGCCATGGCGGTTGGAAATCACGCCATAAGCAACGCGCGGCACCACTGACAAGATATCGACCTTCAAAACATCGCCGGGTTCGGCGCCTTCAACAGCGACCGGCCCGGTAATGATGTGCGGCCCGTCTTTGGCAAAGTCATGCGCTAAATCGGATTGGGTAATTGCGATGGCGTCCTTCAGCACCTGATTCGCGGGGATGCCCTTCGATGCGAAGTACTGCAAGGGATTACGTCCCTGATCTTCCAGCAATCCCTCGTGCGACAAGGTATCGAACATCACGGTCGCGCCCGATGGAACCGTAAGCACAGGTGCATCAGCCGCATTCGACAAATAGCCCCATTTGATCGTGGCGCGAGTCGATGGCACATAAAAAACCTTGCCTCGATGACCCTTGATGGCGATAAGTCCAGGTTTGTCAGCCAAAGGCTGAAGCGGAAATGCGGCAGTAGTGCCAGCACAGGCAGAAGCTATCGCACTTACCAGCAAGACGCCAAGCGTCCAGTGTTTGTTATTCATGATGTCCCGAATGTCGTGATGAGGAATTTTTATTTTCGGAAATTATGCATGATTTCGACAACAGGCGAGCGCACTACCTGGCCGACGAGTAGCTGTGGCGATCACCGTCAACAAATGGTTTTACAGGAGAGTGCTGTCTTCAACCGCCATGAACGGAAAGCAGATGCGCGCAATCGCATCATCTGCTGTCATGTGTTCGATGGAGAAGCCAAGCGCGGAGACAGTGCCGGAGGTGCTGTGTTGGCGTGAACGCAGTTTCAGGGCAGTGACTGAAACACACCAAGATCCCGATTTTTCATCACATCGTCCCAAGAAAAAAGTTGTCCATTCATGGCGATGTAAACCCCTGCTGCCGCAAGACTGGCCGCAGCACAGGCAAAGCCGAGATTGAACAAGGCATCGGATCGGGCGATTTGATAAGGCAGCATGGCACCAGTCAAAACAATGGTTTTTTTCAAGGTTGCCTGACCCAGCACCTGGGCGGTCTCGGGCATGGTGTCAGTACCATGAACGATGACGATGCGGTCCTCGGCGCAGCGCTCACAAGCCTCGCGTATTTGCTGACGATGGCTGTCTTGCATGTCGAGTGAGTCCAATGCGAGCAAGGGCTCGAAGCTCACCGGCAAAGTCAGTCGCGCTCGATCGAGCGCTTCTGGTAAAACGCTGTCCAGGAAAATCAGGTTTCCCGTGAGCGGGTCGTAATGTTTGTCGAAGGTACCGCCTGTTGCGATGATGCGCAGACTCATGGCCATGGATCCTGATAAAAACGGTCAGATGATAGCCTGAAGTCAGAATTTTGCACGACGGTACTCGCCCGCAAAAAAAAGGAGTGAGACCCATGAGGACTCACTCCAAAAGTGCTGAGCAGCCAAGGCGAGGAACGACCTGCCTGCTCGCCATCCGAGACAAGATGGACTTGCATGGTAAGGGCGCGATCAAGATGAAATCCAATGTTTTATTGTCATAATCGCATTCGCCTGCTTGTTTTCTTTGATGATGCAACTTGTGCGAGTCGGGGATGTTTACAGTTTCAAACGCTTGTTTATGTATTCATTGCTTCAATAGGTAAAAATTCTGATTACATACAGCGCGCGCTTACCGCTACACTCGCATTTATTCTGATTCTTTTCGTTGTGTTGAACGATGAAACCTGTTGCACCCGGCACCGTCATTTTTCACCGCTATCGCGGCTATGGTGTGATCACTTCGGTCAATCTCATGACCGGCTGGATCTCCGCGCGGTTTGGTGGTGAGGGACGAACGCTGGATTTGAATCTCTCCTGCGATCAGGTGCACCATGCCGATGGTGAACCCATACGTTTTCGCCGCGCGCCGCCAGATCGCATGCCACACGGCCGCCTCATGCGCATGATGCGCGAGCTTCACAAGGCCGGCTATCAACGATTGTATTTGTACAGCTGGCCCAAAGCTTCCGGGCTGCACTGGCGCTGGCACTTGTTCACGGGACCACGCCACTGGGTACAACGCAGCTGGCGCGAAGGCTGGTATGGCTCCGGCGCTGAATACAACTTGAATCCGGTACTGGGCTGGGGGGACACACCGGGCGCATCGACCCATGAGCTGTTATCTGCTCTGGCCAAGTTTGATCCGCAAGGGCTGGCGCGTGCATTGGGTCGAGACGAAGACCACACCCAATGGTTCGCCGATGTCTGCGATGCGCTGCTGCCGAATTACACATTTTCGTTGGGATGGGATCAGAGCGCAGGTCCACAGCCGGGACAACTCCCCGTGGTGCCACTGCGAGCGAATGTTGCGCCATACAACGGACGAGCACTGCCCTGGCCACCGGGCTGGGGACGCTTGTGGAGCAGTGTGCCGCGCGTAACGCCGGCAGACCGGGTTACGGGAACAAGTCCCGCTGGCGCCCCTTCAGACGCTGACGGTTGATATCGGCAATGCTGACTTCGCGTGGGCCGGGCAACAGGCGAATAGTCTGCCTCGTCGTGATTTCGGCGGGCGTGATCACCTTGAGATAAACGCCGGTAAAGCCGGATTGCAGCATATGCTTGATCGCCTGGGGGTAGCCCATCAGAGCCGCGAACTTAAAGCAAGGTGCGCGAGGCTCAGTCACCTCCAAAAGCAACTCGCCTATCTCCAGGCTATCGCCAATCCAAAGTGCCGTTTCGAGCAATCCTTCGGTGGTCAGATTCTCCCCCATGGCGCCAAAGGACAGCGGTTCTTGTCGATGTAGTACGCGTTCACGCGCGGCCACCCAGAACGCATAGTGCTCGTGCGGATACAAGTAAACTGCTTTGTCCAAACCACCATGGACACTCATATCGGCACGCTCATCTCCGGCAATGCCCAGTCGGTTCACCATGACCCGGCCTGACAAGGGCGCTTTGCGGATGGCTGACATGACCGATTGCGAATTCGCTTCGGAATTTACAAATAAGGGTTGAACAATACCCGTATTGATACTGAGGATGTGACCCATGATCTCTGACGGGGGAAGTGACGACCTGTCGCGGCTATCCATTGTCGTAGTTAGCGAGATTTCGCATTGATTAAAAGCTGTAGAGAATAGCTTTCTTCGATACTTTCTGTCAGCCGTAGCACGTCCTGAGGTTTGACCATAGTGTCCCGCGGATAATGCAACGGCGGGTTACTATGCGTGCGATTGTTTTTGCCGGATATCCATGGCCCGCACGCCTTTTCTTCCAACTCGCGACGGTATTTCACCCAGCCTGGTGTGGCTTCCCCATGGGCCATGGAGAACACTCGGTGAATTCTTCGCGTTTCGCTTTCCTATGGTAACTGCTGAAAGCTGGGCAGATCGTATGGCGCGCGGTGAAGTCGTCGATGATTTAGGCGTAGCGCTTTCGCTGGACAGCCCATTTCGTATCGGTGCCTGTGTTTTTTATTACCGGCAGCGCCGCGACGAAACACCCATACCCTTTGAAGAAAAAATCCTGTTTCTGAATGATCAGCTATTGGTGGTTGATAAACCGCATTTCGTTGCGGTGACACCCGGCGGACGGTATCTACGAGAAACCCTACTCGCTCGTCTAAAGCGAAGCACAAGCATCGATACCTTAACGCCAATCCACCGGCTCGACCGGGAGACCGCTGGGGTAATGATGTTTTCCGTTGATCCCGCCACACGCAGTCTTTGGCAATCGCTATTCAGGCATCAAAAGGTCAATAAGGTTTACGAGGCTGTCGCGCCTTTTTGCGAATCAATGTCGTTTCCTCAAGAAATCCGCAGTTGCATCGTTCGTGATGATAAATTTTTTCGCATGCGCGAGATTGAAGCGGAAGCAAATGCGTTTACAACAATTGAATTTATTGAAAGGCGTGGTCCGCTAGCGCTTTATCGTTTGTACCCTCGCACCGGCAAAATGCACCAGTTAAGGGTTCATATGAATTCACTTGGCATACCCATACTGAACGATCGTTTTTACCCAGAGGCCTTGCCAGCTGCTACGGATGATTTTTCTGCGCCCCTGCAATTGCTTGCTCGGTCATTGTCTTTTATCGATCCGGTGAGTGGCGACTGTCGTGTATTTGAAAGTAACTTCAGACTTCAAGTA
>JAIXXZ010000001.1 GCA_027490465.1 Oxalobacteraceae bacterium
AGGTCATTTAAATCGATCACTCAAACGCGCACTGCGCAGTGACAGATTTTCTGGCGTGTCGTGGGCGAGCGCCGGGAACCAGGGTCTTGCGCGGTGCATTCACCGACGCTGAAGGTGAACGATACGCAGCGCGCAGCAAATCATTCATCAGTTAGCGTTCGCAGAAACGCAACGACATCATCGATTTCCTGATCGCTCAGCGACGGCTGCTCGCCACGTTTGCCACCGTAGGGCACCTCTTCCACATTGACATTCATGTGGTATTTGGCCGGCAGGTCATTGAACTTCGCTACCAGCTTGCCGGCTTTCCGTGGATACCAATCTTCAGGTCGCGTATCGCGACTGACGTAAAAAGCAACAGCATCACGGAGATTCTTTATTTGTCCATTGTGAAAAAACACCTGCCTTGTGGCGACGTTACGCAAGGTGGGTACTTTGAATTTGCCGCAGTGGATGTCTTGCGATGGACGGCCAGACCGGCCTGATTTGCACAAACCAAGATCTGCGTAGCCCGGGTCTGTGTTCGCAGGAATTGCCGTATTACGAGGAAGACCCAGCGCATCGTAGGTAAAGTCGGTAAACAACGGTGGTCTGCCATCCTCGCGTTTAGCGCTTGGGTGACAGGCAGCACAATTGCCTTTTTTCTCATCATTAAAAAGCGCCAGACCGCGTGTTTCGGCAGCGCTCAGCTGCGTCCTGCCAGCCAGGTAGGCATCATATTTTGAGCTGAATGGCTGAAATTCAGGCGAATCATGCTGATAGCGCTCCAGAGCGAGGCCCAGCATCGCGAATGCAGTATCCACTTGATCCAGACTTGTTTCACCAAAGACCTGCCGAAATTTAACCGCATAGCCTGCTTTGCGAAGTTTTTCCACGACGGCCTCGCGCGTGAGATTTGCCATCTCATTTGCAGCGAGCAAGGGACGCTCTGCCTGAGCGGCAAAGGTATCAACGCTGCCATCGTGATTGAACCCACCCAAGGGCGTTCCCTCCTCATTGAAGCCGAGCGGCGGCGTATCAGCAAGATAGCGGATCGATGGCACCGCACGAGTACCCGGCTGATCCAGGAGCGGCCCGCCAAACTGCACCGGCAGCGCATTCGGCTGTGCATGTGCGTGCTGGGGTGAGTGACAGCTGGCGCAGGACTGCTTGCCGGACGCAGAAAGAGAGACATCGTGAAAAATCAGTCGCCCAATGTCAGCGGCGCCAAGATCGCCTGTGGTTGAATTCGCAGCCGGCCTTTGGCAGGCGGACAAGACCAAAAGCAGGCAGCAGAAGGTAAATGCTCTCATTGCTTCAATGTTTATCTGTTGAATTGCATACAGCTTGAGGAAGATTATCTTTTAACAGAAGAAATCTTCCAGTCACCACGCTCTCTAACCACAACAAGTTCATAAGCTATCTTTTTTTCGTCGGAAGACAATCGAACAAGATACCTGTCATCGCTGACTTTAATCTCATCTCCGAATTTCACACTTTTATCCTGACAAGCAGCGGCTATCTGGTCGGACAAACGAAAAATACCCGTTCTTTCCAAAACATTTACAAGCGGGTCAGCTACGTCCAAAACTAGCCGCGCGTCGTCCGTGACAAAGGGCGATAAGGATTTCGTATTTTTTGTTTCACACATCGCCTGGAGGGCGGACATCACAACCTGCTGTCTTGGACTCAACACCAGACTGACGCAGCCATAAAACGTCGCGCCAAAGATCAGCAGTAAAGCCAAGCAAAAATTTTTCATTGAATCCACGGCATTCATCATACGTAAAAATTGGCCTGTCTATTTTTCAATCGGGCTTTGTCGGCTTGGCCGACTTGGATGGTGACTTTTTGTCTTTGGCCGAATCACGCTCTTTCGCCGCTGATACATCAGTAGCCTTTGAAAAATCAGCACCATCCGCCGGTACTTTCTCTGGCAGCTTTTCAATGCCAGCAGTCGGCTGCCCAACCTCGGTTGGGGAATCGCCTTTTTTATCACGACTCAATAAAAGCATCAAAAAACAAATTACGGTAATCGCTATGGCGCTAATGATGCCGATGCCGGGATTACTGAACGCTGTTTTGCTTATTGTCTTGTTTTCCTCACCCAGGCTTGCATCTAACGCATCAGAAAATTGTTTGACTAAGAATTTTTCAGGAGAAAACGTGCCCGTCGGTGGGTGGGCGTCGCCCTGATGATAAATTTGAACAGAAATATTGTCGGCGCCACCACGCTCGTTCGCCAGATTAATCAAACGATTCACCGCATCTTGTGCCGGGAAAGCCACGGACATCGCCGCGATTTCAACCGCACTTAGCTCTCCCCACAGCCCGTCCGAGCAAAGCAGGTAACGATCCCCAGCCATCACCGGCTCAGGCCCGATCACATCAACCTCAACCTCAGAATGTCCGCCCAGGCACCGCAACAGCCGGTTCGCATCAGGATGTGCTTCTGCCTGCTTGGGCGTGAGGAGTCCGTTGTCGATCATTCGCTGGACGTAGGAATGGTCCTTGGTGATCTGTTCAACCGAGCCAGGGCGAATGCGGTAAACGCGGCTGTCTCCCACGTGAGCGATGTATGCCTTATCGCCAGCCACTGCGAGGACCGCGCAGGTGGTCCCCATACCTCTAAGCTCGGTATTGACCTCAGCGTATTCAACGATGTCTCGATTGACCGCTTTGATGCTGTCTCTCAATGCGTGCGCCGGAGCGCTAGCCCCCACTCGATCAGCGAATCCCTGCCCAATACCCTGGGATGCGATCGCGCTCGCCTGCCTGCCGCCCGCATGACCACCCATCCCATCGCACACAATCAACAAAGTCCAAACATCATCACTGGTTCGATAGAAACTGGTGGCGTCCTGATTTTCCTTCCTCACTTGTCCCCGATCGCTTCCCTCACCGACAAATACCCTGGATGACATCAGTCACCTCCTCTTTTTTGTTCTGCGCAAAACAAGGCTGAAACCAAGACAGACCAAGCCCATCGTATCTCTATAAACAGCGCAGGGCGAAGCTATGCAGTGGCATACAAGGACGTCAGGCACAATTCCTGCGAAGCCTGAGGCACCCGCGAAATCGCACCGAAGAGCAAACCAGCCCACGCTCTGCAAAGAGCAGCAAAGGACACAGATGGGCAATTATGGAATCAGCGTCAGTATAAATTCAGTCTCACCTGCTTTTATTCTTGATCCATGGGTCGCATCGGCTGAATCTCCCCAGATCTCGACACCATCAACCATCGTTGCATTGGTTGTTGTCGAATCCTTGATTTTGATTCGACCGCCCCGCACCATGACGACAAAATGCTCTGCACTCATCGCACGATCAGAGGGAATTGGTGAATCAACTGCATGGGACGACCCAAAACTGTTTTTGCCTTCATAAAGGCCGAAAGCATCACCTGAAACATTCCAGGTATAAGACACAAGAAATCCCGCAAGCTTCCGCTTGTGGGAGACTTGCGACGCTACTGCAGCGGCATCATCCGGGGAAATGTATTGGGTCTTCACTGCGCTCTCATAACCAGTCATCTCACCCGCCGACTCCGGAGTGCCGGCAATGTCCGCGTCACGTCCGGAAACAATATATTCAGTTTTAGTACCAACATCGCGCTTGACAGGCTGGGGGGCGTTGGCAACGAGTATGGTGGGCGCCGGCGTGCTGCGGCCGGTTAAAAACGGCTTTGCTTCTTTGGACAAATCAGATCCACATTGATTGCACTGGTGTGCATCCTCGAGATTCGCGGTTCCACATAGCATGCAGCGCATGAACTACCCCTTTTTCAATACCAATACGGTCAAATCTTTTTACTCCGGGATCGGCGCGACAGTACAGCAGTCGTTGCGAGCAAAGTCACAAGAGAAACGCCAAAAATAAAAAACAGATCTTTAGCAAAATCATCTGACCTTAAACCTTTTGCTTCAATTTCCCGCAGCTTGAATGCAGCACGTTGCTCACTGCTGTCCATGCCTCTCAGCTCAGCATCCAATAAAGCCTCGGTTGCCCAGCGACTGACCATCGGTGAGGCAAGAACTTTTTTCCAATCTTGATCCAGAGGGAAAACACAGCCGCCCATCACCAGATGAATAATCAAAACGAGATTAGTAAATGACATCGCTTGAGTCTCTGCAACTACCACGGCAGAAATCAGTAGACCGATAATGGTCGATGCCAGCGAGGTCGCCGCAAGGACGGCGAATACCTCGGCAGTGCTCGCATTGAGGGATAGGATGCTGCGCATTACAACAATCAAGATCAAACTCTGAAACAAACCTATCGTCCAAAGCAAGACTATTTTGGACATCAAGTACGGCATTATCTGCAGATTGACTCGGCGTTCACGCCTGAAGATCGCCCGCTCCGCAACAATTTCTCGGCAAGCATTGAGCAAACCTGAAAAAATTGTCGCCAGCACCATAATGAATAGCGGCACAGAAAATCCCAGCGTATCTGTAGAGAGGCTGCCTATCAGAAGACCGATTGCGACTGGGAACAAGCTGAGGAAGATGAGATTTTCTTTGTCGCGGCGTTTGATAAGGCAGAATCTTTTGAAGAGCGTCAAAAATTGCGCAAAAGGAAATGAATTTGCTTTTTGATGCTTGTTGTTGTTTGTATTGCGATGCGTCTCTTGATCGGCTTGCCTGTCCTTCACATAGTCTGAGAAAAATTGTGACTTGCGATATGACTCCGAAAGATCTTTGGGTGCTTTTTTATCCAGATTGGAAATAACTTCATCTGGCGTTTGCTTGGACACCTCAAAATAGTTGAAAGAATCAGGATTGGGCGGCCCAAAGAATGCAAGCTGACCGCCTTTGGCAAGCAGCAATACATAATTCATCTTGTTATACACCTCTACCGAGGGCTGATGTATCGTCAAGATGATGGTTTTGCCTCGATTGGCCAGCTCGCGTAGCACCGTAATGATGTCTGCGGTATCGCTTGAGGATAGTCCCGAGGTGGGTTCATCGAGGAAAAGCAGAACAGGATCTGACACCAGCTCAACGCCCAGATTCACGCGCTTGCGCTGGCCGCCTGACAATACTTTATTTTCTACGGAACCGATCAGCTGGTCTTTTTGATCTGTCAGGTTGAGCTCTTGCAGTGTCTGATTGATCCGTCGATCGATTTCCGATTCCGTGGTATCGGGCGGCAGGCGCATACGGGCTGAAAAATAGAGCGCTTGGTAAACCGTGAGATCTTTATGCAAGATGTCATCTTGCGGCACGTAGCCAATAGCACTCCGATAACGATCAAAATTATCGAAAAGATTTTCGCCGTTTAGTAGTACCTCGCCGCTGCTTGGCGCTTCTTCTCCGCACAGAATCTGCAACAAGGTGGTTTTGCCCGCACCGGATGGGCCCATCAAGGCGACCAGCTCGGACGGAAAAATCGAGAGGTCGACGTTATCCAACAGTGTCAGATCTTTTCCGGTCACTCGGTGTGTGGTTGAGCGTTTGATGCGCAGGGCATCCAGTCTGATGGCATGATGTCCGGCATTGGCAGCAAGCCTTTTTCTGCTATTGATATCAAGAGCGATAAATCCGACTGCGATCTGGCTGTCGAGTGAGGTCTCCTCTCTGACAATGCGCCTGCCATTCACATAGGTTCCATTCAAACTTCCCAAATCCTCAACCAGCACACGGCCATTTTCAAGCAGGGTCAGTTTGGCGTGCCGACCGCTTATTTGGGGATTGGGAAGCAAGACATCGCACTGGTCGGATCGCCCGATAACCACGGGCTTCTCAGGCTGCAAATCAATGGAAGCCTTTGAGGTATTTCTACTGGATGTCGATAAAGTATCAACGAGCAGCTTTACCGGCAATCGATACGTACCGAGAAACAGCACGTCATCGATTGTTACCAATGTCGGCGTGTCGATTCTGTTCGCTTTACTGTTCAGAAAGGTACCATTCGAACTATTCAGGTCGCTTACTTCCCAACCCTGCATCACCTTGCTTAACTGGACATGCCGTCGAGAGACTGTGGGAACATCGGCGGTAAAGTCAGCCTCGGGATCGCGACCGACGATGTAGGAGATTTTCCCATTGTCTGCTTTTGAGGGCGCGGGGCTTGAAACAGCGGCATTGGGCGCGTGATTGGCTGGCGCCGCCAGTTGGCGGCAGATTTCCGCTACTGAAAGCTGGTAAGTGCCGAGAACGAGAGTGTCATTCGGACTAACACGAGCACTACCGCTAATTTTGTTCTTGCGCTCGTTAACATAAGTGCCGTTGGTGCTATTCAGATCTCGGACAAGGATATCCTGGCCGATCTCAGCGGCCGCTAAATGCTGTTGGCTTACGCTTTGATCGTTGATGGTGAGGTCACACGCAGTCGATCTTCCAATCACAAGCGCGCGAACAAAGACCGAGCCACCGCAATCATCACAAGCATTGGATGATTCTTCGTTCACATTCTCGCAACTGGCGCAAAATCTCATTTTTTATTGGTACTATTTTGCTTTGCAATCAATTTTGACAAAGAATCCAGATATTTTTTTCTGTCTGCAGAAGGCGGATGCGAGGTAAACAAATCGTAGGTAATTCGCTTTGCACCGCCGCTTGGTACCGACTTTTCTTTAGTGACCTGGCTCAGGATATCCATGAACTCTGATCCGCCTTTGTGCTGAAATCCAGCGAGGTAAGTCAGGCACAAGCCCAAACGATCAGCTTCATATTCTTCATCTTGGGAGTAGGCTTTTGAGAGCAGGTCTGTCGTTGCTGAAGCAATCAGTTCAGAGGCCTCTGCACCGGCATCTGTGCCGGTCAGATCTTTGCCGATACGACCTGCAGCCAACAAAATACGCATCGATTTTTCTGGATGCTCCAGCAAAGCGTGGGAAATCTCGTGCGCGATCACAAAGGCAAGCTGATCATCCGACCGAGTCTTGCTGATCAAGCCTTCCATAACAAACCCCCGGCCTCCAGGCCCCATGTAGGCATTGAAATCTCTTGACGGAAGGACCTGAAAATTGCAGCAAAGATCCGTGGGTCTTTTTGTTGACTCCAGAAGCTTTGCAGAGAGCTTTTCCACTCGCTGTCCAGACACGCCTGCCTTTGGCTGGCCATAGTCTTCGTAAATTGATTTCGCCAGATCGTCACCCGCATTTTTTCGGTCGCTATCAGTAAGCTTGGGCAAGCCGGCCAGTTCCGCCACTATGTCGGTGCTTTGCCTTGCAATAGCTTTTCCCAACTTCAGGATATCTGACGTATCTTCTCCTACGGTAGGTGGAAGCTTTGGCTCTTTACCGAAACACGTGTTCATCAACTGTGTTACCAGCTGCTGATTTTTTTCCGACTCTGGCAGCTTATTGGCCTCGGTATTTTTTACTTGAGCCATTGCACTGGTATTTATCTCTGACGTTCCAAAAACAATGAAATAGCCAAAAACAAGAATTGACAGAAACTGAACACCACGCCTGGAAAATGGCATCCACTTTTTGTTCGGTTTCATACCTGCCCGAACTAAGCGCGCATCATCGTCGCAACAGCAATCTGAGCTTTTGTCAGTCCGTCCTTTTCCACATATTTGGCAGCGTAATATTTTCATGACATATTTCATTACTATTCTATTCATGATCTCAGAAGAACCGGCATTGGCAGACAATTGTATACATGCCGTATGGACTCAATTTCCGGAGTATCTCGGTTTAATTCAATTTAAATGAATACCAGCCATGTTGTCTGAACAGGCAATCCCAATGAAATCCATCGCACGAATTAGGCCGGACGCATCATCTAACTCCCAAAATTTCGTCGCCAATTGAATCTTGTAGGTATCGTGATTCATACAATATCACCTTGCCTGCAATCTGAATTCAGATCTGCAAACTGCATATGATGTGGGGCACTGTCGGCCTTTTCTATATGAATTCCTTCGATTAAGTGAGAAGTCCAATTCAAGATTTGTTCAAAAGGAAACAACTCCCAAAATTTAGCTGATTGGCAATATCAGCGTATCCAGCGCTTGTCTGGCCAGACAGCTTCATCTTGCCTTTGTTCGAATCTGATGCGGGCAGAAAATAAAATTTACTTTTTTATAATATGTGTTTCACATGTTGCCGACGGGGGCAAGCGATCCACTGGAAGGCTGCGAGGAAAGTTACGCAATAGAGGTCACCCGAGTTGGTGACAGTCTGGTTTATGAAGTCTACCGCAAGATAATCGGTGCACTCTTTGTCGCATTGGGTGAACATTATCGGATTGGGGACAATTGATGGGTCGGGCATGACTCCGTTTGCAGTTAAATCAAATTTTCAACCACAAATTGAATCACTTGAGTTGTCTTGCGTTATAGTCATCCCGGCATATTCGTGTAACGACTTAATTCAACTTGAGGAGAATATTATGCTAGTTCGGTCCCGAGCTTGCCTTCTAGCCATTTCTATAACTTTGTTGTGTACGCCCGCTTTTGGCGCATGGACTAAATCGATCGAGAAAGACCCCTTCGATGACAAGGTGTTTAATCTCTGGTTCAGTGCTACCAGGTTGAGCGGTGCGCTCGAATTTGTTTTCGGATGCGACAACGAAGGCAAATTTTCTCTTTATTGGCAATATGCTAGCCAAGGGCAAACTGGCGTAATGGCTATGGATATGGGCGTCATAATTCGTCTTGATTCTGATGCCGCAACTGAAGAAGATTGGAATTGGAATCCTTCGCAAGCGACGATTCGTCCAAAAGACGCTTCCGCGTTCATGAAAAAAATCCTGACGAAGAAAAAACTCGCTATCAAGTCCTCGCTTGGGGGGGATATGGGAATTTTCGATATCTCAGGGGCAGGCAAAGCTTATCAAGAAGCGCAGAAAACATGTAAGTTGCGATAAATGTTTTCGATCTTGTTTGGTTAAACAAACCGGGAGCGAGGCTGCCGCTTTGCCAAGGCGCCTCTTCCACAAATGAAAGCTCGGGGTGGCAACACCCCGTAGCCGGCAAAAGGGCACCAACACTTCGTGCGCTTTAGTCATGTGAGCTCGGATGCGAGCACCTCGCCCATTCACGCTGTAATGCTTCCCCTTTGTGGATCGTCGCTGTCGCATGATGCGCAATCGGACCATAGACTTCTGACTCAAATTGGATGAGGCGAACTAAAGAAGCGCTGATTTAACAAAACCGGAAACTTTCGCAGCTGATTAATCAAGACGAACCTTCGATTACTCTTATCCCCGCATCGCAGAGCTGCGCTGGCTCGCTTTAAGAAGTGGGTTTACTCAGCATCTCCCTAATTCACCTCAAGTCGCCGTGTAACCGTTCAATGGTCTGTTCGGACGGTTGTCAAATGCACAGGGTTTTCTTAAGGCATTCCCCATTCTGCATAAAGAGGTACTATCGATATATTATTTAAACGCAGTAGTTATTATTTCAATTTTGGTAACTTTATCGCACGTAGCGCCTTGGTCCCCACACCACCTGCAACGGGTTCCTGAGATTTTATCGCCCGAAGCATTTCAATCGGCGCAGGAGTCAAAGCCCCTGACGGTTTTCCGCTGAGATCAGCATAAATAAAACAACCTCACCTCAAGCCTCCATGAAAATGATCGTCGCGAAATGGCGGGCTCGCTTAACCAGCGCAGCCACCTCAGGTAGTAAAGAGATAATACAAGGCAGCAACGGCGGCTTTACGTGGGCATCCGCCAGCGCGCGGGCTCAATCCCTGTGCAGATCAGTCCGTGGCGTTCAAGTATCGCTACCGTTGGTGGTGATATTTTGATGAAAAATCTCAGCACCCTGCTCGTTCTGCTTTTCTCTACGCAGATTACGACCGCTCAAGAGAACCGATTTTCCAAAGGACTGGAATTCACTTCTCAAGAAGAGTATGCAAGCTTTCCAACGCAACCCACCTACCGAGCTTTCCTTCCAGAGCGGGTCAATCTACCGGACTATTTTCCGGTACCCGGTGCTCAGGGCATGCAGGGATCCTGCGTTGGCTGGGCGGTAGCCTATGGCGCGCGGAGCTATTACCAGGGTATAGCCCAAGGACGCAAGCTAGACCGCACAAATGCTTTCAGTCCGGCTTACGTATACAACCAGATCAGGAGCGATCCGAGTAACTGCGACGCCGGCAGCAGCATCGTCAACGCATTGAATCTTCTCAGTCGTCAAGGCGTAGCGCGCCTGTCCGAATTTCCCTATTCCGAATCAAATTGTGGCCGCATACCAGGCAACGATGTCAAGAACTCAGCGGCACGTAATGCTATCCGTGGCTGGAGTGCGATCAGACGCGGCGACATTGAGGGAGTCAAAGGGGCGCTGTATCGAGGTCACCCAGTGATTGTCGCAATGATGGTGTCACCCACATTCGATGAAATCCGTGGTCCTGCGGTTTATGCCGATGAAGGTTCGAATTCCACCGGAGGTCATGCGATGGTAATCGTCGGTTATGACGATCATCGCCGGGCTTTCAGACTACTCAACTCCTGGGGTGAGTCATGGGGCGATCGAGGCTTCGGCTGGGTGGGTTACCGAGCGATGGCGCAACGCGGACGCGAATTTTATGTCATGGACATGCCGACCGCTCAGGTCAATCCTGAGCCTCGTCCTGCACCGCCTGCGCCCTCACCCCCTCCGCCACCACCTGTACCGCCTGCACCTGCGCCTGCGCCACCCCCTCCGCCACCGCCGCCTCCCAAGCCCACTGCCGAGGCAATTAGCCGCAAGGCACAGGCTATCGTTGCTCGAGTCGACTGCAGTCAGATCAGTGCCACGGTATCAAGCGCTGGTGTTTTGACGCTGCGCGGCTATACCGGGTCGATGGATAAATTGCAGTCTTTACAGCGCGATCTGGGCAAGCTGGAAGGCGTTACAAAGATCGACATACAAGTCACACCTGCACCCTGGCCGCTCTGCGAGGCCTACCAAACGCTGTCAATGACCGGACGTGACAACGGTGCGATGCGGATCAGCCTACCGGGCAAGAAGAGTGCCGTGCTGGAGGACGGCGAGCGCGTGGCTTTCGACATCAAGATGCCTGATATCGGCGGATATGTTTACGTCAGCTACCTTCAGGCCAGTGGCGATGCTGTCCCACTGGTATGGGGTGAAAAATACACCTCCGGACAGATGATCAAGCTGGGTCAGGGCTCCAAGCGTTTCGTTATCGGCGAGCCATTTGGCGATGAACTACTGATCGTCATCACCTCGCGCAAGCCGCTGTTTGATGTGCCTGCGCCGGGTAGCGATGACCGTAACTTTCTGAGCTTGTTAAGACAGACTTTGCTCCAGCTACCCGCGGCAGAACAGACCAACGTTCTCACGGCGACTTTTCCACTCAAGACTACCAAGCGTTAAATGAGCCAGGCCATGAAATCCCTACTCCGTTTACCCATGCTAAAAACTCTGCTGTCCCTGATCACGGCCTCTGTACTGTGCATCAGTTTCACTGCTGTGGCGCAGACCAAAGACGCCGAAGAGCTTATTCGCGCACTGAAACCCAAGCCGCTGATGCGGGGTTTGCGGATAGAAGATGCGCCGAAGCCCACAACAGACATCACGATTAATTTCGAGTACAACTCTGCTCGCTTGTCGGGGGATTCGATCCAGCAGCTAGTCGAGCTGGCTAAAGCATTCAATGATCCGGCTCTGGCACGATTCCGCTACAAAATCGTCGGCCATACTGATGGCGTCGGTTCCGATGTCTACAACATGGAATTATCCAAGCGCCGTGCAGCGGCTGTGGTGAATTATTTATCCAGTCAGCAAAGCGTAAAGGCGGCACAACTTCTTTCAGAGGGTAAAGGTAAGCGCGAACTCAAATTTCCCGCGGAACCAGAAAATGCAGCCAATCGGCGTGTTGAAATTACGCTGGTTGATCAGCTATAGCAGTGATGCTCTGGCGCGCTTCAGAACATAAAATTCCAGGAAATTATTTGAGGTGCTGAATGAAACAAAACATCTTGCTCTACTGCGCCTCAGTCCTGTTACAAAGCCTGATTTTTTTTACCGCGTGCGATGGCTTGGCCCAGCAGGCACCCAAAGTAGCGCTCGTGATCGGAAATGCTGCCTACAAAAATTCGCCGCTCCGTAATCCTGAAAACGACGCCAGGGATTTTGCCAAAAGCCTCAAGGGATTTGGTTTCACTGTCATCGAACGAACGAATCTGACCACCAAACAAATCGGTCCGATGTTGCGCGAGTTCCGTTCCAAATTGGTACCCGGCAGCGTAGCTGTGATTTTCTATGCTGGCCATGGCCTCCAAATCAAAGGCGAGAATTATCTGCCAGCAGTTGATGCGGATATTGAGGGTGAAGAAGATGTGCCCATGCAGAGCCTATCTACGCGTCAGTTAATGGATGTGTTGGCTGAATCAGGCACTCGCATGAATCTGGTATTCCTCGATGCTTGCCGCAACAACCCCTATTCCCGTCGCTTTCGCTCGACCACTCGCGGCTTGAGCCGTGAAAATGTACCGTCGGGCACGCTGATGTCCTTTGCGACCCGCCCGGGAGGCGAGGCCGCTGATGGCGATGGCCGTAATGGCCTCTACACCAGCGTGCTACTGCAGCAACTCAAGCTGGCCGATCAACCGATTGAGCAGGTCCTGAAAAAAGTCGTCGCGGGTGTAAAGCAAGCGTCCAATGGCCAGCAGGAACCGTGGATCGAGGGAAGTATCGACGGTGATTTCTGTTTTGCAGAATGCGGCGGTTCGTCCAACGCCAGGCTGGATGCTGATGATGAGGCCTGGGTCATCACACAAAAATCAAATAACCTTTCGGCTTATCAGGCCTATCTCGCCAAGTTTCCATCGGGCCGCTACAGAGCGGCCGCTGAGGTAGCCCTGGCAGCGCTCAAAGGCGGAGGTAATACGCCGGCCAACACAGTAACCGACGGTAGAGAATCAAGGAATTCAGACACGCAAGCGAATAACCGTCCCATACTCGGCGTCTGGTACAGCGATGATTGCGAAGGGAAAATCAACAATTCCTTCAAGGTGGCGGTGAAATGGTATACCTCTCAAGGCAAGCTTTATATGCGCGAGCATAATTTTGGCTTCCAGTCATTTTATGAAATCAATGTGACTCAGTCGACTCGAGGAAGAGAAACGCTGTTTAATTCAACGCATGGGGGAAAGTTAGAAAGTATTTTTGAATTTGAGGGTGAATCTGCAAGGTTAGTACAGCGAACAGCCGATGGTCGAGTCTTAGTTCAAGGCGGCATGTGGATTCACGATAAATATGTGATGCCACGTTTACATCGATGCGCACCTGATACATTCATGGTGCGGCAGGCAGAGCAAATCAGCCTGAATTCTTGCTACGAAATGAGTGATGAGAATTTCAATATCTGTTTGGGCGCACTGCCGACGAATACTGCGTCCCCCTCTTATATTGGCGAGATATGGCGCGGAAAAAAACATGGCTGGGGCGTCGAGCTGCAAAAAAATCAGATCACCGTCGCTCGCTATGTCGAAGGGCAACTGGCGGGAGACCCCACAGTATTCAAACCTAATCAAATATCGGGTTCGATCAAAAATCTACCGCTTGAATTACAAATTGATTTTTCAAAACCTAAATGCTCGGGATTTGATGAAGAAAAATCCATGGTGCAGACCAAATCCCGCTGCTACATCGCAGAACCAATTGCGGACGGCTTTGTGCTTGGCGATGCCTCAGGAGGATATCCGAACGGTTCAATTCTTATTTATCACGCGACCAATTCAGGATTTACGCAGGCAAAAAATGGCATACCTAACGGCTATGCTCGTCTGTCGGCAGCGCCATGGTTTGCCGGCGAGATGAAAAATGGCGTAAAAAGTGGTTTCGGTATGCTCCAATTGAGCAAATCGGGGGCCGTCTACATGGGCGAATTCAAGGATGACAAGTACAACGGCAAGGGAAGAATCCTTGGCAATATGCTTTATTCCCCGTCCGAAGATTTGGGTGATGGTCTATCGGCTGGGACGGGTGAGGCATTTTTTGTTGATGGACAAATAAAGCGCTGAACTTCGAAGCTCGGTGGTTCGATAAAAATGGTCTGGCGAGGTCTCTCTATTCAACAATAGATACTTTGGCAATATGGGCTGTAAAACTTACGGTGTGGAACGCCACCGGCAACTCAATTTGAAGGGGAACTTGAAATGCGAATGAAGTCCATCCTGTTAACATCGTTAAGAGCCTTTTCGGCTGTCACATTCGCCGCCTTGCTTTTCTCGCCGCTCGCTCATGCCGGCTGTGGGGAATACCAAGCCGTCGGTTGGATCGCGAATGCCGATTCGGGTGAAATGATCGAAAGCCTGGGCGCCGGCACCGTCGTAGAATGCGGCAACGTCAGTGGTGCTTTCGCGGGATTTCAGACGCCAAATTTCTATGCCGGCCATGCAACTTGCTTGCGAGAGTGCGAAAAAGGGTTCAAGCCGCGAGTAACCTATGTAAAAGTCGGCGAAAAATGGGCGCCAGGCAAAGTGACGCCGGGCGAAAATGCGACCTGCGTCCAACAGAAGAGCGCCAACCGAAAATATTGCTGGAATAACTAGCGAGACGCCGAATAAAGCCAAGTCTTATGGCCGGCCAGCGCAGCTGTGCGCCGCGGGACCAAGCAAAATCAAGAGCTTCTAACGATTGATTTAGCCGAAAAACTTCTAGTTTTGTTCAATCAGTGAGTCCTCAGACCGCCTTACAAATGAACTAGACTGTTTGTCGTCGATTAAATCGAAACTACAAACAAAATCGATAGTGGTAAAACTTTGATTCTCATTTGGTCTCTCACAACCACCATAGCTCTGCCTGAGTGCACCGACACTTGCAAGATATTCTCCATGTCAAAATGGCTGCTGACAGCAGCCCGCTAGTCGCTTTTCTTTTCTAGATGGATCCCATTTTCAAAAATACCAATGATTTTTTTCCCGTCGCGATAGACTAATTCTCCTTTACCGTTCATGAGAATCGGAGAAAACTCCATCAAGAAAAGTGAATATTCGTCACGACTACCATCCGATTTTTTATTGGACATATCGTTTATCAAACCTGGCAAGAGCGAATCAAATTGTCCTGGCCAATACTTCTCAGTCGAATATACTTTAGATGCTGTGTTTGAAAAATCTCCTGTATATGAATCAACTGGCCACTCTTTTGGAAAAAATACCTTTCCCTTCCCGAAAGGAAGGCCAGATTTGATTTGCCCAAGATATCTGACACCACTCGGCCATACAATCTCGCCCACGCCAGTGAGTCCATCTTCGGAAGGGAAAACCTCGATGTTGACGTTATAGGCCACCCTTGGAATGTCGTCTTCTCTAAGAAATTTGTGGCCAGAAACGTCCATATTTAGATCTAAGTGACATTTTCTGTAAGGCTTCTGTTTATCTACATTTAATCCCTTGCCGTCTTTGTCACACGAAGGGTATTTATCAAACGTAGCATCCTTCGCTATCACGCTCACAGAGAAAAGGACTAGAAAAATTGATATAACAAGTCTCATGTCATTAAAATAAAAATACCAAAAATTGAAGAATTTACCCAACTCACCAACGGGCTGTTGGTGATCCAGGAGTGTGAAAATTTACCGAGAAAATTATTCGTAAAGACGTATTTAACCGTTTACGTTTCGTAATCATCTCGCCCCCAAAAAATACTGATTAATTGTACTGCACACCTCAATTCCCGATCTGCGTAATCTCCACCCGCCTGTTGGCGCTATGTCCCGGATCATCAGGCAGCTTCAATACTCTTTTCCCCATTCCTGTCGAGGATAATCGGGAGACATTCACACCCAGTTGCGAGGACAAATAACTCACCACAGCTTGAGCACGTCTTTTGGAGAGGTCCATGTTGTAGGCATCGGATCCAACCGCATCCGTGTGCCCGGTAACCTTGATTCGGTAAGGCAGAATTTCTTCACTATTTAATGCCGTGGCAAGCTGCTGTAACTGCTCCAGCGAATCCGGTGAGAGCTTGGCTGAATTGAATTCAAAGTTAATCGTCAGATCGGTGCTGGGCTTGGGTGCATCCTCGACACGCAAGCCGCGCCATCCACGCGTCAATGGCTTTGGCTTTAAAGCATCAATAATTTCCTCGGCCGACTTCACCTCAGCAATCGCACCGCTGCAAAGACCCAACAGGCTTATTGTCAAAATAAAAAAGAGATTTTTCATGGCGCTACCTCGCAAGCGTCTTGATGGAAATAGTAGACGAGATCACCTGAGCGCGCTGCGTGGGTGATAAACCTAGCAGGGCCTGACGCAATACACTCAAGTATTCCCGATCATTGTCATAGCGCGTACCTTCGTCGAGCAGTGGTGTGGGCGAGATAATCGCCACCAATAACTCGGCCCCAAACGGAGGCTGGACAACGAACCTTTTACCTCCCGGGGGCAGGCGCAGTGTCTTGTTACCGACGACTTGCTGCGCTCTTTCCAGTGTCACCGCCTCGCCGTTTGCTTGCAGATAATCGACATACAAATAGGCGCCCTTGGTTTCGAATTTAATATCAAAGGCGAGCTTTGCGTTCTCGCGTAATTCCGTTGTGGTCTGACCTGCTAGCGATAAAGACAGGCGCTTGGGGTCGCGGCTTGTGAGTTCCAAGGTTTTCATGGCCTCACACAAGGGCCACGGCTGTGTTTGCACTTTCGCGCCTACGCTACGTACACCGTCGAGATTCTTTAACTTCGCCACGATGGCATCGATCGCGGACTGCTCGCCTGCGAATCCCGAGAGTGATATTTCCCCCTTTTCTGACACCATCGCCTTGATCGAACCGCACTCAATACTTTCAGCAATTGTTTGGACCTCCCGCTTATCCACTTTGGGTGGGCTAGGCGGTGGCCCTGGCGGTGGCGGTGGCGGTGGCGCTGGGGGTGGTGGCGGAGGTGGTTCTGGTGTCGGTTCTGGCTCGGGTATGGCCGCAACGTCCATGGTGAAAAATTCCTTCCCACGACGGGCCATGGCTCGGTAGCCTATCCAGGCAAATCCATTCTCTCCCCATTGGGGTCCCCACGAGTTCAACACACGGAAGGCACGACGATTGTCGTCGTAGCCGGTAATGACCATGGCATGGCCTCCTGTGTCTTGCGACTGTTCGTCGTTATACACAGTCTGCCCTTGCAGATCATCAAAGGATGCAGACACCTTCATTCCCACGATAACAGGATGGCCTCGGTACAACTCCCCTTTGACACTTTCGATATCGCTTAGCCACTTTGATCCACGTATCTTGAATTGGGCAGCACGAGTTTTGACAACGTCCGACGGCTTGCGGGAGCAATCAGATTCGTTGTACGGAAAATCGCTCATTCTCGGCACACCTTGGTCGCGAACGAGATTCAATGATTCAACAATGCCGGTCCCACTGAGACAACCTTTGTTTTTATCTCTTATCTGGTTGTAGATGAAAGCTGGGCTGAAAGCTAATGAGGCGTTTGGGTTTCTTCCTGCTGTTGCGAAGTCGTAATAACTTCTGACGCCGTAAGCGACCGCCCAACTTACGCACGAACCCTGTTTACCTTGGCTGCCTGCAACTGGAAAGCGCCACGATAAATCGACGCTAGGAGGCAGGTAGGCACGATATTTTGAAACCCTCGGCAAGGCTTGAAGCTGTTCTTCGGTAGAAAACACCAATCCCTTGCCGTATTCCTCAGCATAAGCTGTGGCAAGACAGCAAAGCGCGACCAGAAAAAAGCTGAGTCTTGGAGTTAGCATTTCTTATTTCACAAAATAGAAGTCGCCCATGAGGGAGGAGTTTTCCCAAGGGACTTGTTCGCCATTGGTCTCGGCCACAACCGCTTTTCTGACCTCTTTGAAGACCTGCTCAAGCGGTAATCCTTTTTTGCCGATAAGTTTGGCAAGGTGTTTTGTGTAAGGACTATTGGAGCCTGAGCCATCGAGCGCCTCCTTACCCGGCGCTGTGGCAAACGCTATGAACGTCCCCTTCGCCGCTTCGATAGTAGCCAGCCCACGGCCGGTACCGCGCGCCTCACCCGGGAAAGAACTGCGGCAAGCATCAAGCACGACGATATTGAGGTCATTTTTTATGTGCTCCAGCGTCGCTAGCACAAGATCGACATCAATGGCACTAGAGGGCACCTCGAATGATTTTTTGATGTTCTCCCTGACCGGTATAAGGTAGTTTTTTCCCTTAACTTGGACACCATGGCCGGCGTAGTAGACTAATCCAACGTCATTCTTTCCCAACTTTTCACCGAACGCGCGGACGGCATTTTGCATCCCTACCAAATCTAAATTTTCGTGTGTAGATACTTGAAAGCCTGTGGAACGGAGCGATTGAGTAATTACTCTTGCATCATTAATCGCGTTGGGTAGCTTGGGTAAGCTGTTGTAGTTGCTGTTGCCAATCACCAGGGCAAAGCGTCTTCGATTGTCGCTGTTTGAATTTTCTGTTTGAATATCATCCGATTCGATAACTGATTTTGCCTGACGTTTTTTTTCTTCAAGGCGTCTCTGGTCCTCAGCTAGCTGCCTACGGTCACTATCTGCGTTAGTGAGGTTGTTTTCCGGTACAACACTGTTGGGCGGACTGGGAGGATCGACACGCGCCACCCTAACAAACTTATCGAACTTCCATTCACCCTCAGATATATTTCCCCTAGTTGAAGTAAATATACCCATGCCATGGCGGTCATGATCCTTGAATTCGCCGACATATGTACCCCGGTAGTCAGTCAGCGTACCTTGACCATCAAATCTGCCATCTTTCTGTTCACCAACATATTTGTAATATTGGCCATTATTTTGTGTTCCCTGCCCATGTCGGTTACCACCTTTAAATTCACCAACATATTTCAAATCGCCTTGAATGTATGTTCCAAGCCCATGATATAGCCCATCCTTAAATTCACCGACATAGCTTGCACCAGAAGATTTATAAGCACCCCAGCAGTTGTGCCATGGCAAAGTTTCTTGTGACACCCATGCAGTTTTGCCATCCGCGCACAGTGGTAACTTGTTCGGGTTATTCAGTACCTGTGCTCCGACAGCGCCAAAAAGAAAAGCCAAGAAGAGCGAAGTAAAGAGTCTCATATTATTTAAAGTAAAAATCACCAAGAATTGACGAGTTTTCCCAGGGTACCTGCTGACTATTGGTCTCACTGATGACATTACGCCTGACCTCTTTAAAGACCTGCTCCAGCGTCAAACCGCCTTTGAGAATTGCCTGCGCCAAATTTTTGGTATATGGGCTGTTTCGTCCAGCACCATCAAGCGCAACATTACCTGGTGAGGTAGCGAACGCGATGAAAGTCCCCTTTGCCGCACTTATGGTCGTCAACCCACGGTCAAGGTTTCTTGCCTCAGAGCCCAGTGGATTGTTACGGCAGGCGTCCAAGATAACGATATTTAAATCATTCTTTGCTGTCTCCATCTTCGCGAGAACAAAGTCGATATCCATCGCTGTGGAGGGTATTTCATCCGCATGTTTCAAATCTTCATTAATTGGCAATAGATAGTTCTTGCCGCGATACTGGACCGCATGGCCAGAGAAATAGAACAAGCCGACATCGCCGCGGTTAAGTTTTTCGCCGAAGGCTCTTACTACCTCGCGCATTTTTGCGTAGGTTAGATTGTCATATCGAGAAACAATAAATCCGCTACTGGTGAGTGCACTGCTGATCAGGTCAGCATCATTTGTTGGGTTGCGTAGCGGTGAGTTTTTGTATGCTGCATTTCCGATTACCAGTGCCAAGCGACGGCGAGAGTCAGAAACTGCGGCTTGTTTTTTTGGAGCATTGTTTTCTGCTTGCTGCTGGCGTTTCTCCTCTTCGAGGCGGCGGCGCTCTTCCGCTAGTTTCCGGCGTTCGCCATCTATGTCGGCTCGTTCAGTATTGGTGGCTATACTGTTAACGAGATTGGGTAGATCGACTTTAGCTTCACGAATAAAGTTGTCATTTTCCCAAATTCCTTCCTTCCGGCTGCCATCTCCGTGGGTATATATTCCCTGCCCGTGAAATTTGTCGTCCTTGAATTCGCCAACATACTTGCTGCCTTCGGCAAAGGCGAACGTACCCAGCCCGTGAAACTTGTCTTGCTTGAATTCACCGACGTACTTGTTACCGCTGGTGAAGGTGAACGTTCCCTGTCCGTTAGAATTACCGTCCTTGAATTCACCGACATACTTATCGCCCCTGGCATAGGTAAAGGTTCCCTGTCCGTGAAACTTGTTGTCCTTGAAGTCACCGACGTATTTATTACCACTGGTAAAGGTGAACGTTCCCTGTCCTTGCTTATTGCCGCCCTTGAATTCACCGACGTACTTGTTACCACTGGTAAAGGTATACGTTCCCCGTCCGTTAGGATTGCCGTCCTTGAATTCACCGACATACTTCTCACCACTGGCATAGTTATAGG
Source organism: Oxalobacteraceae bacterium (assembly GCA_027490465.1). Classification (GTDB taxonomy): domain Bacteria; phylum Pseudomonadota; class Gammaproteobacteria; order Burkholderiales; family Burkholderiaceae_D; genus Pernthalerella. The sequence continues at coordinate 20,266 of JAIXXZ010000001.1, forward strand.
TACCCTGTCCATTCCTCATGCCGTGTTTGTATTCCCCGACATACTTGTCACCATTTGAGAGAATAAAAGTTCCCCAGCAATTATGGTACCGCGCGTTTTGGTCTTTTGGACACAACTTTAGCTTATTAGGATTATTCAGTTCCTGCCCATAAGCCAAACAGGAAAACATCAAAAAGAAAATAGGCAATATGCGCATAAATTTTAATATTTTAAAACTGTTCTTATTCAGTAAAAAATTTATCTGGAACCAAGACTATTTAAAAACTCTTTTTTACTCAGAAGCCATTCAGTAACAAAGCCAAATACACACACCCCCTCTGTAATTTGTCTTCCGCAATTGACGCTACCTCCTGATCCTGCCGAAATCCGATAACCTTGATCAACACTGCACTCGTAAATAATCGAGTAATCTGCAACCGCTTCTCCGCACCCTTCGTGCTCTGTTACACCAACAAATACAGTTGATATTCCAAACGAATTTTTATTCATGATCTCAAATTTGGTCTCCTGAAAATCATATTCATAATCCCTTCGCTTCACAATCGACAAGTTATTTATGTATGGATGCGCAGCGTCATTTTCTAGAGTAAATTTGAATGAACCACTATCATTTGGATCAATATTTCTAGGTTTTTTATCATTAGATTTACTTTTATTATTTTCTGATTTTTTACTAAATTTCTTTTTGCATGCCTGCGCAACGTAATCTGCCGACCTTGGATTTGTCGCATTTTTCATGTTATTCAATATGCATTCATCATAATTAGCGAAAGAATCTCCATGAAAAAAAACCAATACACCAAAGAGAAAAAAACAAGCTAATTGCAATATTTTACGTTTAGCTTCGATGTTGATCATAATTTGCATTCAAATATTTTTAAGTGTGCGCTGATTCGATCAAACTCTTATCAGAACTCTCTCTTAAAATCGACAGTCTCGTTCTATTTAATCTTTTTGTCAGGCACACCATAATTGCGTGCTATCTTGTGATTTGATTAATTAAGATCCAACAACACCATCCGACCATTACCCTGCAAATCAGGCTCTTGCTCAAACTCAGGACCAATGCGCCGGGATTCATTGAGAACGATGTCTCGCAGGCGTTTGTGTAATTGCGCAATTTTCAGCTTTGGCCCCTCTTCAAGCAGTAGGCGCATCAGGTGGTAACTAAATAGACGGTGCCCACGCACCTTGTCCTGATTCGAAAACTGATCGCCTCTACCTGCGGTGACCACTGCCAGACGCTGTGAATCCGGAAAACTTTGGCCTACCTTGGGCACAACAGGCGCTATGCCTTCAAAGACGATCGTGTCCTTTCCCGAGCGGCCTGAGAAACAGGCATCGATGAAAATCTTAGCTTGGCCGACCTTGCTCTTGGCGATCGCTTTGTACAAATGCCCTAACTGCAAAGGTAGTTGTTCGTAACTTCCCGAGCCTCCATCTTGTGCAAGCAGGAAAGCGCCGCTACCGTCCTTGGCAGGTACTCCATGTCCCGCGTAGTAAAAGATAAGTTGATCCTCAGGCCCGAGCCGATTCAACAGAGTGTTTAAACGGCCAAGTAGGCGGCCTAAGGTTGCCTGAGAATCTGTTAGCAAAATGACGTTTTGAGGTTCAGCACCTAAAAGCTTCTTTGCAATCTCGGCAAACTGCTGGGCGGAGCGCTCGGCAAACGGCACATCGGGGACATCGGCGTAATCATTAATACCAATTGCAAGTACGTGCAGTTTTGGATTTGCCTTGGATGCGGGAGCTTTTGCCAGCAGCTTGGGTAAGTCGTCTTCAAACTCTGGTTTGGTCTGCCGGTTTAGTTCGGCGAGACGTTCGCGAAGCCGTTTTTCTTCCGACTGACGGGCGGTGAGGGCCGCCTGTTCCCGCTCCTTTTGCAGTACTTCCATTTGCAGCTTATTGAGGTTAGGATCGTCGATTACTTTAACATCGGGACCCTGGGGCAGCTTCGCAATGGGCGATGGGAGGATGATTTTAAGCTGCGGGTCGCTAACGATGGCTGTTGTAACTGGCGTGACGAAATCTTCATCAATGTAATCGGCGACAACGATCTTGCCGTCAAAGCGTACGCGGGGTTGTCCCCAAATCAGTTCATTTTGATCTGTGACGCGTAACTCGACTTCAAGACCATTCTCAGCCGAGGTTAGCTTAGCTTTCGCCGCTCTAGCTTGATCATTAGGTACAGCAATGGAGACAAGGCGTTTTAACTCGGGATCAAGGCTTGCTTTTAACGTGGCGAAGAATCTGGCAGTTTCCGGGTCGTAGCGAACATCGTGTAGTTCAGGACTGCCGTAGGTAAGTGATAGTGCTTGTTCAAATGCTTGAGCGCGCTTGTCTAGGGGGAGTGGACCAAGCTTCGCGTAGTGTGCCTGAATGTCCGCGTTTAATGATTCCGCTGCGGTATTCCACTTGGTCACCCGCTGGTTGAATTGGGCAACTGATTCGAACTCGTCTTTGGTAATTTTCTCGCGTTCGAGTTTCGATTGTCGGTCTGAAAGTGGCTTGGGTAAGGATCGGTAGGCAGCTTCCACGTTTGATATCTCTTGCTCTAGCACAGATCCCAAATCCATCAGCACCGCTGTTGTAAACGTACCGCTGTAGACCCATCCATCATGAGTCCAAGTCTGGAGCGTCTTGCCCGACTGAATATCTCTCAGGGCGGCGGTTTTATCCATGGAACCAGTCAGTACCTGTTTTCCATCCGGAGAAAAGGCAACACTCCAAACCGCAAGACCATGCGTCCATGTTTGGAGCGTCTTTCCTGACTCAACATCTCTGAGAACTGCAGTTTTATCATCAGAACCAGTAAGTACCTGTTTACCGTCTGGTGAAAAGGCAACACTAAAAACCGAATAATCATGTTTCCATGTTTGAAGCGTGGCGCCTGATTGCACGTCTCGTAGAACTGCAGTTCTATCTGCTGAGCCGGTCAGTACCTGTTTACCATTTGGAGAAAACGCAACACCTCTGACCCAGCCATTATGCTTCCAAGTTTGTAAAATTTTTCCTGATTTAGCATCTCTGAGAACCGCAGTTTTATCATCAGAACCGGTAAGCACCTGTTTACCGTCCGGTGAAAAGGCAACACTCGAAACTGAATCACTATGATTCCACGTTTGGAGCGTCTTGCCCGATTGTACGTCTCTGAGGACCGCGGTTTTATCTCGTGAGCCAGTCAGTACCTGTTTGCCATCCGGCGAAAAGGCCACACTGTAAACCCAGTCATTATGATTCCAAGTTTGCAGCGTCTTGCCAGACTGAATGTCTCTGAGAATAGCGGTTTTATCATCAGAACCGGTAAGTATCTGTTGACCATTCCAAGAAAAGGCAACACTCCAAACCCCACCACCATGTTTAAGCGTTTGAAGCGTCTCGCCCGACTGAATGTCTCTTAGAACCGCGGTGTTATCGGACGAGCCGGTCAGTATCATTATGGCAGCCCTTTGTAGGCTTGTTCTCGAGTTTGCTTTCCAATAAAAAATACCGGAATCGTTAAGGCCTTCCGCATGGTCCGTATCAGCAGTCTTTTTAGCTAAAGCTCCGCTCCAAGCCGCGCAGGAAAACATCAGTAAGAAAAAAGGCAGAAGACGCATATTGGTCGATCGAAAATATTTGGTGTCGAATTATGATTTCAGTTTCTATTTCATTTGCTCAACTCTGCTGGGCACTTACGTGCTCACATATGACAACGGCGAGTAGTCGTCAAAGAGAATTTTGGTGCATAAAAATTTCTACTTCCACAATGCACACTTGGTCTCAGCCTTGGTAATGAAGGCCTTTTCACCAGGGATAACCTGAATCGGCTTGTAATAATCCCAGGCATATTTGGACTCAGCGGGAGATTTCACTTGCATGAGTATCATGTCATGCACCATACGGCCATCAGGGCGAACGACACCGTTCTTGGCGAAGAAATCATTGATAGGCGTTGATTTCAATTTTTCTATTACCTTGGTACCGTCTTCATTACCAAGCGCCTCGACCGCATTTAGATAGAACGTAGTGGCCGAATAATCGGCTGCATGCAACATGGAAGGCGCCTTTTTGTTTTTTTTCATGAACCTCTTAGACCATGCGCGCGACTCTTCATTGGTATCCCAGTACCAGCCTTCAGTAAGGTACATCCCTTGGGCAAGGTCCAGTCCGAGTGCATGCACGTCATTAATAAACATCAGCAGCCCAGCAAGCTTCATCTTTTTGTTGGTCCCGAACTCGGCAGCCGCCTTTATCGCATTGACAGTGTCGCCACCCGCATTTGCGAGCCCCAGTACTTGTGCTTTGGATTTTTCTGCCTGCAGAAAGAAAGACGAGAAGTCGGTAGCGGCGAGCGGGTGGAACACCGAACCGAGAACTCGACCGCCGCTTTTAGACACGCCGTCTGATGCATCACTCTTTAAGGCCATGCCAAATACATAGTCAGCAGTCAGAAAGAACCAATTTTTCAGACCCTGCTGCACCAGCGCACCGGAGGTGCCACGCGCTAATGCTGGAGTGTCGTACGCGTAGTGAATGGTAAATGGCGTGCATTCTTCATTGGTTAGCCGAGAAGTCCCAGCGCCAATGGCGATGAAGGGTTTTTTCTTTTCTGCTGCCACTTTGGCCATGGCAAGGCTGGCCGCTGAGTTGGTACCTCCGATCAGCAAATCTAAGCCTTGCTGGTCAAACCACTCACGGGCCTTGCTGGCCGCGGTGTCGGCTTTGTTCTGATGGTCTGCCGAGAGGAATTCAATTTTTTTGCCATTGACCTTGCCACCAAAGTCTGCGATCGCCATTTTGATGGCTTCTGCGCCGGCCGGTCCGTCAACATCGGCATAGACACCGGACATATCGGTAATGAAACCAATTTTTACAGTATCACCAGCTATAGGTGCCGGCTCGTTTAGGTCGATTTCCGACCTAAAATAAAAATCACCAAGAATTGAAGAATTTTCCCAAGGTACCTGTTGGCTGTTAGTCTCGCTGATTACATTGCGCCGGACTTCTTTAAAAACCTGCTCCAGAGTCAGGCCGCCTTTCAGAATCGCTTGAGCCAAGTTTTTCGAATAAGGACTATTTCGTCCAGCACCATCAAGCGCAACATTTCCCGGGGAGGTTGCGAACGCGATGAAAGTTCCCTTTGCCGCACTTATGGTCGTCAACCCACGGTCAAGGTTTCTTGCCTCAGAGCCGAGTGGATTGTTGCGGCAGGCGTCCAAGATAACGATATTTAAATCATTCTTGGCTGTCTCCATCTTCGCGAGAACAAAGTCGATATCCATCGCCGTCGAGGGTATTTCATCCGCATGTTTCAAGTCTTCGTTGATTGGCAGCAGATAGTTCTTGCCGCGATACTGGACTGCATGGCCGGAAAAATAGAATAAGCCGACATCGCCTTGGTTGAGTTTTTCTCCGAAGGTTCTTACCACCTCGCGCATTTTTGCGTAGGTCAGATTGTCATATCGAGAAACAATAAATCCGCTACTGGTGAGTGCATTGCTGATCAGGTCAGCATCATTTGTTGGGTTCCGTAGGGGAGAGTTTTTGTATTTAGCGTTTCCGATCACCAGCGCAAAACGTCGCCGCGAGTCGGTGACAGTGGTTTGCTTGCTTGGATTATTGTTTTTCGCTTGCTGCTGGCGCTTTTCTTCTTCTAGCCTCCTGCGTTCTTCGGCTAATTGCTGGCGATCACGTTCAATATCGGAACGGTCGGTATTATTTGCTAAGTTGTTGTTGAAACTGGGTAGGTTGACTTTCGCCTCACGAATAAATTTTCCATTCTCCCAGATGCCCTCCGCGCGTTTACCGTCTGCCGTCGTCCTTATGCCTTCTCCGTGAAAATCGTCATTTCTGAATTCACCGAAATGTTTCAATCCATCGGACCAAGTGTACGTTCCCAGTCCGTTCGACTTGCCGTCCTTGAATTCCCCGACGTACTTGTCACCTTTGGCCTCGTTGTCTGCTAGGAAATAATAAGTTCCTTGCCCTTGAAATTTATCATTCTTGAATTCACCGACATACTTGTCACCTTTGAACTCGCTGTCTGCTAGATGGTAATAAGTTCCCTGCCCTTGAAATTTATCATTCTCGAATTCACCGACATACTTGTCGCCTCTGGCAGTCTGGTAAGGTCCCCAGCAATTATGGTACCTAGCATTTTGGTCTTTTGGACACAGCGGCAGTCTGTTCGGATTATTCAGTTCCTGCCCATAAGCCACGCAGGAAAACATCAGTAAGAAAATCGAAAGTAATCGCATAGTGTTCGCTTCAAACTCTTGGGGTATGGCGGCAGTTATGAAAAATATAATTTCAACGCCTGTAAACGGTGGTGGAACGATAACATGTAGCTGCGTACGGCGATGTCCAAGCGAAGTGGCAAGCGATGTAAAAAGCCGGCTTTGAAAACCAGCCGCACCCAAAAATGCGTGTTTCACGGCGGCAGGTCAACCGGGCCTGAAACTGAAACTTGTGAAGCCAGGCAGGGCACTGCGCCTATTAGAGACGGGAAAAACACAAAAGAGGCGCTAGACGACGGAGCGCGCAGCATTCGGGTGCTGGCCGGGTTGGAAGACGCTCTTTATGTTTTTAATATGGCAACCACTCCTCGGACGCGGCGTCGAAAGCCGAAAGGATATGTGCCGTTGCAGACGGTCGAAGATGTATTGCGTTTTGCGACAGACAACCCGCTGCATTCGCCAAGACGTATCCGGTCATATGGAACGGATGTCACGAAGCGCGTTTGGATTTAGAAACTTCGAGAACTACCGATTGCGAGTGCTGGTGCACTGTGGTTGAAACAGTGTGATCAGTCGAAAACAGTGAATGCCCTGCCCCTGATTCTGATTTTTTATTAGGGAGAGACGAAAAAAAAGCGCCTGTCATAGGCGCTGGTGGCGGAAGCGGTGAGATTAGCCTACATCCTGCAGGCCGCGGTCTGGCTTGCAAGCCAGACCCTTCGAATCTCACTCGCGATGTGCGCAGGCACATCACTCACTTCTAAAACAAAAGTCCCCATGCGGGGACTTTTTAATTTGGCGGAAGCGGTGTCCGCCCAAGACAAATCCAAGTCAATACAATAAGGCCCAGTAAAACATTGTTTTACATAGGTTTTTATGATTTTTTAGTCCAAATCAATTCTTCCAAATCCAGGTAAATCCAGCTAAAATTTGATAGTCGTATTGATAGTTGGAGCCAACATGGCGCGGCTGACTGGAAAGTTGAGTGCAAAAGAAGTAGAAAAGAAGACGAAGCCCGGCCTGCACGGGGACGGCGGAGGTCTCACGCTGCAGATCACCAAGGCTGGCGTAAAGTCTTGGCTGTATCGCTACATGATCAACGGCAAAGCCTACGGCATGGGGCTTGGTCCGCTGCATACTGTCCCATTGGCAGAAGCTCGCCTGAAGGCAATTGAAGCCCGCAAACTGGTTCTCGAAGGCGTCAACCCGCTTCTGGTGAAGCGGCAAAGCAGACTCGATGCCGCAGTCTCCAAGGCCAAGCTCATGACATTCGAGCAGTGCGCCGAGGCCTACATCAAGGCCCACCGTACTAGCTGGAAGAACGCGAAGCACACCGACCAATGGAGCAATACGCTCAACACCTATGCCAAACCGATTATCGGCTCGCTGCCGGTCGGCGAGGTCGATACCGCGTTGGTGGTCAAGGTACTTACTCAAACTGACCACGCTGGCACACAATTCTGGGAATCCAAGCATGAGACGGCTACGCGACTCCGGGGCCGCATCGAGTCAATCCTTGGTTGGGCAACGACAAGCGGTTTCCGGTCAGGCGATAACCCAGCCAGATGGAAAGGGCATCTAGAAAACCTGCTGGCGTCGATTAGCAAGGTAAGTCGCACGAAAAATCACCCGTCCCTCGCCTGGCACCGGATAGGTGAATTCATGAAGGCCTTGCGCGAACGGCAAGGAATCGCAGCACGAGCAGTGGAGTTCGCGATTCTGACTGCCTCTAGAAGCGGTGAAGTTCGCGGTTCCAAGTGGTCAGAGATTGATCTTGGCGCGAAGCTTTGGACTATCCCTGCCGAAAGAATGAAAGCGAAGCGAGAACACGAGGTGCCGCTTAGTGACTCTGCCTTGGCACTACTGGCTAGCCTGCCGAGGGTCGAAGGTACCGATTTCGTGTTTCCTGGTACGAGGGGCCAAGCACTGTCTGATATGAGTCTTACAGCTGTGATTAGGCGCATGAATGCCGAGGCTACGCAATGGACGGATAACGAAGAAAAAACGGTCACTATTCACGGCTTTAGGAGCACTTTCCGAATGTGGGCCGCCGAATCGACCAACTTCCCACGCGAGGTCGCCGAGCATGCGTTGGCGCACCAGCTGCCTAACACGGTCGAGAGAGCGTATCAGCGCGGCACTCAGTTCGCAAAGCGGGTCAACATGATGGCCGACTGGGCCATGTTCTGCGCCCATGTCCCCGCCCCGGGCGACAACGTCGTAGCGATTCGAGGTGCAGCATGAAAACGCCTCTTGGAAAGACTCCCAACGATCCGACAAACCTTGCCGCCTTGGCGAAATCGTTGAAGAGATTCTGTTCCCCTAGTCGCGGACGTCGGGAGATCGATATTCCGGAGCTATCAACGGAGGAATTATTTGGAATCGACCGAAAAAATCTCTCGAAAAAGCAGCGAGAAAGGACACCTCGCGTAAAACCAATGGGGAGACCGAAAAAATACACTGACAAATTAAAACAATGTGTCGTCTACGAAGTGAGACGGGCTGTGAGTGAGGGGGCGACTCTGACGTACAGTGACATTCAAATGGGTTCTGCCTATGAGATCGCTTCAGAACGACTCTACGGGAGCAAGCTCTCTGCTGAACAAATTCGCTATATCTGGCGACACTATAAAAAGCAAATCGCCTGATTAGTTTCGCCAGAGTTTTGACCTTATACGCTGGACAAAACTAGGTCCATACTGCATCTCATTAAATCCACAAGGAGCCGATGCGATGCAACCTCAAACCGAAATCTTTCTCCGTCTTCCTCAAATTCTTGAGTTATTGCCCATCGGGCGATCGACTTGGTGGGCATGGGTCAAGACCGGAAAAGCACCAGCACCGCTTAAGGTTTCCGCTGGTGTAACTTGCTGGCGAAAATCCGACGTTCTCGCGATGATTCAGCGTGATGCCGCATGATGCGCGCCGCAAAAGAATACACCCTGGCCGGTGACACGGCTCAGGGTGTTGATTACCAAAAACACTCGCGGGCCAATTATTCCGTTTCAACACCCGAAAATCAAGCCGTTGTCGAATACATCAACGATAGCGAGCTTGACGCCGGCGAAATAACGGAAGAAATAGGATATCTAGTCTGCCAAGGCCACGACGAAAACAAAATCATTGACGCTGCTCGCCATAACTATCTGAGTCGCAATAACGGGGATTTAGCTGGATGGGCGACATTTGTATTTCCGCGCGTCAAGAAAACCTTGGCGGAGGCGCGATCCCGAGCAATCGAATCAGGGGCGATTCTCGCTAACGATCGCCAATTTACCCTTAGCCGAGCCAGCGACTTGGCTCGTGAACCGACGCACGCAATATCACTCGTGAAAGGAGTCCTGCCTTCGGAAGGGTTTGGTATGGTTTACGGGCCGAGCGGCTCATCGAAGGGCTTCTTTGTTCTCGACCTTGCGACCGCAGTCGCTTCTGGCAAGTCTTGGCTCGGGAACAAGACGACGAAAGTCCCGGTGGTAATCGTCAACTTGGAGGGCGGAGCAGCGTTCCCCAACCGGCTCCATGCCTGGCAAAAGAAGTTCGGCGCACTCCCCGAGATGATGCTAGTTCTGAATGATTCTCCGTTCGCGCTCCTTGATGAAACAAACGTTGAAGCCCTTTCCACTGCGATCAATCACGCGGGCGCCGGTGGCGGCCTAACCATCATCGATACACTAGCGCGCGCAGCAGGGGGAATCGACGAGAACAGCAGCGAAGCCATGGGACACGTTATCGCAAGCGTAGAGCGTTTGCAGTCCGCTGTCGGCGGTCTTGTGCTACTTGTCCACCACATAGGCAAGGACTCCACCAAGGGGCCGCGGGGGCACTCCAGCATGCTGGCAGCACTCGACTGCGCTATTGAGATAAGTCGGGAGGGAAAACTTCGCACTTGGCGTCTTGCCAAAGCAAAAGACGGCGACGACGGTGTCGGCGGGCAATTTCAGCTAGAGGTCGTCGAACTTGGAATCGACGTAGACGGAGACTCGATAACCTCCTGCGTCGTTCAGCACCTCGAATCACCTTTCGACGACATTCGCTCCTCAGCAGTACCCAAAAGCGGCAATCAACTCACCGTCTACAACACGCTAAACGAATTACTAGAGCAATCACTGGACCTTGGAAGAGGCGGTGCTGACCCGACCACACCTTGCATCCGTCTTGATTCTGCCGTCATCGCCTGCCGTGACCGTCTTACAACTGAACCGAAGCGACGAGGCGAGCGTGCACGCTCGGCAATCGCGTCACTTGTCAGCAGAGGTCTCTTCCGGTTCGAGAACGACTGGCTTTGGCGCCCTAACGCACGGCGCCCTGCAGATATTCAAACGTCCCTATCATCGGTTCCCGCAACCCTTCCCGCTTCCCTTCCCCCTAAAGGGGGAGCGGGAAAAAGCGGGACTAAGGGCGACCTGATATCCCAGAAACGGGACGAAACGGGAAAACCAGGGAACACCCGCGCAAGGGGGTACCTGTCATGACGATGCGCCCATTCACAGTAGAGGAGGCGCGTGCCCGTCGGAGACACTTCACGCGCGCTCTAGGCGGGCGCGACGCTCAGATTCCAGAGTACATCGCCAAGCAACTTGGTGCGTGGCCCAGCCGACACTATTTCGCGTTACGACTTCCGGAGGGTCTCCTGATCTGGTTTGAGTGCTGGTGCAACCACGAGGGCGTTATCGAGGCGAAGCGCCAAGAGGCCAAACGTATCGCAAGTCGAGGGTTCCGAGTAGCGTTTATCTCCACGACCTTCAGCACAAACTGGGTTGGGGAACGTCGCCCACTTCTGGTGACGCTCCTAGATAACACCCTCAACTTTGAAAACGTCGTAGAACGGCTATCGCCAGTACTGTCGGCGACCGAGCCGACCTAGCGGAGAAAAAATATGAGCAACTGTGTGAAACACTACGACCCCGAGAAAATTTGGCCTACCATCCTCACAGAGATTGCAAACGGTGCATCGCTAGCGGCAACGCTTCGCACCCCAGGAATGCCGAGCTATGCCTTGGCGAAGTTGCACCTTCGATCCGACCCAGAGCTTCGAGAAGCGTACAATCAAGCGGTCCAAGATCGCGCAGCATTCTTGGCGGAGGAACTGATCGAACTGGCTGACACGCCGATTCCTGAAGACCTTGATCCCGCGAGTCGTTCAGCTTGGGTACAGCACCTGAGAGTACGGTTGGACACTCGAAAATGGATCGCGTCTAGGGTGTATCGTCAGGTTTACGGTGATCGAGTTGATGTATCAGTTAACCATACGCAAATAAGTATTACCAAAGCTCTAGAGGCCGCAAATCAGCGCGTAGGCCAAGTGCTTGAGATTGAGGACAATACCTTACGCGCGTAACTGGGTAAAAAAGGATCAGGCGTGTTAATTGTTGAAATTGCAATCGGGATTGTTCTTGGATTCTTGATCCTTGCAAATCTCGACTCAATATTGCCCGCGATCCTATTTCTTGCAGCCCTCGCAATAGTGCTGATTTTAGCTGTAGGGGCTTTTTATTTAATCTGCAATTATCCTGAAAGTGCAATTTTTTGGTCAGCGATTATTCTGCTTTATGTTGCCAAAGCATATTGGGACGATTGGATGAGTTGGCTTCAAAAAAAAAGCTTTTTATTGGGGCGAATCAGTTGGAAAATTCAAAAGAAAAGTTCAATCCAACGGGCTAAAGAAAACCTTATTTGCCTCAACTGAAGAGAAAGTAAAATCTAAACGAAGAGAAAAAGGGTACCGTGAGTAGTGTGCTAATTGATTCTAAGTTTAATACTCAATAAAATTTCTTTTTTTCAGCCAACGCTTTTAGTAAATGAAATGAGTAACCATCAGATAAAAATAACTAACCACAGAGCCAATTTGTTTCTAGAGGCCCAGCAATCAAAAGACCTCATAGCAAAATTAGAGCAAGATGCAGGTATTTTTGATGCCGCTCAAAAAGCTAGAGAGGGCAGCCTATTCCCTTTGGGCGTAACCAACCCCGAACTTGCGAAAGGCGGAGGACATCACGCGTTCGAATTTGATGTAATTCGGGGCAAAATACGAGATCTATATTTCTCAGTAGAAGAAAAAGCTATCAAAGCGAGACTAATCGAAGCTCAATTTCGCCATGATCAGGTATTTATTTTTTGGCGAGACAGAGAAATTCAACTAATAAAAAGCTACTTATATGAATTAAAGGAAAGCTCGCCCTTACCAAAATATTCTTTCTTTGCGATTGTAATTATTTTTTCTTGCTGGTGGCTTTCTGGTTTCGGCGGCGCACTTTTAGCCACCCTTACTTCTTTCAGTATTATCTGGCAATCTTTAAAAGAACGGAAAGCAGAAATAAAAGATACCGAATCCGAACTATTAGATTCGCTCACCGAACTAAGTAAGCTTCAGTCCAAGCCAATTACCTTCGAACATGGTGAAATGCTCAGCGGAAACAGATTTTTAGAATCGGATAGGCTGAGCGCTTGGCAAATACACATTCAAGACTCTAATAGCTAGGCTGATATCGTAGTTTTTTTTACTAGAACTACTCGACCTAACAAGCGTCCCTCTGATTCAAAGTAGCGAAAAAACTATTCCGACTCAACAAAAATAGCAACACCTCGAGCGGTTTTGTGAAACACACTCATAAATACTCCCGAACTCACTCCCCCAGAAGTACTCCCCGTGACAACACCACCGCCCGATCCATCGCCAGTGCCATGAATCAAAATACCATTAGCTCCAAATTTTGCTGCCTCTTCTTTCAACCGCTGAATAGCAACGTCCATTTTTCCCTGATCAGTAACAGCCCATGATGATTTGCTTGATGAATCGAGAATCGCTATTTCTTCGTATTTTGATGGCGGCTTAATGTACAGTTTTACAGCTTCGGGCGAAATTGGAGGCCGAGATTTACCAATCAATATTGATGATGACGCAGCACAACCCACAAGAAAACATATTGTCGCTAACAAGATACTTTTTTTCATTCGGTCTCCTATTTTTATCCAATGGTTGATTTGAATACACGCGCCGATAATGAGCTCCACAAAGCGCGCTAAATGTTACTAAAAGTTTAAAAATTTCTTCTGACAGTAACCACTCGATATTACGACAACTGTTGACCCTCCCCCCCCTCTGCCCAAAATCTATTCTTTAAGACGAATAGAAAAGAGTAAAAACCCACACGGTGATTGAGCACAACAAACTTTTTCTGCTTGTTTAGGTTGAACAACCTGATTCTTAACCGACTTGATAGTTGTTTTGATAGCCGAAATAAAAAAGCGCCCAAAAGGCGCTTATTCACTTGCTGTCTGGCGGAAGCGGTGAGATTCGAACTCACGGAGGGCGCAAACCCTCGCCGGTTTTCAAGACCGGTGCCTTAAACCGCTCGGCCACGCTTCCTTTTCTTGAATCGGGCCGAATTATACCCTGCTCGGCCCTGACTCAGGCCTCTTCGGGCAGGAAGATCTGTTGCAAATCGTTGAGAAACCGCTGCCCCAGCGCGGTGGGCTGGATCATCCTGTGGTCGCAGGTCAGGAGACCTCGCGCTTCAGCATTGGCAATCGCCCTCTCGACCGCCTGCAAGGGCAGCCCGGTGCGCTCGGCAAACAGCCTTGACTCAAATCCGCCCGTCAGCCGCAGTGCGTTGAGCATGAACTCGAAACCCAGTGCTTCACGGCTGATCTCGGACTCCTCGAACACGGCGTTGCCAGCTGCAGCCTGTTGCATATAGGTGCCGGGCTGTTTGTAGCGCGCCTGGCGCACCATGCGATGCGGGAAAGACAGCTTGGAGTGGGCACCTGCGCCTATCCCGAGGTAATCACCGAATTCCCAGTAGTTCAGGTTGTGCCGCGCGCGGCGGCCCGGCTGGGCGAATGCGGATACTTCGTAATGCTGATACCCGCCCAGCGCAGTTTGCTCTTCTATCATCTCTTGCATCTCGGCGCTCAAATCGTCATCGGGAATCGAGGGCGGAAATTTGGCGAAGACGGTGTTGGGCTCTATCGTCAGATGATAGAGCGACAAGTGTGGCGGTGCGTAGCTGAGCGCCGTCGTCAGATCTTCTTTCGCTTGCGCCAGCGTTTGGCCGGGCAAGGCGTACATCAAATCCAGATTGAAATTTTGAAAGCACGATTGTGCGCATTCGATTGCACGTCGCGCTTCATCACCATCGTGAATGCGACCCAGTGCCTTGAGATGCTGCGGGTTGAAACTTTGTATGCCCATCGAGAGACGATTGATGCCGCTGCCCGCGAAGGCGCGAAATTTGTCAGCTTCAAAGGTGCCTGGATTGGCTTCCATGGTGATTTCTGCAGCACCGTCGAGTGGCAGCAGGCTGCGGATGTCGGACATGAGCTGATCAAGCGCCTGGGCCGACATGAGGCTGGGCGTACCACCACCGATAAAAATACTGACGATCTTCCTGCCCCAAACCAAGGGCAAGGCCTGCTCCAAATCAGCGCGCAGCGCACTCAGATAGTCTTGTTCGGGAAAACTGCCATCAGCTTCATGGGAATTGAAATCGCAATACGGACATTTGCGTACACACCACGGAAAATGCACGTACAGCGACAAGGGTGGCAACGCTGCCAGGCTGAGTATGCCGGGTCGCAGGTAATGCTCAACCACGCGGGGCGGCACGGCCTGCACGACGTCGGGGCGAATGGGAATCATGAGAGCTGCGCGATCAGGAGGCGCAGGGCTTGTGCGCGATGCGAGAGCTGATTTTTTTCTTCGGGGGTGAGCTCGGCAGCGGTTTTATTCAATGACGGCAGCCAGAAATGTGGATCGTAACCAAAACCACCCTGCCCGCGTGGCTGATCAATGATTTCACCATGCCAGCGCGCGTCTGCAATCACGGGTTGGGGATCATCGGCATGGCGCAGATAGACCAGAACGCAGTAGTAATAAGCTGATTTGTCTTCATGCGCTTGCAAGTCGGCCACTAGCTTTGCATTGTTGGCTGTATCGGATTTGGGTTCGCCCGCATAGCGTGCAGAAAACACGCCGGGTGCGCCGCCTAGCGCGGGAACACAAATACCGGAGTCATCAGAGAGTGCCGGCAATCCGCTTTCACGCGCTGCATGTCGTGCTTTGGCGAGTGCGTTTTCTATGAAGGTGGCGTAGGGTTCTTCTGCTTCACTGATATGCAATGCCGCCTGCGTTTGGATCGCAAAACTCAGCGGTGCAAGCAGGCGATCAAACTCGGCGAGCTTGCCGCGATTATTGGAGGCTAATACCAGTGGACGTGTCATCACCGTCAATATCGTCTCAGGCTTTTAGTCCCAGTGCCTGCTTCTGCAAACGAATCAGCTGGCTGATACCGGAGTCGGCCAGATCAAGCAGCTGATTCATCGTCGCACGGTCGAATGCATCGCCTTCAGCAGTGCCTTGTACCTCAATGAAATGCCCGGCGTCATTCATGACGACATTCATGTCGGTGTCACAGCCCGAGTCTTCGATGTAGTCCAGATCAAGCACGGGCAAGCCCTGATACACACCGACCGAAATCGCCGCTACAAAATGGCGTAATGGAATTGCGGCAATCTGACCGCCAGCGACCAAACCACTGAAGGCATCATAGGCCGCGATCATGGCCCCGGTGATGGCAGCGGTACGCGTGCCGCCATCAGCCTGGAGCACGTCGCAATCGAGTTGCAGCGTGCGCTCGCCGAAGGCTTCCAGATCAAACGCAGCGCGCAGCGAGCGACCAATCAGGCGCTGGATTTCCTGGGTGCGACCGGACTGTTTGCCTTTGGCCGCTTCGCGGTCCATGCGTGTGTGGGTGGAACGGGGCAGCATGCCGTATTCGGCAGTCAGCCAGCCTTTGCCCTGACCGCGCATGAAGGGTGGCACTTTCTCATCGACACTGGCGGTGCAAAGCACGCGGGTATCGCCGAATTCAATCAGTACTGATCCTTCTGCATGACGGGTGTAGTGGCGCGTGATGCGAACTTCACGCAGGGCATGCGCTGCACGCCCGCTGGGGCGCTGTGTGGCGTTATCTGACACTTAATCCTCGGAGGTTGTCGTGGGTGTTTTATCGTCCGGTGTGCAAAAGCGCGCGATCGCACGTTCAATCGCCTCGGCTCCCTGATTTTGCTCTGCAGGGGCATAAGACGGATGAATACTGGTTACGATGCGATTGCCCGGTAGCGCATCGGTCATCATCGCACTGGGGCTGCTCGCAGCACCTGCCTCGTCTTCGAGCCAGGTCAGCGCAAGCGCGGTGACATTATCGCCGTTTTTGCCACCAGCGACGGCGGCGGACTTTACCAGCTCGGGGACCGCCACTTCCAGCGATCGGGCAGACAGACGGTAAGCAAGTTCATGTTCAGGGATACTGGACCAGAGGCCATCCGAGCACAGCAGGATCTGGTCACCGGTTTTGAGACGTACGGGCGGCGCCTTCTCCACCCGGGGCAAGGTGGGCGCGCCGATACAGTTGTAGAGCTTGTTGCGATCAGGATGGAACAGCCTTTCAGCGGGCGATAACCTGCCAAGCGACACCAGGCGCTCGACGTGCGAGTGATCGACCGTGCGCGCGAGAATGCGGCCGCTACGCAACCAGTAGAGGCGCGAATCGCCGCAATGAGCCCAATGCGCCTCACCTTGCTGGACAATACAGGCAACGATGGTGGTGCGAGGCGTATCTGCAAGACGATGCTCGGCACGGTAGCGATGCAGCGAGTGATGCGCCGCAAAGACGAGGTCTTCGAGCAGGCGCGATGGATCAACGACTGTGGGCCTTGCCCTCTCCTGAAACAAGGCGCCCATGACTTGCATCGCCATGGAAGCGGCCAGCTCGCCATGCATATGCCCACCCATGCCATCGGCCAGCAATAGCAGGAGCGCATCGCGCGTGAAACAGTAACCCATCCGGTCTTGATTACTGCTGCGACCGCCGATCTGGCTGTCCTGATAAATCGAGAAGCGCATACTCAACCCACCAGTCGGCGCAGCCGGGACAGAAGGTTGTCGGGCTCTGCTTTGCTGTTTCTGGGTGGACGTAGCGCCTTTTGCAGGGCAAAGACACTTTGAGGACGCTTGAGGGGCTCCAGCATCAGGCTCCAGCGCACGATCTCAATGAGTTCAGTCGAATAAAGCCCGCGTAACTGATGATAGAAATCATCCATGCGATCTTCACGTTTTCTTTCCATGGCCGATTGCGGCGGCACGCCCACCATGCACGTGAAGATCGACGCACCAATACTGTAGATATCCGTCCAGGGACCAAGCTCTTTTTTGGCATACAGCTCGGGGGCGGCGAAACCCGGGGTGTACATGGGATGCAGCTGTGACAAATCAGCGTGCAGCGTCTGACGTGCGGCACCAAAATCGATGAGGATGGGTGTGCCGTCCGAGCGCAGATAAATGTTGGCGGGCTTGAGATCGAGGTGGAGTAATTTGTGGGTGTGAACTTCGCGCAAGGCATCCATGACTTGCGCGAACATGCGGCGCACTGCACTCTCGGAAATCAGCGGCTTCGCGCCCTTTTTTTTGCGACGGGCAATGTGATCCTGTAGAGACCGTCCGTGTTCATAGCCCATCACCAGATACACGGTGTCATGTGCACGAAAGAAATTCAGCACCCGCACAACGTGGGGGTGAACGATGGACGCCAGCGCCCTGCCCTCATCAAAAAAATACTTCAGACCGATGCGATATAACTCCACATGCTCAGGGGCGACCGTAGGCTGAAGCTCACCCGCCGCACGCCGCGCCAGAGCCGCCGGCATGTATTCTTTGATGGCGACTGAATTGCCGTCATTGTCCTCGGCAAGATACACAATGCTGAAGCCGCCGACGGCGATCTTCTTTACAATGCGATATCCGCCGATTTCTATTCCATCCGGCAACGCTGCGTTGGTTTGAACGGCCATCTCTGCGAACACTCCATCATTTTCCCGGCTCGGGATTGTGTGGATTAATTAGCTTTTTGTAAAGTCAGACAAGGATCTTATTTTGACTATCAGCAGTATGACCGGGTATGCGGTCGTCAAGCGCGAAAGTGATGCAGGCACGCTGACAATCGAACTCAAAAGCGTGAATTCACGCTTTCTCGATTTGCAATTCCGCATCAATGATGAACTTCGCTCGCTCGAGCCCATGCTGCGGGAAGCGATCATGGCACGCGCGGCCCGGGGCAAGGTCGAATGCCGACTGTCTTTTGGTCGCAAGGAGCAATCGGAGAGCAGTCTTGCGGTCAATGACGCCCTGCTCGCTGCGCTGAATACAGCACAGCACAATGTGCTCGCGACATTCAGCAACGCACGCCCGATGTCGGTCAATGAATTGTTGCGCTGGCCCGGCGTGTTATCGGAATCGGAGCTGAGTCAGGATTCGCTCCAGGCTGATGTGCAAGCCGCGCTCAGAGATACGCTGGATGCATTTGTGATCTCGCGTCAGCGTGAAGGCGCTTCGCTGGAGACGATGCTGCTCTCGCGCATCGACGATATCGAACACATCGTCGCTCGCATTACACCGCTGGTGCCTCAGGCCGTCGAGCAGTTTCGCCAGAAGGCCATTGAACGCATGCAGGAAGCCCTCGGGCAAGCGGTGGGTGATGGCAGCGCCCTCCCAACCGATTTGCAAGACCGCATACGGCAGGAGGTAACGCTCTACGGCATACGTGTGGATGTGGCTGAAGAGCTCACGCGCCTGTCGGGACATTTGACCGAGACGCGTGCGATTCTCAAAAAAGGCGGTCAGGTCGGCAAGCGGCTCGATTTCATGATGCAAGAGCTCAATCGCGAAGCCAATACCCTGGGCTCCAAAGCCGCCGTGAAAGAATTGTCGGAAGCATCGATGCAAGTGAAATTACTGATTGAACAGATGCGCGAGCAAGTACAAAACCTTGAATGAGAACCTATCTCCTTAGGCCGCTTGCGGCGTTGGCATCCCTTGCAGGGCGCGCACCGGCTTGCACGCCCGTGCGGTTTCGCAGGCAGGCTGTATCCAGCCTGAATTCCCTGCTGCACCCTTGTCGTACAGTTGTACTGCCTGCGGTACTGCCCCTTGCAGGGCGCGCACTGGCTTGCATGCCAGTGCAGTTACGCAGGCGTGCAGCAGGCTGCACGAAACCCCTGCTTCACCCTTGCCATCGACCTAACGAGATAGGTTCTAAGCGCCACCCTGCCGGATACTGAAACCACCGCCATTTAGACCAACGTCCTCATGTCCAAAACCTTCGCCCATGCTGGCAGCCTGTTTGTGGTGGCCGCACCTTCCGGTGCCGGTAAATCATCGCTGGTCAGGGAGCTGATGGCACGAGATCGTGCTTTGCATCTTTCGGTATCTTTCACGACCCGCGCGCTGCGACCTGGCGAGCTGCATGGACGCGAATATTTTTTTGTGAGCGAGGCAGAATTTCTGGAGCGAGAGCGCAACGGTGAATTTCTGGAATCTGCGAGGGTGCACGGCAATTTTTACGGCACATCACGCCTCGTGATTGAAGAAAACATGCAAGCCGGCAAAGATGTACTGCTTGAAATCGATTGGCAAGGTGCGCAGCAAGTACGTCAATATTTCCCCGATGCGGTGGGTATTTTCATTTTGCCGCCCTCCATCGCTACACTGGAGGAAAGACTGCGCGCGCGCGGTCAGGATGCCGAAGATGTTATCGCCCGGCGAGTGCAGGCCGCAGCGGGAGAGATCGCCCACGCCCCTGAATTCGACTATGTTATTATCAACGCAGATTTTGCTGTCGCTTCGTCCGAACTGGCAGCTATCGTAGAGGCCTCACGGTGCAGATTTTCTCAGCAGGCCTCGCGCAACAGCGCTCTGTTCGCCGACTACGGCATTCACGTTCATTTGAAATAACGTCCCATCTCAGGAGATTGCATGGCTCGCATTACGGTCGAAGATTGCCTCAAAAAGATTCCTAACCGCTTCCAGTTGACACTGGCCGCTACTTACCGCGCCCGTCAGATCCTCCAGGGCCACACTCCCAAGGTTGACAGCGACGACAAAGCCACCGTGACTGCACTGCGTGAAATCGCCGCAGGGCATGTCGGTATCGAAATGCTCAAGAAAGTCCCAAGCTGAACCACTGTCGCAAGACCATGTCGGGTCGGCCAGCAGAATGAATCCGGTTTCCGCCGATACCCCTGCCTCTTCCGCCCGCCGGAAGGCCCCACCGGCTGCGCCCACGAAAACTTCAACCGACGAATCCGCCCCTGCCACTGGGGTGGCCTCCGTTACCCAGCTGATCAACCGGCTGGCCGAATACCTGAATCCATCCGAACTCAAAAAAATCAAGGAAGCCTACCGCTTCTCTGATGAAATGCATCTGGGTCAGGTACGCAAGTCCGGCGAGCCATATATCTCGCACCCCATCGCAGTGGCCGAAATCTGTGCCGATTGGAAGCTCGACGCACAGGCCATCATGGCAGCGCTGCTCCATGATGTGATGGAAGATCAGGATGTCAAGAAAGACGAATTGATCGAACGCTTTGGTGCCCCGGTCGCGGCCTTGGTCGATGGCCTGTCCAAACTCGACAAAATCGAATTCCAGAGCCAGATCGAGCAGCAGGCCGAAAATTTCCGCAAGATGCTGCTGGCCATGGCGCGTGATGTGCGCGTCATACTCGTCAAGCTCGCCGACCGTCTGCACAATATGCGCACGCTGGATGCGATGTCACCCGAGAAGCGCCGGCGTATCGCACGCGAGACCTTGGAAGTCTATGTACCTATCGCACACCGCCTGGGCCTGAATAATATCTACCGTGAATTGCAGGATCTGTCGTTCTCGCACATGCTGCCACTGCGGTATCGCACCCTCTCCAAGGCCGTACGTGCGGCGCGTGGCAACCGTCGTGAACTGGTCAGCAAGATTCTGGAGACGGTGAAACAGGGGCTGGCGAATGCCGGTATCGAAGCCGGTGTCTATGGTCGCGAAAAAACGCTCTATGGCGTCTACCGCAAGATGCGCAACAAGCATTTGAGTTTTTCTCAGGTGCTGGACGTCTATGGCTTTCGCATCGTCGTCAATAGTTTCGCAAACTGTTATGTCGCACTGGGTACCTTGCATTCCATGTTCAAGCCCATGCCGGGCAAATTCAAGGATTACATTGCGATACCCAAGCTCAATGGCTACCAGTCGCTGCACACGACACTGATCGGCCCTTATGGCACCCCGGTGGAATTCCAGATCCGTACGGAAGAAATGCACCATGTGGCCGAATCCGGTGTCGCTGCACACTGGCTCTACAAGAATGAAGATGGCCAGCTGACCGATCTGCAGCAGCGTACGCACGCCTGGTTGCAGTCGCTGCTCGACATTCAGCATCAAACGGGTGACTCGGCCGAGTTTCTGGAACACGTGAAGGTGGATCTGTTTCCTGATTCTGTTTACGTGTTCACACCCAAGTCCACCATCATCGCCCTGCCGCGTGGCGCTACTGCGCTGGATTTTGCGTATACGATTCACACGGATATCGGCGACCGAGCGGTATCTGCACGCATCAATCACGAGCCGGCTGCGCTGAAAACCGAGCTGCGCAACGGTGACATAGTCGGCATTGATGTCTCCGATGATGCTCGCCCCACGCCGAACTGGCTGACCTTTGTACGAACCGGCAAGGCACGATCGGCGATTCGCCATCATCTGCGGACTATCGATCGCGAAGAAGCCATTGAGCTGGGGCGCATGCTGCTGGAGCAATCACTGGCGGCGCTGGATCTTCCCACGACGATACCGCCCGAGATCGGCGAGCGCCTGATTCACGACACCAGCGCCAAATCTGTCAGCGATCTATTCGCCGAAATTGGGGTTGGCAAGCGCATGGCAATGCTGGTTGCACGGCATATTCACGGCCTGATTCAAGGCAAACCGGGCAAGCAAAATCTGCCAGAGACCCAAACCGGCACCAAGATCAAGCCTGTCAGCATCACGGGCCACGAGCCCGCTTCATCGGTACAGCTTGCGCCTTGTTGTCTACCTATCCCCGGCGATGCGCTGACGGGTCATCTGCGCCGTGACCAGACACTGTCCGTGCATGCAGCCGAGTGTGAGGTCGCCAAACGACTGCGGGCAAAAGAACCGGGACGCTGGATTGATGTGAGCTGGGCCAGCGAGCATGCGCGCCGTTTCGAGAGCCGCATTCGGGTGCTGCTGCAGGACGAAAAAGGTGCGCTGGCAAGACTGGCCGCAGAAATCAACGAGTCTGATTCCAATATCGTGCACGTGGGTATGGATGAAGGCAGCAGCAGCCCGATGACCGAGCTGCGCTTTACAGTTCAGGTCGAAGACCGCGTTCACCTTGCACGTCTGATGCGCAATGTCAGACGTGTCAAAGGGGTAGAGAGAATTTTGCGGGAACGCTCTTGATGTGAAAAGCGCATGCAGATTGCGCTCCGCGACACCCCCAAGAAAACCTCATCAAAACGCTTTGCGTTTGACCTTTTTTTGCAGCTGACGTATTCCCAGCCAGACGAACAAGGCGACTACGGGTACCGCGATGCCGGTAACCAGATCCGGATCGATACGCACACCTGAAGCTTTTGCGGCCTTGCCGCCATAGCTGATCAAACCCGCCAGATAGTAAGACACGGCAACGACCGATAAGCCTTCCACCGCCTGCTGCAAACGCAACTGCTGCGCGGCGCGCGTATTCATGGATTCCAGAATTTTGCTGTTCTGCTGCTCCTGACGAATGCCAACGCGTGTTCGCAGCAAAGAATTGGTATTGGCAATACGCTCGGCCAGCAGCTCCTGACGACGCGACGCCGCCGCACAGGTGTTCATCGCAGGCGTGAGTCTTCTGTGCATGAATTCAGCAATGGTTGGTATGCCCTGAACCCGGCGCTCACGCAACTCTTCAATGCGCGAATTCACGAGATTGAAGTAAGCGTTAGAGGCAGAGAACCGGTAACTGTTATCGACCGCCAGCTGCTCAAGGCGCGCAGCCAGCGAGGTAATTTCTTCGAGCAAGGACTGTTCTCTGGCCATGCCTTCAGCATCATCCTGGTGGTCTGGCTGGTCCATTTCCACCATCGCAGAGGTCAATGAAGCCAGCTCGGCTTCGATGGCATTGAGCACCGGCGTGGCACGCTGCGCATGCGGCAGGCCGAGCAAGGCCATCATGCGATAGGTTTCGATTTCCAGCAGTCGCTGCACCAGACGTCCCGCCTGCTGACCTTTAAGGCCGCCATCGCGCACAAAAAAGCGCACGAAACCATCCCCATGCACCTGAAAATCTGTCCAGACCTGCGCCGCTTCCGAGGCTTCGCAACCGACCACGGCATTGCCTTCAAAGAGCCGCCGCATGTGCGGTACCGCTTCGGCAGCAGATTCAGTCGCTTTTTCAAGGACGATATGCGTGGCCACCATCAGCAGACCCTGAAGACGCAGCAACCAGGCCTCGGGCAAATCGGCTGAGGGCATCTGGCCGAATAGATTGTCAGGTGATCGGGGAATTCGCACGCCAGCCACAAAGGTATAGCTGGCAAATTCAGTGTGACATTCCCACTTCAGACGAAAGCGGCCGAAGTCATGAAAAAAATACCGGGCTTCACTTGCTGGCGGCGTGACACCAAATTGCATGCAGAGCGAGGCCAGCAATTGTGTCTGCACGCCGGGATGTCCCGCCGAACCCTCGTTACGACCATGTATCGCCATCTGTGTAATTCGCTCGGGTGCTTCGAGACGAATCGGCGGGCGGGAATGGATCTCTGCAGCGAGCGGAACGCGCAGCGGGTGATTCAGCGTTGGAAAGATGATCGGCATGCGGAGTCCGGTCTGGGTCAGCACCACAGAGTGCAGAAATGCAATTCTACGTCAAGCCGGTGACGGGTATGTGACGCTCAGAATTTCCAGTTCATCCTCTCCCGCAGGCGTGGTCAGGGTAACTACATCGCCCTCGCGTGATTTGGTCAGTGCACGCGCCACGGGTGATACCCAGCTGATCTTGCCTTTGAGAGGATCGAGCTCGTCAATACCGACGATGGTAATGGTCTGCTCAACCCCGGCATTGTTGAGATAAGTCACCGTCGCACCAAAAAAAACCTGATCACTGCCCTGATGCACACTGGGATCAACGACCTCGGCCAGGTCAAGTCGCTTGGTAAGAAAGCGAATGCGGCGGTCTATCTCGCGCAGCCGGCGCTTGCCGTAGATGTAGTCACCGTTCTCGGAACGATCCCCGTTCGATGCTGCCCAGTGAACGATCTTGACGACCTCAGGTCGCTCGTTATCAATCAGCTGCAGCAGTTCTTCGCGTATGCGCTGATAGCCCTGCGGCGTGATGTAATTCTTGGCACCCGCAGGAATCGGTGGCAAACCGCCGTCATCATCCTCATCGCCATCCGACTCTTTGACGAACGCCTTGTTCATTCGGCCCGTTCTTTCGCGGGTTTGGCAGCCTTGCCCGTCTGAATGACAAAGCGCGCACCATCATCCTGCGCCAAAGCTTGTGTCAGCCAGGGCATGATGTCCTTGAGCGTTGCCTCCAGCGTCCAGGGCGGATTAATGATGAACATACCGCTGCTGCGCAGCCCCTGCTCCTGCGCTGTGGGCCCCGCCACCGTCAAGGTAACGTTTAACCATTCGGAGGCTGCCACGCGCTTCAAACGTTCCGGCAGCTGCTGAGATTCGAGCCGACCCAGCACCGGGTACCAGATCGCGTAGGTGCCGGTCGCAAAACGTTTTTGTGCATCCTCGATGGCGACCTTAACTTTGCGGTAGTCATCCTTGTCTTCATACGAGGGATCCATCAGGACCAGACCACGACGTGATGGCGGTGGCAACAAAGCTTTGAGTCCCGCAAAGCCATCGGCACGCTGCAACTGCACGCGTGTGCCACGTGCATTGGATTTTTGGCCATTGGCGGCCGCGTGCGCTTCAAGCTTTCGAAAGTTCTCAGCCAGCAGCTTGCTATCGGTGGGATGCATCTCGAAGACCCGCAATCGGTCCTGATCACGCATCAGGCGCTCGGCAAGAAAGGGCGATCCGGGATAGTGACGCAGCCGACCGGCAGGGTTCATGTCATTGATGACCTGCAGGTATTCATTGACAGCAGCGGGAGCATCATCCCTGCCCCACAGCAGCGCCACGCCTTCGTCAGACTCGCCGCTCTTGGTCGCGTAATCGCTGTCAAGCTGATAGACACCCGCACCTGCATGGGTATCAATCACCATGTAAGGGGCGGGCTTCTGGTTCAGATAGCCGAGCAGTTGCGTGAGTACACAATGCTTGAGCACATCGGCGTGATTACCTGCGTGAAAACCGTGGCGGTAGCTGAACATGGTGGGGAGGTAGAAGACAGAAGGCGGATTCTACCAAGTCTGGTCAGAGTAATAAAAAAGGCCACACCCTTGTGAGGTGTGGCCTTGTTTAGTGGGCTGTTGGTACACGACGGAAGACGCTGGATCCCGGCTTTCGCCGGGAGCGAGTGGGGAATTCGGATCGCATGCGATCCGCCCACGCAGCAGTCATCACATGCAGGTGATGACGTTTTGAAGGCTAACTGGCCATCATTCACCGCGCAATAACGGGCCAAATTCACGGTGCCCGATACCGAAGTAACTTTATAGCTACCTAATGAAGCGGCCTTATTGAGATCCCCGCAATGATCTCGTAAAAGCTGCTAACCTAAAAATCGTCATCCCGGCGAAAGCCGGGATCCAGCGTCTTTAAGCTTTTTAAGCGACCTTCTTGTCGAAGAACTGCTCATCTTCAGTCGAGCCATGCAGCGCAGTCGTTGACGACTGACCTTGCTGAATCGCCTGGGTCACCGCATCGAAATAACCGGTGCCGACTTCGCGTTGATGCTTGACCGCAGTGAAGCCTTTTTCTGCAGCGGCGAATTCCGCTTCCTGCAATTCAACGAACGCCGACATCTGGTTACGTGCATAGCCATGAGCCAGATTGAACATGGAGTAATTCAGTGCATGGAAGCCGGCCAGTGTGATGAACTGGAACTTGTAGCCCATGGCGCCGAGTTCTTTCTGAAACTTCGCAATCGTCGCGTCGTCCAGATTTTTCTTCCAGTTGAACGAAGGCGAGCAGTTGTAGGACAACATCTTGCCTGGGTATTTCGCGTGAATGGCTTCAGCGAATTTTTTCGCGAATGCCAGATCGGGCTTGCCGGTTTCACACCAGACGAGGTCTGCATACGGTGCGTAAGCCAGACCACGCGAGATCGCCTGCTCGATACCAGGCTTGGTACGGAAGAAGCCTTCGGGTGTGCGCTCGCCAGTGAGGAAAGGCTTGTCGTTGTCGTCCACATCGGAAGTCAGCAGGTCAGCTGCTTCAGCATCGGTACGCGCCACGAGAATGGTCGGTGTACCAGAGACGTCAGCGGCCAGACGTGCGGCGTTGAGCTTTTCAACGGCTTCGCGGGAAGGTACCAGCACCTTGCCACCCATGTGACCGCACTTCTTCACCGAAGCGAGCTGGTCTTCAAAGTGAACGCCAGCGGCGCCCGCTTCAATCATTGATTTCATCAGTTCGAAAGCGTTCAGTACACCACCAAAACCGGCTTCAGCATCAGCAACGATCGGTGCGAAGAAATCGATATCGTTTTTGCCTTCGGACCACTGAATCTGGTCTGCGCGCTGGAAGGTATTGTTGATGCGCTTGACGACCATCGGCACCGAGTTCGCTGGATACAGCGACTGGTCGGGATACATTTCACCAGCGAGGTTGGCATCACCGGCCACCTGCCAGCCAGAGAGATAAATTGCCTTCAGACCGGCCTTGACTTGCTGCATGGCCTGATTGCCAGTGAGTGCGCCCAGCGCATTGACGAAAGGCTCGGTGTGGAGCAAGCCCCAGAGTTTTTCAGCACCACGCTTGGCCAGCGTATGGTCGATGCTGACGGAGCCGCGCAAACGGACGACGTCTTCGGCGCTGTAATTGCGCTTAACGTTTTTCCAGCGTGGATTTTCTGCCCAATCTTTGGTCAATGCCTGAATCTGTTGCTCACGAGTTGCCATGATGATTTCTCCCGGGGTTGGTACCGCATGCACATTGAAACGAATGGAGAAATATTAGGCTTTTTTTTGCGAGGCAACAAGGTCTTATATAAGACATATAAGATAAATTTTTATGAAATAAATCAATAGCTTATAACTTCAATTTTGCGATACGGAATTGTATTTCTTTGGATGAAAGGAATCCATGCTGCCATGCACTCCGAATTTTTCATAATGTGAAACTGTGATTTCATGTATTGGCAAATGAAATCCCTGAATCGAGGGCGAATGGATGTGCCCGTTACGCTGCCTTCCTGAACCCCAGCTCCGATCCCGCGACCTCGACTTCGACCACGTCCTTGGGGCCGAATCTGCCCTGCAGGATCGCCTTGGACAGTGGATTCTCCAGCTCCTGCTGAATGGCGCGCTTGAGCGGACGCGCACCGTACACCGGATCAAAGCCCGCCTCGGACAGCTTGAACAGCGCCGCGTCAGACACATGCAGTGTGATGTCCATTTTTTGCAGACGCTGCTCCAATACCTGCAACTGTATGCGCGCGATTGAACTGATGTGCTTTTGATCCAGCGCGTGGAAGACCACCATCTCATCGATGCGATTGATGAATTCGGGACGGAAATGACCCCGCACCTCGGCGAGCACGGCGAGTTTGATCAGCTGAGGATCACTGTCTTCCATGGATTGAATTTTGTGCGAGCCCAGGTTCGATGTCATGACAATGACGGTATTGCGAAAATCCACGGTACGTCCCTGCCCGTCGGTCATGCGACCGTCATCGAGCACCTGCAGCAAGACGTTAAAGACATCAGGGTGTGCCTTCTCGATCTCATCGAGCAAAATCACGCTGTAAGGCTTGCGCCGAACGGCCTCGGTCAGATAACCACCCTCTTCATAGCCGACATAACCGGGCGGTGCGCCAATGAGTCGAGCGACGGAATGCTTTTCCATGAACTCGCTCATATCCAGACGAATGAGCGATTCTTCCGTGTCGAACAGGAAGGCGGTCAGCGCCTTGGTCAACTCGGTCTTGCCCACGCCCGTGGGGCCGAGGAACATAAATGAACCATACGGACGATGCGGGTCGGCGAGACCTGCGCGCGAGCGACGAATCGCATCCGAGACAGCGCCAATGGCTTCGTGCTGCCCCACCACGCGCTTGTGCAGCTCGTCTTCCATCGCCAGTAACTTGTCACGTTCACCCTGCATCATCTTGGATACGGGAATCCCGGTAGCGCGCGAGACGACTTCGGCGATTTCTTCTGCGCCGACCTGCGTGCGCAAGAGCCGCGGCTTGTCACTAGTGGCGGCGCCCTTGTCAGCCTGCTTGAGTTTGGCTTCCAGCTCAGGCATGCGGCCGTACTGCAGCTCGGACATTTTCTGCCAGTCGCCCTTACGACGCGCTTCTTCCATTTGCAGGCGCAGCTTCTCGATTTCTTCCTTGATGTGCTGGCTGCCCTGAACCGCTGATTTTTCAGCTTTCCATACTTCTTCGAGATCCACATACTCGCGTTCTAAACGCGTAATTTCTTCTTCGATCAGACCCAGACGCTTTTGCGATGCCTCGTCTTTTTCTTTTTTCATCGCTTCGCGTTCGATCTTGAGCTGAATCAGCCGACGGTCCAGCTTGTCCATGACCTCAGGCTTGGAATCAATCTCGATCTTGATTTTTGAGGCCGCCTCGTCGATCAGGTCAATCGCCTTGTCAGGCAAAAAACGATCGGTGATGTAGCGATGCGAAAGCTCAGCAGCGGCCACGATCGCGGGATCAGTGATGTCCACGCCATGATGCACTTCGTATTTTTCCTGCAAGCCGCGCAGGATGGCGATGGTCGCTTCGACGCTGGGTTCATCGACCATGATTTTCTGAAAGCGACGCTCGAGCGCCGCGTCTTTTTCAATGTACTTGCGATACTCATCCAGCGTGGTCGCGCCCACGCAGTGCAGCTCGCCTCGCGCGAGTGCGGGCTTCAACATATTGCCGGCATCCATCGCGCCTTCGGCTTTACCCGCGCCGACCATGGTGTGCATTTCGTCGATGAAGACGATGGTCTGACCTTCGTCCTGTGCAAGTTCTTTGAGGACGGATTTGAGGCGCTCTTCGAATTCACCGCGATACTTGGCACCCGCCAGCAAGGCCGCCATATCAAGCGACAGCACACGTTTGTTTTTCAGACTCTCCGGCACCTCACCATTGACGATACGTTGCGCCAGGCCTTCGACGATGGCGGTCTTGCCAACACCAGGCTCACCAATCAATACAGGGTTATTCTTGCTGCGACGTTGCAGCACTTGTATGGCGCGACGAATTTCGTCATCGCGTCCGATCACGGGATCCAGCTTGCCCTGACGCGCGCGCTCGGTGAGATCAAGCGTGTATTTTTTCAATGACTCGCGCTGGCCTTCGGCATCCTGCGAGTCGACCTTGGCGCCACCACGCACAGCCTGAATCGCTGTTTCGAGTGATTTGCGTGTCAGGCCGTGATCGCGCGCAAGACGGCCGGCCTCTGATTTGTCGTCAGTCAGCGCCAGCAGCACCATCTCGCTCGCAATGAATTGGTCATTGTGCTTCTGGGCTTCCTTGTCGGCGAGGTTGAGCAAGGCGGCCAGTTCACGTCCGACCTGCACTTCCCCCCCCGCGCCGGTAATGCTTGGCAGGCGATCGATGGCTTGTTTGAGCTGATTGGCGAGTCCACCGACATTGACACCGGCGCGCTGAAGCAAGGAGCGGCTGCTGCCATCATTCTGGTTCAGCAAAGCCATCAGCAGATGCAGCGGATCAATGTACTGATTGTCGCTGCCTACTGCCAGACTTTGGGCATCGGACAGCGCTTCTTGCAGCTTGGTCGTGAGTTTGTCGAGACGCATGAATCAGCTCCAGTGGTGTTCGGTCTGGAATCATTATTGGGCTAACTACCCGGAATTCAAGTCTGCCTGGGACTAAAGCCGGGCATGGCCTTAATGCCAGTCAAACCAACCGGAACTTTCCGATTCAAACGTAAAGTCCCTGGACGCCGGCTTCCGCCAGTATTCATGGTCTTTCGTCTTTCAATACAAAAACGGCTTCAATTGCGTGGCATTCAGCATGGCCTGGCTTCGTTGAGCCAGATCTGTGACCAAGCACTATCGACGCCACCCATGTCAGGTATCAAGCCGAGAAAGGAAGTTCAGGCGGCCAGCCAGCGCCAGGTGGCCAGTCCGGCCATGCAACAGGCGAGCGATCCCAGCAGATGCACGCCGGTATGCAGGAATGCCCAGCCATAGGCACCGCGCTGCACGAGCAAGAGGGATTCGGCCGAGAAGCTGGAAAAAGTGGTCAGGGCACCGAGAAAACCCGTAACGACCAGAAGACGCCATTCAGGGGGCAGTTCAGGCAGGCTTTGAAAAAGCCCGACGGCGACGCCAATCAGGTAGCCACCGACGAGATTCGCCGCGAGCGTGCCCAGCGGCAGGTTTTCAACGCGTGCATTGAGCCACAGGGAGAGCCCCCAGCGCGACCAGGCACCCAGCGTGGCGCCGATGGCAATCGCAACAAGGCTCAGGAAACCGGGGCCCATTTCGCCATGGCCTCGTCATCGGAAACGCGGGCATCCACCCAACGCGCGCCCGCAGGCGTTTGCTCTTTTTTCCAGAACGGCGCTTCGGTCTTGAGGTAATCGATGATGAACTCGCAGGCATCAAACGCCTCACCGCGGTGTGCCGATGTGACGGCCACGAGCACGATCTGATCCAGCGGCTTGAGCGGTCCCACGCGATGAATGACCAGCGCATCAAAAATATCCCAGCGCGCTTTGGCCTGATTGACGATGTCTTCCAGCGATTTTTCGGTCATGCCGGGATAATGCTCGAGCTCCATTTCCGCGACATGTTCACCTTCGTTCAGATCGCGTACCGTGCCCAAAAAAGTGACCACCGCACCTACCTTCGGTGTGTTGGCACGCAATTGCGCGAGCTCGGTCGTGAGGTCGAAGTCTGCGGTTTGTACGCGTACAGCCATGAAGATTCTCCGCTTCGGTTCAGCCGCCGGTAACGGGCGGGAAAAAAGCCAGCTCGCAGCCCTCGCTGAGCATGGCGGTCGCATCCACCATCTGCTGGTTGCAGGCAATGCGAAGGGATTTGCCCTCGGCCAGTGCCTCGGCCCACACGCCACCGCGCGACTGAAGCAGCGCTCGCACCTCACCGGCAGAGCGTATCTCGGCTGGCAGCGTGAGTGTCTCACCGGAGGTGCCAACCGCCTCTCTCAGGCTGGCGAAGAATTTCAGCTGTATCTGCATGTGGGGCTCAATAAAGCAATTCCGAGAAAGGAATGAAGTGTACGGTATCTCCCGGCGCGATGGTCTGTCCCGGCGGATTGTCCACCAACCCATCGCCCCAGACCGTCGAGGTCAGCACACCCGAGCTCTGGTTGGGGAATAAAGACAAACCCTGCTGCTCGTTGATGCGAACCCGAAGGAATTCATTACGCCGGTCTGCCTTGGGCCAGCTGAAATCGGCGCGCATCGGAAAGCGTGGTGGATTGGATGGCTGCGCACCCTGCAGCGCAAGGATAAAAGGCCGCACGAAGAGCAGGAAGGTCACGAAGCTCGAGACGGGATTGCCGGGCAAGCCCACAAAAAACGCTGGCCGCTCGCCCTGACCCACTTCACCGAAGGCGAGTGGCTTGCCGGGCTTGATCGCAATTTGCCAGAGGTTCAGACGCCCTTCGGCCTCAACGGCGGGCTTGACATGGTCTTCTTCACCGACCGACACGCCTCCCGAGGTCACGATCAGATCATGACCCGACGCCGCCTGACGCAAGGCCTCACGCGTCGCATCCAGCGAGTCGGGCACGTTGCCGAGATCCGTGACATCGCAGCCCAGGTGATCCAATAAACCGCGCAGCATGAAACGATTGGAGTTGTAGATGGCACCCGGCTTGAGCGGTTCGCCTGGCATGGTCAGCTCGTCGCCGGTAAAAAACACGGCTACGCGCAAACGACGAAATACCGGCAGACTGGCCAGCCCGACTGACGCCAGCAAGCCCAGCTCCTGGGCACGCAAGCGTGTGCCCGCCGGCAGGATGGTGCTGCCGGCACGGATGTCTTCACCAGCGCGGCGTATCCATTCACCCGATTGCGGGGTATGCGAGATGGTCACCAGCCCACTGGCCTGATCAAAGCTGCACTGCTCCTGCATCACAACAGCGTCTGCGCCCTCAGGGATCAGCGCACCCGTAAAAATACGGGCTGCAGTACCGGCTTCGAGTGGCTGGCCAACATGACCGGCGGGAATGCGCTGCGCCACCCTCAGCGATGCGTTGCCACTGACGCAGTCGGCCGAGCGAACCGCGTAACCGTCCATCTGCGTATTGTCCATGGGCGGCACATCGAGCTGAGAGCGCTGGTCGGCAGCGAGCACACGGCCTGTGCCCTCCAGAGTGGGAACGACCTGCGTTTCCGTCACCGGACGGGCAGCTGTCAGCAAAAATCCAAGCGCTTCCTGCACGCTCAGCATGGGGGCTTTGGGGGTCATTTTTCTTGCCGGGGTTGTTGTCTCGCGCCGGATTGTAACGCCTCTGTGGTCGCCTAACCGGCCCCCACCTTAGAGGCCTGTGTGGGCGGCAATGTAGGTCTTGATCGCGCCCACATCCGCTTCCATGACATCGAAGCGCTGCGGCAAGGATTCGATATTTTCGAAACCCGCGGGACGTTCGGCATCGCGCCCCAGGGCTTCGCGCAGGGTCTCGCTGAACTTTGCCGGCAGAGCCGTCTCAAGCACAATCATTGGCACGCCCGGCTCCCAGTGCTCGCGTGCGACTTTCACGCCATCGGCCGTATGCGTATCAATCATCAGTCCATGGCGGGAATAGACATCACGAATCGTGGTCAGGCGATCGGTATGCACGGATTTACCTGAAGTAAATCCAAATTCAGCCACACGCTTGAATTCATCGCCATCACTTCCCGGCTTGCCAGACAGGTCGAAACCACCCTGAGTTTCGACTTTCATGAACAGCGCACGTACCCTCTCCCGATCGCCATCCAGCAGATCGAGGATGAACCGCTCAAAATTCGACGCCTTGCTGATGTCCATGCTGGGGCTGCTTGTGTGCAGCGTTTCCGCAGATTTGCGTACCCGATAGACACCCGTCTGAAAAAACTCGTGCAACACATCATTTTCGTTGGTCGCCACTACCAGCTTGCTGATCGGCAGACCCATCATCCGCGCAATGTGACCAGCGCAGATATTCCCGAAATTGCCCGAGGGGACAGTGAAAGACACTCGCTGGCTATTGTTCTTCGTGGCCGACAAATAGCCGCGGAAGTAATAGACCACCTGAGCCACGACACGGGCCCAGTTAATGGAATTGACGGTGCCAATTTTCTGACGGGCTTTGAATTCAAGATCGTTTGAGACGGCCTTGACCATGTCCTGACAGTCATCGAACACGCCTTTGACCGCGATATTGAAAATATTGGGGTCTTGCAGACTGAACATCTGCGCGCATTGAAATGCACTCATTTTTTGATGCGGCGACAGCATGAATACCCGGATACCGCGCTTTCCACGCATCGCGTATTCCGCAGCGCTCCCGGTGTCGCCCGAGGTCGCGCCAAAAATATTCAGCTCGGCCTGTTGCTTTGCCAGTGTGTATTCGAACAAGTTACCCAGCAGCTGCATCGCCATGTCCTTGAAGGCCAGTGTCGGGCCATTGGAAAGGGCTTGCAGAACCAGAGAACGGTCGCCCGAGGTCGACAGTACCCGCAGAGGGGTGATGAGCGCCGTGTCTTCGTCCGCGCGCGCATTGCAATAAACGGCCGCCGTATAGGTGCGGGCGGTCAGCTGGTCTACGTCGGACGGTGGGACGTCGGTTGCAAATTTCTTCAGGACTTCACTGGCCAGTGCGGCATAGGAAAGTTCACGCCACCGATCCAGCTCTTCATTACTTACCTGAGGGTAATGAGACGGCAAATAAAGCCCGCCATCAGGCGCCAAGCCACCGAGCAGGATGTCAGAAAAAGACGATGCGGCTTGATGCCCACGGGTCGATAGGTAGTGCATGACCAACAAAGCTCCCGAAAATCAGAGTCCGCATTATAAGCGCTGGGACAGTTTCTGCTGAAAAACGGTCGATCTTCGGCTTTCAGTACATGAGTTTTACGCATGGCAAAAGGCTGTTTTTTCATGCGAATTCTCAAGCCTGAATTGGACAATTAATCTCGCTTTGTCAATCCCATGAATTAGGTAATTTTGCGATTAATTTTCATTCTTTGCGGAAATTAAAGTTCATCAAGAAACTTTTTCGCAAATGAAGCGCATCTTTACATCAAGTGACGGTCACCTTTGGGGCGAAATGACATCGCGTGATATCTGGGCAGCCAGATGACACAAGCGGAAATGAACTCTTCAACGCGAAGGAACAATTCGATGAACGAACAACTTCAGACATCCGAAGAGAGCGAATTTGATCCTTTGTTGCTGATGGATGATCTCATCATCGATATAGATAGCGATGAGGAGAGTATCGAATCCGACGATGAATCCGAATTGGATGAAAGTTATCAGGGAACGAATCTTACCCCGACCAAGAAAATTTTTTCCTCTTCGGAACTCCAATCAGATCCATCCTCCGAGATACCCCCACTGGAACGCGATCAAGAGATACTTTTTCGTGACCTTATCGATCAGCATCAGCGAAGACTCTACAGATTCGTCATCAAGTACATTGATCACCCCGATGATGCTGCCGATATCACTCAACAAGCTTTTGTTGAAGCAGCTCGTACCATCGCCAGCTTCCGGGGCGACTCAAAGCTATCAACCTGGCTTTTTGGTATCGCCATGAACATGGTGAGAAATTACATGCGAAAAATGATCGAGCAGGATTTATACGAGTTACCGGTGCTCTCCTTTCAGGAGCTCACGCAGGAAATCAACATTCAGCCTCTGGCGCGGGTGGAGCTGTGACGATGTCTTCTAATTTTTCAACTGCTCCCTGGGCTGATGGCGTGAACTGCGGCTTCAAGATCGGTGAATTCTCTGATCAGTCCCAGAAATCCACTGGCCTCAAACACACCGCGCACCTGTTCACCCATCTCAGCCAGCACGACCTGCCCTTTTCGAGATTGAATTTTCTCAATCGCTTTAAGAATGACGCGCAAACCGTCACTGGAAATATGACTGAGGGCCGAAAAATCGAAAACAAGCCGGTTGGCACCTTCAGCAATCGCGCTGTCGAGAAGTTCATGCAATTCGTCGGCAGACATTTTATTGATATCGCCTCCGGTTCGGATGATAAGCATCTGACCACGGGTTTCGGTATGTATCGCCATGTTTTAAATGATTTTATAAAAATTTAATACAACAAAAGCATTGTATCCAGACTACGATGAAAGTTCACGAAAGCTTCACATGAAATTAGAACCCAGCCTCGATACCTTACAGGCCCAGGTCGAACTACGCGTTCTGGTCGGCCCCCAAGCAGGTAGCTCCCTGAGTCTCGGCATGGGTGATTACTCCTTGGGAACATCCGACGAATGCGAGATCATTCTGATCGGTTCGCGTCTGGAACCGATTCACGCAACGTTAAGTGTTGATGGTGATCAAATCACCGTCAAACCCGCCGAGGGCAAGGTCTGCGATGCCCAAGGCAATGAAATCTTGGACACTTTCCCGCTGACACTGGGTATGCCCGTGGATCTGGGTGGCGTCTGGGTCAGCGTCGACAGCGTGGACGCGCGCTGGCCAGATCCTGCTGACGTACTACCTACACCGGCACCACCCAGCCCGGTAGAACAGACAGTTACCGAGGGAGAAGCTCAGACCCGGCCCGCAGACAATCCCGCCAGTCGTTTGCGCAATCGAGCAAAAATCACCTTGATTATTTCTGCCGTAGGTTTGACCCTGATTGTCTTGGCTGGTATTTCATTGGCGGCCTGGATGATTGAGCAGCAGACGCATCCTGAGGTTGTCGCGACCGTATCAAAACCTGTTGTTCCGACTATCCCCGTTAATCAGCAAAAAATCCTGCAAATTATTCAGAATCTGGATTTGGCCAGGTCGGTGGAGATGAAAATTTCCGACAAAGGCAGCATCAGGGTTTCTGGTTATCTACCCGACGACACTACAAAGAAACGATTGATTCAAGCACTCGATAATGTTTCCCCCTCACCCAAGACGGAACTCTATGTGGACAGCGAGTTACTGGAAGCTTCAAAAAAAATACTGGCAGACAAGCTAGATCCGGCCCGCGCCAAGCTGAAAGCAGAGAGCGTTACTAATGGGGTGCTGAAGGTACGTGGCGCGGTATCGATGCAGACTGCCAAGGAAAATGCTTACGAACTGGTTAAATCCGAGGTACCCGGATTGCGACAGATCGATGGCGTGATTCTGCAGGCAGATGATCTCCCGCAGCAGTTTCAGGAAAAAATAATATCAGCAGGTCTTGTCAAGAAGCTTCAGGTGGTCAGCCGGCAGCCCGAGTTTGTTTTGCGCGGCACCATGACCGAAGAAGATTTGCGAAACTGGGAGACTGTGCTGACTGAATTCAATGAAGATTACGGAAAAATTCTACCGATTCGCGCAGCGATCCGTGTCATTCAAAAAAAATCGCCCTTCAACGTTCAGATCGTCGTTGGCGGCAATATGCCTTTTGTGATTACCGAGAGCGGTCAGCGTGTGACTCGTGGCGGCGATATCAATGGACACACCCTAATGACGATCAAAGATACCGAAGTGATTTTTGACGGCAACGAGAAGATAAAGATAGCAAGGTAAACCCATGGAAAACTCATCATTATCGGTAGATGAACGTCTGCGATCAGACAAAACGGGCGAATACGCAAGGGGGGTTTACAAGCAGCTTAAAAAAATTGAGTTACGCCTCGCCTCAGAGGCTAGAAAACTTCATGATCGATCAACGCATGAAAAAATCAAGGCTGCCGAGACTGCTGTCATAAGTTCGACCGCATTGATGCAACTGTTTGAATCCGCTGTTAATTTCGAAGAAAGGAAGTGATTTATGGCACTCCCAAAAGCCAGTATTGATGCAGTCGCAAGCAAAATAAACACCCCGATGGAAAACGCGGAGGGCGCTTTAAAAACTCTACTGGGCGGCATAACCGACGGCGGTGATGTCACTACCGCTCAGCTACTAAAGATACAGTCAGCAATGGCCAAGTACACACTCACGGGAAGTATTTTTAGCGCCATCACCAAGGAGCTATCGGACTCTCTGAAACAAACCGCTTCAAAAATTGGCTGACGATAGGTAGTACCTGATTGCTGGGTCAGCCCAGCGACTCGAGGCGAATTCGTGCGACTTGTCCCGACACGGCCTCGAGTGCTTCTATCGCGGCGATTGCTTGCTTTGCTTTTTTCTCTTGCGTCTGGTGGGTGAGAATGATGATGTCTGCCTCGGTCTCGCCCGCGGCAGGTTCTTTCTGCAGCATTGCATCAATTGAAATCGCTGCGTCGGCCAGGATGCGGGTGATATCGGCCATCACGCCGAGCTTGTCAGCCACACGAATGCGAAGGTAGTAGCTGGTGGTAATCTCGTCCATCGGAAGAATAGGCGTATCCGTCATCAAATCCGGCTGGAATGCAAGGTAAGGCACGCGATGTTCCGGGTCAGCGGTCGCTAGGCGAGTGATATCCACCAAATCGGCAATGACGGCAGAGGCCGTCGGCTCAGCGCCGGCACCCTTGCCGTAATAAAGTGTGGCGCCGACCGCGTCACCGTGCACCAGGACAGCATTCATCGCACCCTCGACATTGGCGATGAGCCTGGTCGACGGTATCAGCGTGGGATGGACACGTAACTCAATACCGTTGGAAACACGGCGCGCAATACCCAGCAATTTGATCCGATAACCCAGCTGCTCCGCGTAACGGATATCGGCAGCCTGAAGACCCGTGATACCTTCCACATAAGCCTTGTCGAACTGAACCGGAATGCCAAAGGCAATGGCAGACATCAGCGTTGCCTTGTGTGCCGCATCGACGCCTTCGATGTCAAAGGTCGGATCCGCTTCGGCGTAACCAAGCCGTTGCGCTTCCTTCAGCACGACGTCAAAGTCGAGACCCTTGTCACGCATCTCTGACAAGATGAAATTGGTGGTGCCATTGATGATGCCGGCAATCCACTGAATGCGGTTCGCGGTCAGACCTTCGCGCAGGGCTTTAATGATGGGAATACCACCCGCCACTGCAGCCTCGAATGCGACCATGACGCGTTTCTCTTGCGCGGCTCTGAAAATTTCTGTGCCGTGGGTTGCGAGTAGCGCTTTATTCGCAGTCACCACATGCTTGCCGTTCGCAATGGCGGTCATCACCAGCTGGCGTGCGATGCCGTAACCACCAATTAACTCAACGACGATATCAATGTCGGGATGATTGACGATGATGTTGGCGTCATCAACGACTTCCACCTTGCCGCCGGTAATCTGCTTTGCTCTCGCGGTGTCCAAGTCGGCCACCATCGTAATTTCAATCGGGCGCCCTGCACGGCGACGTATTTCTTCTGCGTTACGCTCAAGTACAGTAAACGTGCCGGCACCCACGGTGCCGATACCCAGCAAACCAACTTTGATAGATTTCATGATGAATAATTCAGTGACAGACAGGACTATCGAATATCAAGCCGCATGATGGCGACGGTAGCCATCAAGGAAATGGGCAATACGGCCAATGGCTGCCGTCAGATCGTCTGCGTTCGGCAAAAAGACGACGCGGAAATGATCTGTGGTTGGGCAATTAAACCCGGTACCTTGCACGATCAGTACGCGCTCTTCGGCTAGCAAGTCATAAGCAAACTGCTGATCGTCTTTGATCGGATACATTTTTGGATCAAGACGGGGAAACATGTACAAGGCTGATTTTGGTTTGACGCAACTGACACCGGGAATATCAGTCAACAAACGATGAGCAAGATCGCGTTGACGCAAAAGTCGTCCACCCGGACCGACCAGATCATCGATGCTCTGGTAACCACCCAAGGCGGTCTGTATGGCAAATTGTCCCGGAACGTTGGAGCACAAGCGCATCGAGGCGAGCATGTTCAGACCTTCGATGTAGTCTTTCGCGTGCTTTTTTTCACCCGACACGATCATCCAGCCGGCACGATAGCCGCAAGACCGGTAGTTCTTGGACAAACCATTGAAGGTGATGAACAAGACATCGTCAGCGAGGGATGCCAGTG
Organism: Oxalobacteraceae bacterium; assembly: GCA_027490465.1. Lineage (GTDB taxonomy): Bacteria > Pseudomonadota > Gammaproteobacteria > Burkholderiales > Burkholderiaceae_D > Pernthalerella. The sequence goes on from JAIXXZ010000001.1 coordinate 59,559, forward strand.
AAGTATGTTTCTCACCGTCATACAAGACTTTGTCATAAATCTCATCAGCAAAAATGATCAGCTGGTGCTGACGCGCCAGCTCGACAATCTGCTGCAGCAATTCCACCGGATACAAGGCACCGGTAGGGTTGTTGGGATTGATGACGACGATGGCGCGAGTGTTCGCGTTGATCTTGCTACGGATATCTTCGATGTCCGGATACCAATCGGCTTGTTCATCGCAGACGTAGTGCACGGGTTTGCCACTGGATAAGCTGACCGCTGCGGTCCACAGAGGGTAATCCGGTGCCGGCACCAGCACCTCATCACCCGTGTTGAGCAAGGCATTCATGCTCATGACGATCAGTTCGGACGCTCCATTGCCGAGGTAGATATCGTCAATCGTGACGCCCGTTATCTTTTTTTCCTGGCTATATTGCATGATGGCCTTGCGAGGGGCGAACAGACCTTTGGAGTCCGTGTATCCCGATGCATTGCCCATGTTGCGAATCATGTCCTGAACAATTTCATCCGGCGCGTCAAAGCCGAACGGTGCCAGATTACCGATGTTGAGTTTGATGATCTTGTGACCCTCGTCCTCCATCTGGCGGGCCTTTTCGAGCACAGGTCCGCGGATGTCGTAACAGACGTCAGCCAGTTTTTTGGATTTTTGGATAGCTTTCACGGCAGGATCCTGCTCCGGTTGGCGTGCGGGCAACCAGTGTTGCACCGCGAAAAAACAAGCATTTTGCCCCAAAACGGGCAGGTTTACCAATGGCGCCGCTGATAAAACGCTTCCTGAAACTTACGTGCCGCCTTCACTGGCAGACTGACCATGTTTGTCTCGCCTGCCTTTCCTGAAGACTGCTCAGCGTGACCCCAAAATGCCTGTTTTTTGGTCTCCTGCCCCGCCTTTGCCGCCCGCCCGGGCATCTCGCGATAGAATGCGCCTGTCTATGAAGTTACATGCCACCACAACCCAGCAATATCAGACCGTGACGGGCTACGAGGCAGACTGGGTAGAGATCAACGCGGTCAGGTTTGCTTACAGTCTGATCGTGTTGCCGGAGTCCGCCCCGGTCAGCTGGCAGGTCAAGGCCTTCGAATCGCTGAGTAGCCTCGATTTTGCTCCCTTGGTAGCCGCCGCTCCCGACCTTGTGATTCTGGGCACGGGCCCACGGCAACGCTTCGTCGCGCCCAGTCTCATTGGAGACCTGCTGTCGAGGCGCATAGGGGTGGAATGCATGGACAATCAGGCGGCCTGCCGTACTTACAATATCCTGATGGCCGAAGGAAGGAAGGTCGCACTTGCGCTGATCATCCCCGACCAGCAGGCCCATACCCAAGGACAAGGAGATTAAATGGGTGAGCGTCCCTCCATCGTGAACATGACCGTACCTGATTTCAGTGCCCCGATGACCGGGAACACGCCGTTTCGCCTGTCAGATTTTCTGGGGAAAAAGCTGGTCTTGTATTTCTACCCCAAAGACAACACCCCCGGCTGCACGACGGAAAGTCTTCAGTTCCGCGAGCTTCATGCCAAATTCCAAGCCGCCGGTTGCGAGATATTCGGTATCAGTCGCGACAGTTTGCGCTCTCATGAGGGTTTCAAATCCAAACTCGAGTTGCCTTTCGAGTTGATTTCAGACCCAGATGAAACTGTCTGCAACATGTTTGATGTCATCGTCATGAAATCAATGTACGGTAAGAAAGTACGTGGTATCGAACGCTCGACATTTGTGATTGACGCTGCCGGCAAAATAGTGAAAGAATGGCGTGGAGTGAAAGTTCCGGGACACGTCGATGAAGTTCTGGAAATTATTGAGGGCCTTGCCTGATTTATCACAACCCATTGAAAATAAACAATTTTTCAAATACCAGGCTGTTTAAGAAAAAGGTTCGTCGCCTTTTACTTAAACAGCCTTTTCATTTTTGTCAGCGATATTTTGATTTTGTTGAATATCGCCCGTTTTATTTCTCAACTCTGACAGTAAGAGGATCTGATGCCTTTGCCTAAAATGCCTGCAAAACCCGCAGCACTGCTTTCACCCGTTGATTACCCCAAGGCAGAAAAAGGCAAACCCGTCAAACCCATAATCGCTCTGGTCGAGCCGCCCGCCCCGCCGATGCCGGCGCCACAGGCAAGAACGCGGTCGGAGGCACCCGCCAAAGAAAAACCTGGTCAGAAATCCCAGCGCGGTGATGCGCATCCCAAATCGCCGACCAGCCGTTCAGCCGACAAGCGCGGCGTGACCAAGTTGTTTGTGCTGGATACCAATGTATTGATGCACGACCCGACGTCCCTGTTCCGCTTTGCAGAACATGATGTCTACCTGCCGATGATCACGCTTGAGGAACTCGACAATCACAAAAAGGGAATGTCGGAGGTGGCTCGCAATGCGCGTCAGGTATCACGCTCACTGGATGCACTCGTCGCCGATGTATCGGAGCACGCCATTGATGGCGGCATATCACTGAGCAAACTCGGCAACAAGGACGCCAGCGGTCGACTGTTCTTTCAAACAAAGCTGGGCCGCTGGACGCTGCCAGAAGGACTGCCCGAGGGCAAGGCCGACAATCAGATTCTGGGCGTCGTGCGCGCACTTCAGGAGCAGCACCCGGACAGACCGGTCGTATTGGTGTCCAAGGACATCAACATGCGCATCAAGGCGCGTGCTCTGGGGCTGCCTGCAGAAGAGTATTTCAACGATCATGTGCTGGAAGACACGGATCTTCTTTACTCGGGCATCCTGCCTCTGTCGGATGATTTCTGGATTCGTCACGGCAAGGGCATGGAATCCTGGCAGGAAAATCGTCAGGGTATGGGTACGACCTTCTATCGTGTCACCGGCCCGATGGTGACGGCAATGCTGGTCAACCAGTTTGTTTACATGGAGCCGCGCAATGGCGAGCCTTCTTTTTACGGGCAGGTCGCGCAGATCAATGGAAAAACTGCCGTTATCCGAACCTTGCGCGACTTTGCTCACAACAAAAATAATGTATGGGGTATTACCTCGCGTAATCGCGAACAGAATTTCGCACTCAATCTGCTGATGGATCCGGAATGCGATTTTGTAACGCTGCTCGGCCAAGCCGGCACTGGCAAAACCTTGCTAGCGCTGGCAGCCGGTCTGGCGCAGGTGTTGGAAACCAAAACCTACAATGAAATCATTGTGACGCGCGTCACCGTACCGGTGGGCGAAGACATCGGATTTCTGCCAGGTACAGAAGAAGAAAAAATGTCACCCTGGATGGGGGCCTTTGATGACAATCTTGAAGTACTCAATAAATCCGATTCGGATGCCGGCGAATGGGGACGCGCTGCGACGCAGGAATTGATTCGCTCCCGCATCAAGATCAAGTCGCTGAATTTCATGCGGGGCCGCACCTTCGTCAACAAGTACCTGATCATTGACGAAGCCCAGAACCTGACGCCAAAACAAATGAAGACACTGGTCACGAGGGCCGGACCTGGTACCAAGATCGTTTGCCTCGGCAATATCGCACAGATCGACACGCCCTATCTGACCGAAGGCTCCAGCGGCCTCACCTATGTCGTGGATCGCTTCAAGGGCTGGGGTCATAGCGGCCATGTCACGCTCGCGCGTGGCGAACGCTCACGACTGGCAGATCATGCCAGCGATGTCTTGTAAAAGGACTATAAACGGGACGAGGACGAGAACACGCTCACAACAACTGGCGACCCAGCCACCAGGCAATTGCAGCCATCAACGCCGATGCAGGTATCGTGAAGATCCATGCCCAGACAATATTGCCTGCAACGCCCCAGCGCACGGCTGACATCTTGCGTGATGAACCGACGCCAACAATGGCACCGGTAATGGTGTGGGTGGTGGATACGGGAATACCCATCCCCGTTGCCAGGAACAAGGTCATCGCACCGCCCGTCTCTGCACAAAATCCGCCGACCGGTTTGAGCTTGGTAATTTTCTGTCCCATTGTCTTCACAATACGCCAGCCGCCGAACAAGGTTCCCAGAGCTATCGCTGCATAACAGGACGTAATCACCCACCAGGGGAGCGGCTCTGATGCCGTGCTCACGCCAGCGGCTATAAGAAGCATCCAGATAATGCCCATGGTTTTTTGTGCGTCATTACCACCATGACCCAGGCTGTACATGGATGCTGAAATCAACTGCATGCGCCGAAACCACTTATCAACCCGCTGCGGTGTGCTCCGTACAAAGAGCCAGGAGACGATAAGCATCATCGTGGAACCGAACAGAAAACCCAGCAGCGGCGAGAGCACGATGAAGCTGATCGTTTTGATCAGACCCGTGGAAATCAGGGAACTGGTACCCGCCTTTGCCACCGCTGCGCCCACCAAACCACCGATGAGTGCATGCGAGGATGAGGAAGGAATGCCGAAGTACCAGGTCAACAGATTCCACGTAATGGCACCGACCAGCGCACCAAACACGACATAATGGTCTACGATGGCGGGATCTATGGTTCCCTTGCCGACCGTGGTTGCCACTTTCAGCTGAAAAACAAGAATGGCAATAAAGTTGAAGAAGGCGGCCAGCAAGACGGCATTGTGCGGTTTGAGTACGCCCGTCGATACGACGGTAGCAATCGCGTTCGCTGCATCATGAAATCCATTCATGAAGTCGAACAGCAATGCCAGCACAATCAGGAAACCGAGCACATAAATACTGATGTTTAAAGTCTGCATGGCTCTGAATCACGCGTTCTCGACGATGATGCCCTCGACGATGTTGGCGACATCCTCGCAACGATCTGTCACAGTTTCGAGAATTTCGTAAATCGCTTTGAGCTTGATGAGATTGCGAACATCAGGTTCTTCGCGGAACAACTTGGACATGGCTGCGCGCATTACATGATCTGCATCGGATTCGAGCCTATCGATTTCAGCGCAAATACTCAGTATTTCGCGCGCATTGTTCATGTTGTGGAGTAATGAGACGCTGGCCAGAACCTTTTCGCAGCACGCTTGGCAGAGCTCGGCCAGGCGCTTGGCCTCAGGGGTGATTTGCTTGATGTCGTAGAGCCATATCGTCTGTCCGACATCTTCCATCAGATCGAGAATATCATCCATGCGCGTGATGAGCTGATGAATGTCATCACGATCCAGTGGGGTGATAAAGGTTTTGTGCAGCATCTCCAGCGTGGCGTGGGTTACCTTGTCGGCCTGCTTTTCAATCGTCTCGATCGCATGCACGCGATGCTCAAGATCGTCAAAATTGGTCATCAGGGATACGAGTTCTTTTCCGCCTTTGACACAAAGCTCGCCGTGTTGAATGAACAGATCAAAGAATTTGCCTTCGGTCGGCATCAAACGTCCAAACATTGTCTTGCTCCTCTGAATGCATCCGTATCAATTCAGGTTGAGAACCTGTCTCTTCAGGTCGATGGCAAGGCGGCAGTACCGCAGGTAGTACAGACGTACGACAAGGTACTGCCAACACCGCTAGCGACCTGGAGAGATGGGTTCTTATTCACCGCCACCATAGGGTGAGGCACTGCCCGTATAGTTTTCAAATTTGGTGTATTGCCCGAGAAAGGTCATGCGGACGCTGCCAATCGGACCGTTACGCTGCTTGCCGATAATGATTTCAGCCATGCCTTTGTCGGGCGAATCGGGGTTGTAGACTTCGTCACGATAGATGAACAAAATCAAATCGGCATCTTGCTCGATCGCGCCTGACTCTCGCAAATCCGACATCACGGGCCGCTTGTTGGGTCGCTGTTCCAGTGAACGGTTGAGCTGCGATAAGGCAATCACCGGACAATTCAATTCTTTGGCCAGACCTTTCAAGTTACGCGATATTTCCGAGATCTCGGTCGCCCGATTCTCGCCGGGTGAATTGGCGGACATCAGCTGCAGGTAGTCGACAATGATCAAACCCAGCTTGCCGCAGGTACGCGCGAGCCTCCGCGAACGTGCACGTAGCTCGATGGAATTGAGGGCAGGTGTCTCATCGATGTATACCTGCGCATCATTCATCTTCTGGATCGCATGCGTGAGCCGCGGCCAGTCATCATCATTGAGGCGGCCCGTACGCAGACGATGCTGATCGAGACGCCCGACCGATCCCAGCATACGCATCGCAAGCTGAGTGCCACCCATCTCCATGGAGAAAATCGCGACAGGTAAACCGCTCTCCACCGCGACCGTCTCGCCGATATTCACGGAAAACGCCGTTTTACCCATGGAAGGTCGTCCCGCGACGATGATCAGATCACCGGGTTGCAAGCCCGAGGTCATGCGATCGAGATCAACAAATCCGGTAGGCACACCGGTGATCTCATTTTGGTTATCGCGGTTGTAGAGTTCATCAATACGCTCGACCACTTGCGTGAGCAGCGGCTGAATTTCCTGAAAGCCCTGGGATCCCCGTGCGCCCTCTTCAGCGATCGCAAAAATTTTGGATTCAGCTTCATCCAGCATTTGCTTGACTTCTTTACCTTGCGGATTGAATGCCGCACTGGTGATTTCATCAGATACGGAAATCAGTTTTCGCAGCACACCACGATCGCGAACAATCTCTGCATAGCGACGAATATTGGCGGCAGACGGCGTGTTCTGAGCCAGCGCATTGAGATAAGTAATGCCACCGGCATCTTCTGCCTTGGCCGCTGAAGTCAAAGAATCAAATACCGTGATGACATCCGCAGGACGGGATGCATTGATGAGCTTGACGATATGCTGAAAAATCAGACGATGGTCAAAACGATAAAAATCGTCAGCGCTGACCATGTCTGCGATTTTGTCCCAGGCGGCATTATCAAGCAGTAAACCACCCAAAACCGACTGCTCCGCCTCAATGGAATGCGGCGGTACGCGCAGGGACTCGATTTGCGGATCAACGCGGTTATTCATAGGGTCCGATTATACCTGTTAGGCCTGCCGCCCCACGTGCAAAAGCCGTGAAGCAAAGGGGTTTAGCTCTCCGATTGCAAGCCGCATCTCGGGCTTGAAAAAGGCAAAAAAAATGCCGGGATAACCCGGCATTTCCTGAGGCAGAGCCTAATGTATCAAGCTTGCTCGCCGACGACAGCCACGTTGATTTCCACAGCGACATCGGTATGCAATGCCACTGTCAGCGGATGATCGCCTGTGGTCTTCAGCGGGCCCTGCGGCATACGAACTTGCGCCTTGTCGACAGTGAAGCCCAGCTTGACGAGCGCTTCAGCGATGTCGTGGTTGGTGACAGAGCCGAACAAACGACCATCAACACCCGCCTTTTGCGAGATCTTGACCGTCTGGCCCGACATTTTGTCGGCTTGCGCCTGCGCTGCTGCGAGTTTGGCTGCGGCTGCTTTTTCGAGTTCTGCGCGACGCGCTTCGAACTCGGCAATCGCATCAGCGGTTGCACGACGCGCCATGCGTTGCGGGATCAGAAAGTTACGGGCGTAGCCGTCTTTCACGCGAACCACGGCGCCCAGGTCGCCCAGATTCGCCACTTTTTCCATCAGAATGACTTGCATTTTTTTCTCCAGGATTCAAAGAGGGTGGGACGATCAGGCGTTATGCAGATCGGTGTACGGCAACAGCGCGAGGTAACGTGCGCGCTTGATCGCGGTATCCACCTGACGCTGATAGTGTGCACGGGTACCTGTCAGACGTGCTGGCATGATCTTGCCGTTTTCCTGCACGAAGTCCTTGAGTGTATCCACATCCTTGTAGTCCACCTGCTCTACATTGGCCACGGTGAAGCGGCAGAATTTCTTGCGCTTGAACAGCGGATTTTGCTGTTTGCGCTTTTCCTTGAGTTTGCTCTTGTCGAATTTTTTACCGAATGCCATTTTGCTGGCTCCTGAATTTAAGAAATAACTTCAAAATCTGTGAGATGAAACACCAGTGCCTTGCTGTTTCGATTTTTTCTGGCCATAAAACCAGTGAACCGAAACAAGGCGCCCATTTGAGCCCGCTCCAGCCTGTCTGCGATTGTTCCTGCGGCAATTGCATGCAGTTCGAATCCGACTTGCCGGCTAATGCCAGCTTCAAGCTGTTCCGATGTGTGGGTCAGTATTGCGCTCACCATCGGTATGCCGGCTGGCGTGTAGCGCAATACGTCACGCTCGGCCAGGGTCGCTACGCAATGAAAACTGTTGTCACCTCGCTCCGTTGCTGACACGTGCCGATCAGGCCGCAGGCGCCTCGGCGCGCTGGCTCTTGGCTGCGTCTTCTTTCTG
>JAIXXZ010000051.1 GCA_027490465.1 Oxalobacteraceae bacterium
ATCTCGCCGCCAGCATCGATAGCAATCCACCCGCCGCGCACCACATCAGCATCACAATCCCAGTCGGGCAGTACATGTCGAACTCGTCCATCGTGCTCATGCACTTGCGGACGGTGCGTGTGCCCATGAATCATCAGCGTCACGGCATACGCACCAAATAGGCGCGCTATCTCTCCTTCATTGACATCCATGATGGCCATGGGCTTGTCGCGCTGCGCCTGACGGCTACCTTCGCGCATACCGCTGATGATGGCCTTGCGTTCCGCAAGCGGACGAGCGAGAAATGCGTGCTGCCATTCGGGATCGCGCACTTGTGAACGGAACGCCATGTAGGAAGTATCGTCCGTGCATTGCGCATCACCATGCAGCAGCAGCATGCGTTTTTCTGCGATCTCGGCGACATGCGGCTCGCTGAGCAGGTGCATGCCACAAGCTGTTGCGAAAGTTTCACCGACTAGAAAATCCCGATTGCCTGCGATCCAATAGATGGTGACGCCGTGATCGCTTACCCTGCGCAGCGCATGAATCACCTCGCGGTGAAAGGGGTCTTCAAGATCATCATCGCCAGCCCAGTATTCGAAAATATCACCCAGCAAATACAGCGTCTTGGTCTTGAGCGCGTGATCACGCAGAAAACCGAAAAACATCTCGGTTGTCTTCGGAAGATCAGGACTCAGATGCAGGTCTGAAACGAACAGCGCGAGGGTTTCAGATTGAACTGCAAGTGACGTACTTATGGGAGATGTGCTCATCGTTCAGGGCTTGCGCCTTAGACGATTTCTGCTTTTTCGATGATAACGTCTTCAGTAGGCACGTCGGAGAACATACTGCGGCGACCGGTATCAACCTTACCGATCTTATCAACGACCTCAGTACCCGACGTAACTTTGCCAAACACGCAATATCCCCAGCCATCCGAGCCTGGATAATTCAGGAAATCATTGTCACTTACATTGATAAAAAACTGTGCGCTGGCAGAGTGAGGATCTGATGTGCGAGCCATCGCGATCGTGTAACGATCATTGGTTAAGCCGTTGTTAGCTTCGTTTTCTACGGGATCTTCGGTAGGCTTTTGCCGCATGTCAGGTGAAAAACCGCCGCCCTGAATCATGAAGCCATCAATGACCCGATGAAAAATTGTGCCATCGTAGTGACCCGAATTCACATAACTCAAAAAATTTTCCACGGTCTTCGGTGCCTTGTCAGCATCGAGTTCTAGTGTGATCTGGCCGTGGTTAGTGGTGAGTAAAATGCTCATAATGTTCCTTGAAAAAATAAAAAAATTATTCGATGACAGTGACAGACTGAATCACAACTCTGGGGCTCGGCAGGCCGTCCGCGCCCGGTTTTACCCGCTGAATTTTTTCGACCACCTCTGTGCCCGAGATGACCTTGCCAAACACTGCATAGCCCCACCCATCGCGGCCAGGCCAGTCAAGAAAGCCATTATCCTCGGCGTTGATGAAAAACTGCGCTGTGGCGGAGTCCGGGTCGCTGGTGCGTGCCATTGCGATGGTGTATCGCTTGTTTTTTAGGCCATTTTTAGATTCAATCTTGATAGGATCTCGCGTCGGCTTTTCCTGTAATTTTTCATCAAATCCACCGCCCTGAATCATGAAGCCAGAGATAATTCTGTGAAAAGTTGTGCCGTTATAAAAACCCTCGCGGACATATTCAAGAAAATTTTTAACGGTAATAGGGGCTTTTGAAGGATTAAGCTCGATCACCATCTCGCCCATGCTGGTTTTCATTGATACTTTGGGTGGGTTATCTGCATAAACGAGACAGGATAGGCTGCTCATGAACCCGATAAAGAGCCAGCGCATCAGATAACGACGTATCAGCAGCATTTGTTTTCCTTCAGTATGAAAAAACGGGTCATCTAGTGCAGCGGTCGCGGGGTGGGTATTGCTTCAATGTTATACTGCGCCAAAGCCGCATTTTAACAAAGACGGTCCGCAAAATTTTGGCAACACTATGAGTCAGTGACCTCAGCTGCACCGGGTCATAGTGGTCCGCTCACGGGGACATCAGCTACACCACTTCCAGATCATTCATGAGTGTTCTTAGAATTTACAACACGCTGGCGCGTGACAAGGAAGTATTTTCTCCGATAGAGCCGGGCAAGGTGCGCATGTACGTATGCGGCATGACCGTCTATGATTTTTGTCATCTCGGGCATGCGCGCGTCATGGTGGTGTTCGACATGGTGCAGCGATGGCTTCGCGAGCAACAGTACGAAGTCACCTACGTTCGTAATATCACTGACATTGACGACAAAATCATTCGTCGTGCCGTCGAAAACAAGGAATCCATCACTGCACTCACCAACCGCTACATCGCTGCAATGAATGAAGATGCCGATGCCTTGGGCGTGCAGCGACCAGATCATGAGCCACGCGCCACCGCCTATGTGCCACAAATGCTCGAGCTGATCGGTAAACTCGAAGCGCGTGGTTTGGCTTATCAGGCATCGGATGGTGATGTGAATTTTTCGGTTCGTGATTTTGAAGGCTACGGCAAGCTCTCCGGTAAATCGCTGGATGACTTGCGCGCGGGTGAGCGGGTTGATATTGATAGCGCCAAGCGCGATCCGCTTGACTTTGTTCTTTGGAAATCGGCACGCGAGACAGAACCCGACGAGGTCAAGTGGGCATCGCCCTGGGGCGCTGGACGTCCTGGCTGGCATATTGAATGCTCTGCGATGTCTTGTGATCTGCTGGGTGAACGATTTGACATTCACGGTGGTGGTCAGGATCTGCAATTTCCCCATCACGAAAATGAGATTGCGCAGTCCGAAGGCGCGCATGCGAATACCTTCGTCAACTACTGGATGCACAATGGTTTTGTGCGAGTTGATGACGAAAAAATGTCCAAATCACTGGGCAATTTTTTTACAATTCGTGAAGTCCTCAAGAAATTTGATGCGGAAGTCGTTCGTTTCTTTATTCTGCGTGCGCATTACCGCAGCCCGCTGAATTACTCCGATGTGCATCTTGAAGATGCCCGCACCGCGCTGACCCGCCTGTACACTGCACTTAAAGAAACCGCACCTGACGCCTTGCAGCTGGATTGGAGCGAAGCTCACGCACAACGTTTCGCTGAAGCGATGAATGATGACTTCAACACCCCGATTGCCATCGCCGTGTTGTTTGATCTGGTCACTGAGGTCAATCGCCATCATTCGCCTGCGATGGCGCGGCAGCTCCGTGGTCTGGGGGCAGTGCTGGGTTTGCTTGTGCGCGAACCTCAGGCTTTCCTTCAAGGCGTTGCAGCGGCCGGTGGTCTTGGTGATGAAGAGGTAGCGGCGCAGATTGCGGCGCGTGCGCAGGCTAAGAAAGACAAGAATTTTACCGAGGCTGACCGTATTCGTGGCGCCTTGCTCGAGCAGGGAATTGTTCTGGAAGACAAACCCGGTGGTTTCACCGAATGGCGAAGGGCGTAAATCCATGGCGACTAAGTTAGATCCGCTGTTTGTGCCCGATTATTGGGAAAACGCCAAGTCCGAGCTGATGCGGCGGGACCGCATCATGAAGAAACTCATCCCTCGTTTTGGGGACCTGCAGCTGGTTGGGCGAGGTGATCCCTTTGTGACTCTGGCGCGTTCCATTGTCGGGCAGCAGATTTCTGTGATTGCGGCGCAGACGGTCTGGGAGCGTATGCTGGTGGTGTGTCCAAAAATGACGCCAGCACAAGTGATACGGCAGGGGCAGGTGAAACTCGCTGGCTGCGGTTTGTCTAAACGTAAGGTGGAGTACTTGCTGGATCTTGCCGCTCATTTTCGTGACGGCAGCGTCCATGCAAAAGACTGGTCTTCGATGGAAGACGAAGACGTTATCGCTGAGCTGATCCAGATTCGCGGTATCGGCCGCTGGACCGCCGAGATGTTCCTGATTTTTAATCTCTTGAGACCCAACATCTTGCCGCTGGATGATGTCGGACTGCTTAGGGGTATCAGCGTCAACTATTTTTCCGGTGAGCCCGTCTCCCGCAGCGATGCGAGGGAAGTCTCGGCCAACTGGGAGCCTTGGCGCACCGTCGCCACTTGGTACCTGTGGCGTAGTCTAGATCCGGTACCGGTAGAATACTGATTGATTCGATGCAAGAATGCTACTATCCTTGGCGCCGAAAACAGCGCCCCGAAAGCAATTGCCAGGATGACAAGGAGTTAATGTGAGCAAAATCACCTTCCTCAGCTTTGAGCAGCCGATCGCAGAGCTCGAGTCCAAAATCGAAGAGTTACGTTTCGTTCAGGAAGACTCAGCCGTCGATATCAGCGAAGAAATCGACCGTCTCTCTCAAAAGAGTCAGCAACTCACCAAAGACCTCTATGCCAAGCTGACACCCTGGCAGGTATCGCAAATCGCCCGTCATCCACAGCGTCCGTACACCATGGATTACGTGAACGAGATCTTCACGGATTTTCATGAGCTGCATGGTGACCGCACTTATGCTGATGACCAATCCATTGTTGGTGGTCTTGCGCGTTTCAATGGTCAGTCGTGCATGGTTATCGGTCATCAAAAAGGGCGCGATACCAAAGAGCGCGCGATGCGTAACTTTGGCATGCCCAAACCCGAGGGTTATCGTAAAGCCCTGCGTCTGATGAAGGTCGCCGAAAAATTCAATTTGCCTGTGTTTACTTTCGTGGATACCCCCGGCGCTTTTCCTGGTATTGATGCTGAAGAGCGTGGGCAGTCCGAGGCGATCGGCCACAATCTGTATGCGATGGCAGAGTTGAAGGTGCCACTGATCGCCACCATCATTGGCGAAGGCGGCTCTGGCGGCGCGCTGGCGATTGCTGTTGGTGATTCGGTGCTCATGCTGCAGTATTCGACTTACTCGGTCATCTCGCCTGAAGGTTGCGCCTCCATTCTCTGGAAAACAGCCGATCGAGCATCCGATGCAGCTGAAGCGCTCGGCCTCACGGCGCATCGCCTAAAGGCACTGAACCTGATCGACAAGATCATCAACGAACCGCTGGGTGGTGCGCACCGCGATCCCAAGCAAATGGCCGTGCTGCTCAAGCGGGCTCTGGCCGATTCTCTTCGTCAGGTCCAGGGTTTGAAGACCAAGGAGCTTCTGGCCGCGCGTCATGAAAAGCTAATGAGCTATGGCAAATTCAAGGAAATCGCCTCCGCTGAGTAATTCCACACCCGCACTGGATGCGGTATTTCAACGCGCGCTGGAAGACATTCTGGCGCGCGTTGTTGTTTCTGACCGTATCGCACTCGCTTACAGTGGTGGTCTCGATTCGACGGTGCTGCTGCATCTCGCGGCCGCTGCCTGCAAGCAGCGTGGCATCAGCCTGTTGGCCTTTCATGTTCATCATGGCTTGAGTCCTAACGCAGACCGTTGGCTTGCACATTGCGAGGAGCAGTCGCAGCAAGCAGGTGTGGCGTTCCTTGCACGCCAAGTGCAAATCAATCCCCATGACAAGCTCGGTATCGAGCAAGCCGCACGACTGGCTCGATACGATGCACTCGCCGACATGTGTACCTCAAACGATGTAACGCTATTGCTCACTGCGCATCATCAGGATGATCAGGCTGAAACAGTCGTGCTGCAGTTATTACGTGGGGCAGGTTTACCCGGTCTATCGGCGATGGCCATGCTGCAGTCCGAACACGCATTATTAGGCGCTGGTATCGCATTGGGCAGACCATTGCTTGAGATGACGCGCGCCGACCTTGAACTATGGGCGGATACGAATGCGATAAAGCATATCGTGGATGAATCTAATGACGACCTACGTTTTCGTCGTAATGAAGTTCGTCATCAGTTGATGCCGCTGCTCGACCAACAACTGCCCGGCGTACAAAAGTCGATTGCTCGCAGCGCGCGTCATCTGCAGACCGCACGGCGTCTGTTGGATGAGCTGGCGGCGATTGATTTGCAGTCCTGTGGTGATGCGGATTCGCTGGTCATCGATCGACTACGTCAGCTGAGTGATGATCGCCTCGACAATTTGCTGCGTTACTGGTTAAAGCAGTGTGGTGCCGATCACTATCCCAGTGATGCACAGTTGTACCAACTGCGCGAGCAGATGCTGCACGCTCGTGATGATGCGCATCCCTTGCTTGCGCTGTGTGGTCTCACGCTGGAGCGCGACTCAGGCCATCTGTTGGCGAGACACGCCGAACCGCTACCAATAAATTTACCCTCGGAGATGCTGCTGCACTGGCAAGGCGAATCCGAGATCGCCATACCGGCGTGGCAGGGCAGTCTGGTATTTGATTCTGCCCCCGGCCCAGGGTTGGACAGAGCGCAGCTCTTGCAGGGGCCACTGCGGTTGCGTCCTCGCGGCGGTGGCGAACGTCTCAAGCTCGACTCCAATCGCCCCTCGCGCACGCTGAAAAACCTATTTCAGGAGTCCGATGTGCCTGTACGTGACAGACTCTGGCTGCCATTGCTGTACCTTGGTGATGAACTGATATTTGCCGCCGGTCTGGGCATGGATGTGAGAGCAGGGCGTACCAGCGAGGGCGTACGCCTGCGTTGGCAGCGACAAGACTGATGCAGCTCAAGACCGCTTCACGTCATCTATTTGTCATTCCGCATTGCAACATGTAAAATCGTGGGTTTTCCCGGCTCAATTTCCCTTCTCAGAAATGGCTTTATTCGTACACAAATACGGCGGCACATCGATGGGCTCAACCGAGCGCATCAAGAACGTCGCGCGACGCGTCGCCAAATGGCATGACGCTGGGCATCAGGTGGTGGTTGTCCCTTCAGCCATGTCGGGCGAGACCAATCGACTGCTCGGCCTCGCAAAAGAAATTACCGGTCAACCCGATCCGCGTGAACTTGACATGCTGGCCTCTACAGGTGAGCAGGCATCGGTGGCGCTGCTGGCCATTGCACTGCAGGCCATCGGCAAGCAGTCAGTCTCGTACACGGGCTGGCAAGTGCCGATCGTGACGGATAACGCGTACACCAAAGCCCGTATTCAATCGATCGACGATGTTCGCGTTCGTAAAGATCTCGATGCAGGTCGTATCGTGATCATCACGGGTTTCCAGGGCATCGACGGCGAGGGCAACATCACTACACTGGGTCGTGGTGGTTCAGACACTTCAGCAGTCGCGGTAGCCGCAGCAATGAAAGCCGCCGAGTGCCTGATCTACACCGACGTCGATGGCGTCTACACGACGGACCCGCGCGTGGTTTCAGATGCGCGTCGCCTGAAGTCGGTGACCTTTGAGGAAATGCTCGAAATGGCCTCGCTCGGCTCCAAGGTCCTGCAGATCCGATCGGTTGAATTTGCAGGTAACTACCGGGTACCGACCCGCGTGTTGTCCTCGCTGACCGACCCGCTGACACCGCTGGACGAAGAAGCTCGCTCCGGCACACTGATTTCGTTTGAGGAAGACACCCACATGGAACAAGCCACCATTACCGGCATAGCCTTCAATCGCGACGAAGCGAAAATCACTGTCATGGGCGTGCCTGATCGTCCTGGCATTGCCTATCAAATTTTGGGTCCGATATCGGATGCCAATATCGAAGTCGACATGATTATTCAAAATCAGTCAGTAGATGGCAAAACTGATTTCACTTTCACCGTGCCGCGCGGTGACTATGAAAAATCGCTGAAGATCATTGATGGCGAAGTCAAACAGCACCTCGGTGCCAGCAATGTGGTGGGTGACGCGAAGGTATCGAAAGTCTCCGTCGTTGGCGTCGGCATGCGCAGTCATGTCGGTATCGCCTCGCAAATGTTCCGCACCTTGTCGGAAGAGAGCATCAATATTCAGATGATTTCCACCTCCGAGATCAAGATCTCGGTGCTGATCGATGAGAAGTACATGGAGCTCGCTGTCAGAGCGCTGCACAAGGCCTTTGGGCTGGAACAGGGCTGATTTACCAAGCTTTTCGTGGTGATAGCCCGGTTTCATTGACCAAAAGGCAGCAGAAAGCTATCATCCCAGTCTTTGCCGCTGTGGGTAACTCACCCGCCGGCAAGTGGAGACCTGGCCGAGTGGTCGAAGGCACTTCCCTGCTAAGGAAGCATATGGGCTTAAACCTGTATCGAGGGTTCGAATCCCTCGGTCTCCGCCAGCAATACTAAAAATGCCCGCTGCTAAGCGGGCATTTTGTTTTCAGGCGGAGCCATTGATGTCCCTGCGGACCTCGCGTGAGAGATTCGAAGGGCTTGGCTTGCAAGCCAAACCGCGGCCTGCAGTATGTAGGCGAATCCCTCGGTCTCCGCCAAGTACCTTTTTTCAAATCTTCAATCCTTCAAATCTTTGGATTTAACGTATTGATCTGATTGATTTTTTTCTTCCAAAGCTTTCCCCGTTCTTGAAGAAAGTCACGCTTTGATGGGGTACTCGAACTGTTGAGACGGCTTTCTGCTCAAAGCCTCTTGACTTAGCAAGTTCAGAACCTGAATTTGAACCGTACCGATTGCACGCGATTTTCGTGTTCGAGCGCAGCGACGGTGGCTGTCGCCTTGCACACAGAGCATCGCAGTTCTATCCACCTGCAAGACTTGGCATACCTTTGCCGCTCTTGTCTGCCTTTAGCGGCAAGTGGATGCCGCTCAGCGTCGAAATCCCTTGTGTTCTGGCGATTTATGGCCTGGCATCGATTTTGCAGCGAAAGAATTCAGTTTTTTCGAATTTTTCTTCGCTATGACAATTAACGGTTTGAACGTTCAGCGGCAGGCGTTAAATAGCCTTGGATACCAAGGTGGGCCGGCGCATGTGGCAAAACTTAAAGACTCCCTCGCAGAGGTGAAAATCCGGACTACATCGGATTGCAGCGTATCAATCTCTCCAGAGGCTCAAGCCTTGTATGAGAAGGCCCGTGCTGTAGATGTGACCACACAACGGAAAGTGATAGCCTCCCCACCTTCTGAGCCAACGGGTGGTACCCCAGCACAACCTGAATTAAGTTTTGATCAGTTCGTTGAACGGTCCATCCGTATGGCGTGTGACTATTACGGTAATGAGCCCGGCGAACCCATTCATATATCGAAGTTCGCAGAAAAAGCGCAGCGTGCACTGCAGGATGCGTCGACCCGGGTCCAGTCGAAGTTGGCGAATGCTGGAATTGCCCTCGACCCTCCGATTGAATTAGCACCAGACGTCGCCGGTACGGGGATACGGGTTGGCCCTCATCCATTGCGAGAGAAGATTCAAGCCTTAATTAACGAAGATCCAAGTTTGGCCAATGATTACCGCGAAGCCATGCTGATGCAAGCTAATGCGACTGACCTTCAGCAAGCCGAGAAGGCGCACTTGGCTTATTACGCGGCTTATGCGTCCGGTAGAGTGGATGAGGCGCAGCGAATCATTGAGGCTTTGGCATCTGCGCCCCAGGCTGAATTGGTTCAGCGCTTTTCTCATTCCGGAATTGAGACGCGGACCAGATCGTTTTAGCTGTTTGCATACCCGCTGAAGAAGTCAATTCAAAGTCTGGATGGAATTTCAAACATGGTAGCGAATTAGAATCCCCGACCCCACCAGAAAGAGGGCGTCCAGAAACTTAGCCATTTAGTGGGACTATCGTTTCTGCCCCGCCAGCAATACTAAAAATACCCGCTGCTAAGCGGGCATTTTTTTAGGCGGAGCCAGCGATGTCCCTGCGGACATCGCGTGAAGGGATTCGAAGGGCTTGGCTTGCAAGCCAAGCCCTGCAGGATGTAGGGAAATCTTGTTCACATTAAATCAATTGAATCTTGAATTCTTTCAAGAATATCTTTGAAATCTGGCTGCCCCTGGTAGTACAAGGCTTTAGTTTTTTTGAATTCCTGTGCAAACAACTGGCGCTCGTTTGGTCTTTCGAGAACGAAGGCAGGATTCTGGGCGATCACGATTTTATCTCCTGATCGGAATCGCTGAATTTTTCGATCTTGGTACGCTGGCTCTCTCATGAAAGCTTGCACATCTTCCATTGATAGCAGGCAATAAACATCGTAGTAGTGCCTCAAGAAATTGGTTGGAAAAATTTTTGATTCGCCGAGTCGTCGGTATTTGGTTGAAATAGTTTGTAATTTTTCAACAAAGGTATGCGTCGCTGCATAGCAGCGAACTTCCTTTGCACGGTTATCTATAATTTTTACAGCGCTGTCGTTTGCAGCCTGCCAGGCCCAGGAACTGATAGTCAGAGGTACATTGGGTGTCGTGTCATCAAAACCTAGCTCCAGCAGCACCCCATCCTTAACACCTTCGAGGATGGGTTGTGTGGATTGGTACTGTAGTCTGATTCCAGCGCTGCGGAGTTGTTTTTCGTCGTCAAATGCGGTTTCTCTGCTCACACTCATGATGCCTGGGATGTTAATTTCAGCTGCCAGTTGAGCGTAGTACTCGCGACGCGATTCGACATGGGCTGGCTTATCATGATTGCGTCCGAATTTTACGTTTGAATCTTTGGGTGGTTCGATTCGTATGTCAATATCCTCTGAGAACCGATGGATCACTCCATAGCCTTTGGATAGCGAAGTCCCGCCTTTGAGCTCGAAACAATAGCCCTGCGCCTGCAGGCCCCAAAGACAATGCATGATCCAGTAATCTTTCTCTATCAGGGTGGGGGCAATACCCTGTTTATTCGAGACAGCAGCAATCAGTTGTTTGAAGTCAGGCAGGTCATGAAGGAATTTAGGCATTGAGCCAACTTTCGATACGCTTTTTGGTGGCGACAGAGCCATAGCTTTGTATTGCGTCTCCCAGTCGT
Source organism: Oxalobacteraceae bacterium (assembly GCA_027490465.1). GTDB lineage: Bacteria > Pseudomonadota > Gammaproteobacteria > Burkholderiales > Burkholderiaceae_D > Pernthalerella. The sequence continues at coordinate 10,681 of JAIXXZ010000051.1, forward strand.
GCCGAATTTAGTTCGGGCAGACGACTGCGGGCATGCCTGAGTACTTCGTCTTGGTCTTCTGCGAGTTCGTTGAGGTTGTTAAGCAGATCGACAAACAAAAACTCGGCAGATAATTTTTTAGGGAAGCGTGGCTTCACCTTGAAGCTGAACTCACGGTTTCCCAGCTTGAAGACGCCGTGTCGCTTGTGGTTGTAGACCAGGGTCGTGTTGTAGAGCTGTGTCGTGCCGGCACCCACCGAGTTGTAGGCTGAAGGGGAAAGCATCAGGAAGTGCTTATCCCTAAGGAAGGCTTCTACCAGTTGATGATCATCAGGCGGCAAATTACCAAAGCGTGAAGTCTTGGGCTGGTAATAGAGCCCCGGCGCTACCTTCTTGAGGGTGCCGGACTTCACTAGTTCGCTGAGATTGCGATCAACCGCGCCGGTGACTTTTGCGAGGTCTTCGCGACGGTACACGCGTCCGGGCGAAAGTTGGCCAGCGAGCGCCGTGGCAGCTTTGGGGGTCGTGCGATTGGTCCGGGGCGATGAGGCTTTCATGAATGGTATTTCATTGAAAATTCATGCAATTTTAGACTAAATGAAAGACTTTTCCTAGGGTTGTCGTTACTCAACTAACCTCTAGGCGTATCCGGCAAGAATTTGACGCAATTTGACTGACAAGGGGGATTTCATCGGGGTTTTATGGCTAAATATTGACATTTTTATAAAAAATCGCCTCTACCCATGTGATACGTCCATAAATTCACAAATTCTGAGATGTCTATTAGCATGTACGCGCAGATCCGTCCCTATCCAAGAGACACCGGCCATGACCAGCACAAAACTATTTAAGAATGGCAATTCCCGGGCTGTGTGCATCCCGGCTGAACTCGCCTATAGCAGCTGGCACATCGAACTCGTCATTTAGCGCCACGGTGATGAGCTGCGAATCCGTCCTGCCCGACATCGCATGGGTGACGTGCTTGGCAAGCTCGCCCAGTTTCCCCCTGATTTCATGAGCGAAGGCCGGTGCCTCAATACTGAAGGCGAACGAGAGGATCTTTGATGCCGAAGTACATGCTGGACACCAACGTCCGTACCTACCCGATGAAGCACAAACCGCCGCAAGTCAGGGCGCGCTTTGCCGAGTGCTTTGTCGGCGACGTGGTGCAGGCTAATCATGCCAAGCTAAGCCGCGCCGCGCGTAAAAAGAAATTTGAAGCCGAGTTCGGAGACTGGATCGCTGCGGAGAACGCTGGCTTCGAAGCGAACGGCATTCCAGGGTCTGATTTGTGTCCATGGTGTGGCACTACTTTTGCAATGGCTCAATACCCTAGCCCGATGTCTTGAGCATTGTCGGCAAGCTGCTGCAAAGCTTCTTCCTGACGTCGCTGCACCTCGCGTTTGTAATCAACTAAATCTTCATAGGCGATGCGGCAATGTGTACCCACCATCCGGTACTTGAGATTGCCTGATTCAATTTCTTTGAAAACGAAGGTGCGTGACACATTCAACTGGCGGGCCGCTTCCTCCGTAGTCAACTCAAAATTGGTGGGCATGATGGTGAAATTTACCTTTTCAGCAAACGCTTCATCAGCAGAGACAGAAAATCCTGTTTGTGTCCCGTGATGGCGTGCACATAAATATTCTCGGAGATTTGTCGGTAGACCAGCTTGTGATGTGATGTAAAAACATGTTGGTATTCAAAAATACCAACTGAGGTCAGCTCTTTTACGGCAGTACCCGGGTAGTTTCCGGCATCGACCTGTTGCAGCTTTTCATAAATCTCGTCTTCGGCCTTAAGCCACTCGACTTCACCCCACTGATCCAGCATGTAGGCCTGAAGCGAGGGCCAGTCGTCTTGCGCATCAGGCAGGATGATGGCCATTATTTGCGCCGCTCAAGGGCAGCGCGAAGTTGTGCTCGAGATTCTTCAACGGTGAGCCCTTTATATTCGAGGCGATCTTTTTCACTCAGGGCGATGATTTTCAGAGCCGCAATCAGCGCTTCTTTTTCCTGAAATTGTTGGACGCTCTGAATCACCATGCTGGCTTCGCCATTCTGGGTGATGACGAAGGGGCTTCCATTCTGTTGCAAGTCTTCGGAAATGTGCGCCGCATGGCTTTTTAGATAAGAAATGGACTTGATGTTGGCGACGGATTGCATGGCGTACTCCTGAGCTTGAGTGAGGCAGAACTTAGGCCCTAATTCAGTCAAAATCAATCAGGCCACCCTGAATCGCTGCGCGATTGCGGTCGTTCGTTCAGGGTTACAAATTCCAGCATCTTCCCGTAAACCATAAAAATCACCATTTACACCCATTTCATTTCAGCAAGTTTTCCTGCGATACTTAAAATCTAACAATTTATTTTACTCGTAACATATTTAATGTTATAAATTAAAAATATGTTATACAAGGCCCTCCCTCAACAGACAGTCAGCTACCTGCGCCAAGTATTGGGCGAAGATGCCGTGCGCATGGTGCCCAGCCAGATCGCGACACAATTGCCGTACTTCATTCAGGATGCCTACGACGTGCTGCCTTGCACCTTGCTCGGGCATCCCCTTACGTTCGCCTGCGCCAAGGGCCGGCTACCCATGACGGCACAGCAGATTAGCCAGCATACCCAGCAGATAGGCGAGTTGTTTCAAACGCCGGTGATCGTGGCACTGTCAGAGATTGCGCCCGGCGAGCGTAAACAACTGATCCAGCATGGGGTTGCCTTTGTGGTCCCGGGCAGGCAGCTGTTCGCTCCAAGCGTGGGAATGATCCTGAGCGAGCGGTACGGCACTGAACCCCAAAGAGCAGCGCAGGTTGCCAGCCCCGCCACGCAAGCGCTCTTGATCTGGTTCTTGAATCAACATCCGGTCTCCGATACCTGGCATCCATTTGAAGCAGCGTCGGCACTGGGCTATGCGGGCATGACAGCGACCCGAGCTGTCAGAGAGCTGCTGCAATTCGATTTGTTTGCATTGGAAGAGCGTGGTCGAGCCAAATACCTGAAGCTCACCGATTCGCGCCGCGTCATTTGGGAAAAAGCCAAGCCTTACCTGCGTTCTCCCGTCATGAAAACCTTGTGGACTTATGATCGAAGCATTCTTGATGTGGATGATGCCCGTTTCGCTGGCGAGAGTGCACTGGCGCAATCGGGCATGCTCAATGACCCACAACAGCCGGTGATCGCCATCACCTCTGAAGCTGCACAACAGGCAAGGCGAGAGGGTATTTTTTTCGAGCCGCGAGAGCTTGCCGACGCGGTAGCTGTTCAGGTATGGCGTTACATTCCCAACATGCTGGCAAAAGAAAAAATCGTCGATCCCTTGTCCCTGTGGCTAAGCCTGAAAGATAATCGTGATGACAGAATACAGATGGCGCTTGATGACATTGAGGGGAAGTTTCTTTGGTAAAAGGGCTGGCGATTTTTCAGGAATGGTTCAGTGGCTTTGAAGAACAGTATGTACTTATCGGGGGAACGGCTGCATCGATCACGATGGCCGAGGTTGGGTTACCGTTTCGAGGTACCAAAGATCTCGACATTGTTTTGCATGTCGAGGCGCTAACGCCTGAGTTCGGTAAGTTATTTTGGGAGTTTGTACTGGCGGGCGGCTACCTGCAAAAAGAGGGCGATCCGCAGCAGCGGCCTTGCTTGTACAGATTCCAGAAACCCCAGGACGAAGAATTTCCCTACATGCTGGAGTTGTTTTCACGTGTACCTGATAGGCTGGACTTTGTACCTCCGGGACATCTCACGCCGATTCCGATTGATGAGCAAATCTCAAGCCTCTCGGCCATCTTACTTGACCACGATTATTATCAGTTCGTGATGGAAGGTCGAAAAAACAAGCAGGGTATGCCGACTTGGGTGGGCGAGGATCGTCTGATACCCCTAAAGGCTGTAGCCTGGATAGAAATGAGCAAGCGTGCTCGAGAGGGCGATATGATCGATTCAAAGAAGATTAATAAACATCTGACGGACATCGTGAAATTGTCTTCCTTGCTTCAGCCAAATCAGATCATTGAATTGCCAGAAAAACTGAGAGCTGATTTACAAGCATTTGCACAAGCGGTAGTCACGATGAATAACCCTGTTCAGTCGGAGGCGATGCGCCGAATTGCAGCTGCTTATGCCATTGAGCTGTAAACAAAAATTAAAAATTGTCTCCGGAAATACTCCTCAGCGGCCACAAGTGATGCTTATCAGACAAACATTCTGCGGATATATTTGCGGATATTACGACCGATTATCTTCCACAGCATCGTGAAAATCATTTTCATGAATGATTTGTAGATGGTGTCCTTTTTTTCGTAATCGAACTGCTTGCTCGACTTTTCTTCCATAGCAGGCGTAGGCCCAGAATGGATTACCGTCGGAACCGATTATCAGATAATTTACTTTTTTTGACATGTTTTTCGCTACCATTCCACCAAGCTCTAGTGTTAGTGTTTCTAGCTCATATCGCCTATGTTTTGAGAAGCTTCCCGTGAAGCAGAATACCGAGTCTTCAAACACAATCTCTGGACAAACAGCGCAGAGACCAACCAACGTGCCATTTTTTTTAATCCACGGGTCGTCGATGGTCCTGTTGTCAAACAATGGAGTAAATTGCTCAAAGAATTCTTGCAGGATTTCGTGTTCTTGCTCGCTTATCCGCTGGTCTGCGAGGACGGCTGTTACCAAGCTTTCAATTTCATCGTAAGGCCACATCGATTTCAAGTGATCATGTTCCATGATCCAGTCAGATAACCCGCGAAGTTCTGCTTCGTTGATCAGACAATCTGACGCAATCCCAGAGACGATGGCTTGCAGATACTGAAGGTCTATTGTGATCTGATCAAAATAAGGTCCTGCCAGCAATCGATCGCACAGCCACATCAGGTCCTCGCGTTCCTCAGTTGTTAAAAGACCATCTGATAAAGACGAGGTCAATCGGGGAATAATCTCTGTAAACGGATATCGATTCGATACCAACACTTGCTCTTCGATCCATTGGTTCAGAAATCGCCTCTCAGTGGCATTGATGGTGTGGTCAATGCTAATTCCTTGTAGCAGGCCAGACAATGTGTTCACCGATTTTTCAATCAGTGCGCGTGACATGAATGGGGCGTATTTGAGATGGTCAGGATGCATGGCGATCGCTATTGGTACTTAGACTAAAGTCTTATATCGTCGGCCCATTGACATAGCTGCAATGCTCTTGGATGCGGTTCTTGCTGCATAAGATTGCGTATCGCAAAAGCCTTGGTCTAATGGGATCCAAAAAATCGCTGAATGTTAGCGCTCGTCTAAACGAGGTCAAGGCTTTGATAAAAAATTGATCATTATTGCGACAAAAGTGATCAATAAATCGAGATATGGCAGGCGGTGTGTAATTTCGCGTGATAAGCGACTCAAATTTTCATTCGCATGTAATAGCTTTAGGCCGGGAAAATTATCTGTTTCGCACATCCGATGTCTGCGGTGAGCACCCTGATGCGATATGCAGCCTGTTGGGTTCGGCCTAACTCAAAAGTGAGATGCAGGAACACTTCAGCGCTGGCTGGCGTATGTACTGCATTTAACATAATGGGATGCTGATAGTGATGTTTGGTGGAGGTAGTAAAGCAACCCAAAGTGCCGATATTGCCAAGGCAATTGCCTTATCCAAGACGATCGAGGAGTAAACGATGAGCAAAAAAATTCGAGTAACCGATCTGCCTAATTTTGACCCTGCCGAATATTTAAAAGACGATGCAGATATTGCTGCTTATCTTTTTGTCGTTATTGAGGAATGTGATGCAGGAGAACTTGCTCACGCACTTGGTGTTGCAGCGAGGGCCAGAGGTATGGCACAGATTGCAGAGGAAACCGGCATTGGCCGCGAGGCGCTATATAAGGCGCTGAGGGCTGATGCGCAACCACGTTTCGATACCATTTCCCGCGTCGCCAGCAATGCTAAAAATGCCCACTGCTAAGCGGGCATTTTGTTTTCAGGCGGAGCCAGCGATGTCCCTGCGGACATCGCGTGAGGGATTCGAAGGGCTTGGCTTGCAAGCCAAGCCGCGGCCTTCAGGATTCAGGCGAATCTCATTTCTACTCAGTTTTTCATGTTGTGTCGGAGAGATAATCAGAGCACCGCTGCTCATGATTCATTCGCTTGAGGCCTGGTATCGACCGGCAGACAAAGCAATCCCGTCAGCAGCGCCAGCATGCCATGTAGCAAATACAACGTGTTGAAGTCCATGCGTTGCAGCGTTGCATGTCCCAGCAGCGCGACTGTGAGCGCCACGCCGAGCACTGAGCCGATCTGGCGAGTGGCCTGGTTGACCGCACTGCCGACGGCGTAGTGCGCAACGGGAAGGCGACTGACGGCGGCTGCAGACAGGGACGGCAGCACAAGGCCGACCGCGATCCCACTCATGATCAGACCGGGTAGCCAGTGCAGAAAATAGTTTGGTTCGCTGCCTGGCACTAAAAAAAACCAGAAACTGCTGCAGGCATAAAGAGCCGAACCGCCCACCAGAAAGCGTCGATGACCCAGACGTGATGCCATTCGACCGGTAATGATGGCAGTAGGCATCACCAGCAGTGGACCAGGCGTGACTGCTAGACCTGCTTGCGGCAGCGAGTAGTGCCACACGCCGATCATGAAGAAAAAGAAGCCAAGAAACATCATCGAAAACGCAGTACCGAATACCAGCGTTGCAGCATTCACGAATCGGTAAGTTCGATGTCGAAACAATGACAGATCAATCAGCGCATCGGAGCGCGATCTGGCCCAGAGCACAAAGACCACGCCAGCAAGGAGCCCGCCAACTGCGACTGCAGCCACTGTCTCCGAGCTCCATCGAGCTTCTCCACTCTCCACGATCGCCAGAGCCACTGCGCCGACCGCCACCATCAGCAACAACAGGCCGAAGATGTCAACGCGTTTGCGCTGTTTCGACTTAACAGCTTCTTGTACGTGCGAAGCACTGCGCCACAAAGCCCACACGCCAACTGGCAGGTTGATATAAAAAGCCCATGGCCAACCTGCTTGGTCAGTCACCCAACTTCCCAAACTGGGACCCACTGCAGCGGCCAAACCACCCACGGCTCCCCACAGGCTAACGACAACAGCACGTTTTTCAATTGGAAATGCAGCCAGGACAATGGACATTGAAGCGGGAGTCAACAATGCTGCTCCCAAAGCTTGAAGCACACGTGCCGCAATCAACCATCCTACGGTTGGTGCGGCACCGCAAGCTAAAGACGCAATGACGAAAACGGCCAGGCCTAACTGAAAAATGCGCCGGCGCCCGAACGCATCGGCTAGTCCTCCCGCGGGAATCAACATGGCGGCATACACCACCGTGTACGCATTGAGTACCCACGAGAGTTCAGCTGCAGACGTGTCGTCGAAGCTGCGACGTAGTGCATCGAAGGCGGCAAACAGCATCGTCGTGTCCAGCGACACCAGGAAAACAGCACTGCAGGCTATCCAGAAGGCGGGCCATGGCGATGGGGCTTGGGACGTTGAAACGGAGTCCGCCGGCGTCGAGGAGGTTTGAGTGACGGACATGTCAGCGTGCTGCCAAGTAAACAGCCTGCTCAGCCGACAATCCGCCTTTTACCTGCAGCGTCATCTCATCAGCCAAGACTTCGTGTGCACCCGCCTCAAGGGCAGTCAGCGCCCGTTCGACAATGGTTTCGGGCTGCGTCTTGGGCATCTCAATGCCTTGTGTGAGGTCGGTATCGACAAAGCCCATGTGCAGCGTCAAGACTTGCGTGCCCTGTTCACGCAGGTCATTACGCAGGCCGTTGCTCAGGCTCCAAAGTGCAGATTTCGAGACGGCATAGCTCGCCAACAGGGGACTGCTGATCCAACTGGCAACTGAAGCGACGTTAAGTAACGCGCCACCGCCATTACGCGCCAGTATGGGGGCAAATGCACGGCTAACGCGCAGTACGCCCAGCAGATTGGTCTCCAGGTGATTCCGCAACAGGGCTTCCGCATCATCGGCCAGGAAGCTGCCAAACTTGGCAATGCCTGCGTTGTTCACCACGATCGTTACATCATTGGCCAGTCGCGCAGCGGCCTCGATATCGGTTGCGGAATTAACATCGAGACGCAGGGGAGTGACGCCTGGCAGGCGCACCTGTGATGGATCTCGCGCACCAGCGTAGACTTTTCGAGCGCCGCGTTCGAGGAAGGCATTGGCGAATGCGAGCCCAATGCCACGGTTGGCACCGGTGATCAGAACGGTAGAATTTTCAATTTTCATGGTTAGCCTTTTTTATGATGAGCGTCATATATTCGAACAAAAAGAATGGCGCTGTGCGCCAGTTCGGAAAAAATCAGCAGTGAATGATTCGATCGTGGCGCGCTATCAGTTCCTTGCGTGTTTTTGCGAGGAGGTCACGACCTGCTTTGCCGTCTAACGTGCGGGCCAGTTGCAATGCGCCCACCATCGTTGCAGTAACTAGTTGCGCCTCTCCTGCATTTGCATCGTCCGGAAGCGCTGATTGCACCAGTGCGACCATCGCAGCGACGCGACGGCGAGCCTCATTGCGAACGGCGTCCTCCTGGCGCGTCATCTCCGATGCCATAGCAGCGACGATGCAGCCGTCCTCGGTCTTACCAATGTGGGTGTCATGCAAGTATGCTTCGACGAGTGCGCTGAAAGGTGTTGCACCCTTGCGGATACGGCGCTCCATTGCCTCGGCGAGAGAGGCCAGGTTGTCCTGACCGGCGCGCTGCATTGCCTCAACCAGCATGGCATCGCGCGATGGAAAGTGAGCGTAAAAGCCGCCGTGCGTCAGTCCTGCCTCCTTCATGATGTCAGCGACCCCGACGCCGTGATAGCCGGCTCGTCGTATAGCCCGCGCAGCCACGTCGACGATACGAGCGTGGCTGAGTTCTTTTTTGGTGAGTGCTGTTGACATGGTGGCGATTATATTACGATCATCATATTTTTTGTCAAATGCCAGATGAGACCCCTTGCATTCCCTTCTTTCTAGCAACCACTTTGGGGCGAAAAGCTTGATTGGGTTTGCCCGATCGGTTCGAGCACCCGCAGACAGCAGAAACTGGGTGTACGAGGAACCAGAACGTTATTTGATCAGTCTGTTCTGCCCCACCAAACGTCAATCGGCGCAAAACACAGAGAAAGCGGCAGTGAACATACGGCCCTTTTCGCAGGGATCTGGCGTGAGTCCGCAATGCTACAATCAATTTCAAGGGTCAAAAGCTGTAGTACTGGCGAGAAGGCTGGCTCTGCCAGAGGTCTGCTGCCGATGCTCAAACAATCAACGTCAGTAAATTTAATTCCTTCACGAGATAACTATGTTCAAACCCAGTGTGATCGCCGCCATGTTCCTCTGCGTTCCGCTTTGGGCAGCCGCGCAAATGGCGAATCGCGAAGCCTTTGGTGTTGACGAGCACAACAATGCTTACTATCTGGAGACGGACAACATGACCCGAAAAGGTTATGTGGTCTATGCCTGGCAGCAGGTAAATCGCCTGCGGGAAAATGAAATCAATTCGCGCTCCACGCGTGAAAAAATCGAGTTTGATTGCAATTTCAAGAAATATCGAATCATGTGGTCGATGGCCTACACGGAGCAAGACGGCCAAGGTGTGCAACTCCTCTCGGAGGCGGTGAGTAATCCCTCATGGCGTCCGATCCTGCCGGATTCCTTGTCTGCAAAAATGTTGTCTTTCGCCTGTGTGCACGTATTCCGCCCGAAATGAGTCGTGCGCGGAGTGCAGGGCGCCTTACCTACGCGTGTCCTGCCCATGAAATTCCATGAGGTCTGTGCAACCCATGTTTGTTTATCATCCCGGGGCCTGTTTTGCCTAGCCATGGTAAGCAAGAGGTCAACAAAAAATGCGATTAGCATGAATGTTTCGCGTTGCAAAAATTCCGTTCGTTAAATCCAATTCCATGAAACTATCGCCCGTTCATCTCAAAATTATCGTCGCGACCGTCGCCGGCTGCGTGCTTCTCTGGTTAGGCGTCAACGTCTACGCCGGTAAACGTGCTGACTCATGGCTGCAGGAGTTTGTGGCGGCGTCCGAGAAATCGCAGAGCTATCATTTGCGGAATCTGCAACATCAGCGCGGGCTGCTTTCATCAGAAGGGCATGTGGATGTGGCGTTGATCGATGATTGTGGAGGTCTGTCTCGCTCGGAATCGATGACAACTCGGTTGACTTATCGGCTCAAGCACACCATTTTCCCTTTAGCTTTGATGAATATCGAATGGTCGATCGAGCCATTGGGTAAGCAGCGTGAGACATTCGAAAAACTGTTTAGTGGGCAGGCAAGGCTGGAGGGGCGAGGTAAAGTCGGATTGAACGGCGATGTGCACTCTGACATGCGTCTGCCCGAGATTCGCTGGTCCAGCCAAGGTACGCGTTTGACGGTGTCACCCTCGGTAGGCACTATCGTCGTTGGAAAAGATACCTTGAAGCTGGATTGGCATACCGGAAAAATCAGCACGCGCGGTAAAGACTCGGCAATGGCGATCGATGATCTGCGTTTGGCGATAGATCTCACGAGTACCAGTCGTGGTCTGGGCAAGGTGGCACTCATGATCGAAAAATTCGATACGTCTGATTTCACCGCCAACGGCATGAGCCTGGTCACTCAGGTGGTGGAAAAGGCAGGGCGTATGGATATCGACATCACACCCGAGACCAAGTTACTTCAAGCTGGTGGCAAGCAGTTCAAAAATCTGGTGTTTGATTTTGGGATTCATGGGCTGCATGCCGAAAGTACCGACTACGTGTTCAAGCTTGCGCAGACAAGCTGTAATTTTCAGAACCTCACACAACAAGAGACGGACAAGCTTCACGCGAGTCTGCGCAAATTGTTATACGAGGGATTCTCAGTAGGTATTGGCCGTATTTCTGGTACTGTTGACGGCGGTGATCTTGATGGAAAATGGTCAGTGACTCTGGCAAAAACTCCGGGGGATGAGTTTTTTCTGATGCCGGTACTGACATCGCAGGGTGAGCTCTCGCTGACGGGTAAAGATATCAAGCAAATTGAGAAGAAAACACTGATAGCGCTGGGTTTCGCGCAAGAGATACCAGACGGGATGCGCGGCTCCTATGACTTTGCCAATGGTGTTCTCAAGCTCAATGGCAAAGTCAGCGAGGCGGCCTTGATTGAGACGATGCTGCAAACGATAGAGCAGAAAATCCGTAGCTTTCTCAGAGGCGAGCCGATTCCCGGCACGGGTCACGACCCAGCCGAAGAAGAGATGGAAGCTCCAGCAGAAGCGCTTGAAACCTGACGTGATTCTCATCGTTTATGACGGCGCTTGCCCATTCTGCAATGCTTATGTCAGGCTGTTGCGGCTCAAGGCGCAAATAGGTGAGGTTGAATTGCTCAACGCCCGCGATGCAGATGCTCGCATTGCGCATTATCAGAAACAGGGGTTTGATCTGGATCAGGGCATGTTGGTAGTTCTGGGGGATGTCGTGCACTCAGGGGCTGATGCAATGCAGGTACTGGCTTCATGCAGCACGCCTTCTGCTTGGTTCAATCGCTTTAACGCCTGGATTTTTGCTTCTCGCTTTCGGTGCAGGCTCCTTTATCCCTTACTCAGAGCGGGACGCAGGATCGCATTACTGATCCTGGGCGTTCCTCTGATTCACAAAAATCACCACTGAGCAGAGCAGTACACAATCGCTGGGAAATTAACTACCCACGCCCAAAAAAAGCGATTCAAACCAAAAAATCGGAACACCAGAAAATGAAACACTGCGGCGATCCCGCACCCGATCACTGCCCATGCAGGTCCAGCCATGGTGAGAGGGAAGCAGCACTCCCAGAGAATGAAAGCCCATGCACAAGCCATCGCGACGAGAGGCTTGCGGAACACACTGCGCTCGCCTAAGGGCCCGTACAAGCCGCCATCCAGAAAAAAACTGAGTGCACTTCCATCGCGCCATGCTGGTGAAAAAAGTTTGATTGCACCAGAGATGAAATAAGAACTCATCGCGTGAATCGTGATGTACCAAAGGCCTGCTTTCCACGCAAGCACGGGGCCCACGAACAAGGCAGCGATGTTGGCCATCACTAATCCTGTCAATACCACAATCGTCATGAAATCACTGCCGCCGTTGAACGCGCCGCGCCAGCGTATCAATATCAAAATCGTGCTCGCGAACAGGAGTACCGCACTGAACGGACTGCTGCCCGCAAACAGACTAGCCGCGGCGCCGGCACGCAACAGCAAATGCAGATGATGTATGCGTTCGCGATAAAGTACATCGAATAGATTGCGCAGCCAGAGCGGTGCGTGGGCGACATCAGCTCGCTGCACTTGCCACGACCAGACGCCTGCATGACTTGTGGCCGCATGCAGTCTCATAAATTCCAGCGTCTGTATCAGCAAACTGATCGCACACAAACACTCCAGTGTGCGCACGGCAGTGTACAAACTGATCGGTTCGCTGATACTCATGCAGTCTGCGCCGGCGAGGTCACTACGGCCATGCTTTCATCGGCTTCAGCGCGGGGGGGTATCAGTCGCAGCTGAAACTGAAACTGAAGCGCATTGGCGCGCAGCCTCGAACGCACCAGTCGCTCGATTAGTTGGTAGGTCACCAGATCGCGCACATCGCCAGCCTCTGGCAGAGCCTGCACATCGGCACTGAGATGATCGACGAGATTCTGGTGGGCGAGCGTCAGATTGTTGCGGGGGTTATGAAGCAGATCGCTCAGATGAAAAGTCGCGCGCGGCATGAACATTTCCCACGGCTGCCACTGACCCGTGTCGTCCACGATGCGGACAAACAGGCGCGGCTGATACCCAAGCCCATGATAAAAGCGCCAGTTCGGAAAGAAGCTGCGCAACAAAAACAGCCAGGGTCCGGACACCACTTTGCCACGACGCAGCAGGCTGACCAGAAGAAAAGTGAAGTAAGCGGCAATCAGCAAAAGGCTGATGTCCGAGGCGCTCAGAGCCATGGTGCGGGTCATTTAGTTTCGTCAAAGAAATTTTACGCGAAGGGCGGGGGGCTTTGGCAGTGATAGATGCGTGGGGCGCTGGCAGGCGCCGATTCGGCTGCATTGCAGCGGTCGGGGACAGCGGTGGCAGGGATTTCCCCGTGGCGCAGCCGCATTGTTTAAAATCACGGCTTCGGGCTATCAGAGGTTGCTGATGAATGCAGGGATGATCGAACCAAGGCACTGGGTACTGGCGATTTTTATCGTCTCTGCGCTGTACGTGCATTTCCGTGGCACTGTTCGCTTTGGGTTGGTTCGGGCGCTGACAGACTTCACCGTGCTGCTGGCGCCCGTCAACGCGGTCATGTATCTGTTCTCGCGCACGCGACGCACCGCTTACATCGACCCCAGCGAATTTCCCGAGCTCGCGCCCCTGCAGGCCAACTGGCAAATCATCCGCGATGAAGCCATGGCGCTGGCTGATGGCGGTCAGATACGCGCGGCTTCGGGTTATAACGATATTGGTTTCAATTCTTTCTTTCGCACGGGCTGGAAGCGTTTTTATCTGAGCTGGTATGGGCGCGAGCTGCCGTCGGCCATGCAGAGCTGTCCCAAGACACTGGCGCTGCTCAAGCAAATTCCCACGGTCAAAGCGGCGATGTTTGCGTCGCTGCCTCCCGGCGCGACGCTGGTGCGGCACCGCGACCCCTATGCGGGGTCACTGCGTTATCACCTCGGACTGGTGACGCCCAATGACCCCGGCTGCTATATCGACGTCGACGGTAAGCCCTATCACTGGCGCGATGGCGAGGCGGTCATGTTTGACGAGACCTTTATTCATCATGCTGCCAATACCACTGATCATCAGCGCGTGGTGCTCTTTTGCGATATTGAGCGTCCGTTATGGACGGCGCCGGCCCGCTGGTTCAATCGGCTGTTTGCAAAGTATGTGATGGCCACCGCGTCCTCGCAGAACGTGGAGGGGGAATCGGTAGGCTGGCTGAACCGGTTTTTCAGCATTGCCTACCATTTCCGTGTAATGGGCAAGAAGCTCAAGTCCAGCTCCCGTGTCGCTTACTACGCCGCCAAATGGGTGGTCATCGGTGCCGCGCTTTGGCTGATTTTCTGGTGATCCTGATCTCTGCCGCCCTGCTGGCTGGTATGCCGTGACTGAGCTTGTGTTGAGCGCCACCCGTTAAGTTTCTTATTTACAATTTTTCTGGAAGTTGTTAGATTCTGCGGGTTAAGGCATCCAGACACGAGCGTGTCCCTGATGAGTCCTCCGTTTCCCTACAAAGCTGTTGCTGTTGCGCTGGCAGTCTTCCTCGGCGGCTGCGCTAGCCAGTCCGAGCTGGCCGCTTTGCGTCTTGATCCCAGCAATCCCAAATACCGCAGCGAGGGCTGTCAGAGCAGTATTGCCGGCAGCGCCGTGCATCGCGACGTCAAAAGCGTCACCATGGTCGCAACACCCGTGCTGCTGATTCTGAGCGGCGGCCTGCTGTTGCCAGTGGTGGCTGCCAATGCGGGACTGGATGCGGTAGATCGCGTTGATGCGTCGAACATGACCACTCGCTGTGGTGGTCAGGGCGAGAGCGGCAGCGAAATCGCTGGTAGCGTCGCGACCGGCGCTGCACTCGGCGCGGTAACTGGGCTCGCGCCAAAATGAAAACAAGAGAGTCGAGGGCGGGTCAATTGACAAAGCCGCGCCCCATGAGAACACGTTCACTTTGCTTGCTCGCCTTGCTGGCGGTCTGCGGCAGTGTGCACGCGGGTTGGACTAGCGTGGGTCGGTTTGATCGGGGCGAGTTTTATATCGACCGCAGCACGATAGAAGTCAAAGGCGATCAGCGCGAAGTCTGGAGCATGATGAATTACCGCAACCCGGAAATGCACCCCAATGGGCATATTTTCCGGTCCACGCGCTCACTGCTGCAACTGCAGTGCAAGGCGCGTCTCGCGCGAGCCGTCCACATGTCACATTTCACCGACTCAATGCTTGGTGGCAAGCAGATCAGTAAGATGGGCTCCTTGCCCGAGTGGGATCCCGTACCGCCAGACACGCCTATGCGTGAAATTCTCGATCTTGTCTGCCGATCGTGATACGACGGGCGGGTTGCGCTGGCATTTGCGCGCTTTCTTGCAAAGGCGGCGCTGGCGGGCTACCTCCGCACTCATAGCCGACTGGCTCAGCAGTACCCGACCGGCGTCGTCTCATTTGCTCCTGATTGGCGGTAGCGCCGGCTGGATGATGTCATCGGCTTGGTTGCAGCGTTTTCGGAGAATCGATCTGATTGATATCGATCCTCACGCATCCTGGCTTTTTCGACTGAATCATGGTCGTGCCTTGCGCGCCTCGGGTTCGCATCTGGGGTTTTTTCAAACGGATGGTCTGAAAGCGCTGGATCGTTTGCTCAAAGAGTCACCCGAGGCCACGATTTTTTTCGATAACGTGCTCGGTCAGCACCTTTACCGGGTTCGCGACATGGCGCGTGCCGAGTCCGAGCTTCAGCAGATCGCTTCCCGGCTCAAAGGCCGGGATTGGGGTAGTGTGCATGATCTGTATTCCGGCCCGGCCGACAGCAATCGGGCAGTGGTGCAACCGGTATCGCTCTATCACGCGATCAATGACGCGCAGGGACTCGCGGTGAACGGTTTGCGCGATACGCCCATGCACCGACTTTTGCTCTCGCAGGTTGGTGGACATGATGAGTGGATGGATCACCTGACCTCGGGCGTGTTTCCGACCGGGACGCCCAGCCAGCTGATTGCCTGGCCTTTCCTGCCGGATTACGCACACTGGCTACAGGCGGGCTGGGTCGCCGGCCTTGGCTCAAGTTCCGGGTAATCTTGCCGATTAAAATGAAACGGTAAACTCCATCATCTCCCGGGTGAATTCCTTCGCTCGATTGCAAGAGGATGCACATGAAACACAAGTTCGTCAGTCTGTTTGTCTTGGCAATGTTTGCTGCGCCCGCGCTGGTAGCCGGTCCTGCGCCCAATTGGGAATACGAAGGCGAGGTCGGTCCGGCGAATTGGGCCGGTGTTGATCCCACCTTCAAGGCCTGCGGCGTCGGCAAGCGTCAATCGCCGATTAATATTGAAACTCGCGATGTCGAAAAGGGCGGTATCAAGCCTATCCTGTTCACCTATCTGCCGGGCCCTGCCGAGGTACTCAATAACGGTCACACCATCCTGGTCAATCTGCCCAACTCAGGGTCTGCGCGTTTCGATGGGCTTGAGTACAAGTTGGTGCAATTTCATTTTCACACGCCCAGCGAAGAGAAAATCGACAGCATGGCTCAGCATATGGTGGCGCATTTTGTTCATCGTGCCGGCGATTCCAAGCTTGCTGTCGTAGGCGTGTTGTTCAAGTTGGGCAAGGAAAACGCAACGCTTAAACCCGTGTTCGACAATATGCCGAAAAAGGCGGGGCTCACTTTCGAGATCAAGGAATTCAATCCCGCAGCATTGCTGCCGGCTGATCCTACCTATTTTGCCTACACCGGATCATTGACGACACCACCTTGTACCGAAGACGTGAAATGGCATGTGATGCGTCAGCCCATCGAGATTTCCTATGCACAGCTGGCTGCATTCAAAAAGCTGTACAAAATGAATGCGCGTCCGGTGCAGCCACTCAATGGCCGGCGCGTGCAGATGCTGCAGCAGTGAGGTGATGCTGCAGGCTGTGTGGACGTGCAGGGTTTTATCTTGATCCCGGGCAGTAGGCCTGCGGGCGGTGCGATGTACTCAGATCTTGTCGAGCGACTCATGCAGTCGCAAGATTTTTTCCTTGAGCTCCGGGCGTGATTCCATCATGTCGGCGTTGCCGACCAGATGTCGTTTAGCAATGGGCTCAACCGGTTTGACTGGTTCAACCGGTGGTTTCGTCAGCACATGAATCGCGGCAAGCAAGACGCTCAGTACCAACCATGCTATCCACACACTACCACTGGGCAAGGTGCCCAATTGCGCGACAGTGCCCAGGTCACTTAGCCAGCCCGACCAGTTCAGTCTCAGCCACCAGAGAGCATCGCCCTGCGATTTGCTGATCCATGCGAATACAGCAAAAAACAGACCCCAGTTCAGTAGCAGCAACATCGCAGAAATGCGGTGCCTCGATTGCATGAACGTCGATCAGTTTTTGAGGGTGGAGATGAGTTTGTCGTGCAGCGACTCGGCAATCTGCATGCGCAGTTTGGAGGTCTCATGCACTTCCTGCTCGCCACGGTAGGCATTGGACACCAGCTCAGAGGCCAGACTGCGCACGCCTTCGATTTCGGAATCCAGCGCCTCGATACGTGCGCGCAAGGTTTTCTGTTCCTGGATTTTGCCGCCAATCAGGCGGATCGCCGCATGCACCTGAGTCCAGGCCTGCAGGCGCGGGTCATTGATCTTCAGGCTGTCGAAGACATCCTGCATCGACTCGCCCAGATTAACCAGAGCCTCTGCAGATAATGGCTCGGAGTCGATTTTCAGTTTATCTTCCGGTTTATCTTCCGGTTTGAGGTGGTCATTAATCGAGATAACCTGACCGCCCGCATCAGACCAGCCAGATTTAGGCTCGAATCGCATCATTGTCGGTTTTGCCGATGACTTTCCCATACTAAATTACCTCTCTTGCAAAATAATCTTGTCTTTGCGGAAAAAGCTGATCTATACTCCAACGTGATAATATGGCAAAACTTCCCCTCAAGCAACGTTAAATTATAATTCACTAAAAAAATCAACGGCTTGCGGCCGAATCAAAGGAATACCATGAGCAACGCACTCAAGATCCTTATTACTAGCCAAAAAGGTGGGGTTGGCAAAAGTACAGTTTCGGCAAATCTTGCCGCGTATTTTTCTTACATTTCTGGCAAAAAAACGGCATTAATCGATTTTGATCATCAGGCAACTGCCGGAAAATGGGTCAGAAAAGCTTACCCAATTGGCATCGACTGTATGACCGTGGATTTGCCAAATGCAAAAGGCTCGGGTATTGCGTTATTAAAAGCCAAGGAAGCTTTGCGCAAATGCGTCGATACCATGGAAGTCGTCATTACCGACCTGACTTGGACCGATGTACTGCCGCCGGATTTTCTGTTCGAGTTCGATCTGGTGCTGGTGCCGAGCTCCCTGTCGCGGGTTGAGCTCGACAGCACGCTCGAGTTCGTGAACCGCTTTTCCTTCGTATTCAATTCCCGCCTGCGCAATCCGCCCAAACTGGTCATCGTGCCTAGCCGCGTCGACAACCTGCAGACCTACGAGAGCATCTTCTCCAAGTCGTTCAACGCCGGTTTCTTCCTCTCGCCGCCGGTGATGTACAGCACGAGTGCCAATGAATTCTTCGGTACAGAATTCTTCGTCATGACGACGAACAAGGAAATCCGCGAGAACTTCATCGAGTTTGGCCGTTCCATTGAGCAGCTGGGTGAGATCGAGGCCGATCTCAAGCTCAACACCCGTCAAAATGCGCTCACCCACAAGGTCAGTGGCTCCATCCTGGATCGTTTCCGTGCCGTGCGGAACTCGACTGAGAATCCCTCCGTTCGGTCAGCTGCCAATGACAGCGCGCGAATCAAGCCCGGTGGCCGTATCAAAGCCGTGATTCCGTCCTTCCTCATGATGGGCCGCGACGGCTAACAAGCCGACCTCGTTGGGCCGTCAGTCGCATTGGCAGGCCTTGCGGGGCGAGCTCTGGCTTGCAAGCCCATCCCTGCGTGATCGCTGTCGTAAAGATCCAGACTCGCTGAGAGCCTGCGAGCCGAATTATTTGGCGGGCGGCTTTTTCGCCTTGGGATCCGGCGGTGGCGGGGGAGGGGGTGGCGTGCCGTAGAGCAGCAACGCGATATCCGGATTGGTCGCAGCAAAAACTTCTAGCAAAGAATCAATCGCGGCAGCAGCAGCTGCCGAATCGCCCGTTCCCAGCCACTGAGCGCGATTGTTGCGCATGACCAGTAATTGCTGGGGCGTGCACTGCTTTCCTCGCCGGTTTATCCAGGCCAGCGCCTTGGCACGGCGTTTTTCCGCATCCTGAGTGTCGATACCGATGGCCCTGAAATCCGCCACGATGCAAGGTGGTGGCTCGGCCGTGGCCTTTTTCGCGGGTGGCTCTGGAGGTGTGGCTTCGCCAGTCTTGTCCGACTCCCCATCAGCAGCCGGGGCCTGCGCCGAGGGCGCGGCAGTCGCAGCGACTGGCTTTGCATCAGCCGCTTTGTTTGCCGGAGGCGGCGTTTTTGCTGCGTCTGGTGCCTTAGGCGTGGTCGCAGCGGGCGGCGGTACTGGCGCAACCGCCTTGGTTTGTGGTGTCGTCGCCGCGTTACCGGCAGCAGGTCGAGCTGCGGGGATCGCGGTTGTTCCCTGAGCGGACACATTTTGCGCTATGGCCATGCCCAGCGTCAGGCCACATCCCACCGCAAGCAGCCGGGGGTATTGTTTCACCAGGTTTTGCATAGGCAGCCTCACTTACTCGGCATTATTTTTCGGGGGTGTCGTCGTGTCCTGATACAGGACGGTGATACTGATACGACGGTTACGCGGATCGGCCGGGTTTTCGGGGATGTAGGGTGCGGAGTCCGCGACGCCTTCGATTTTGGCAAACTGAGACGGGGGCAGGCCCACACCCGCCATGATGCGACGTGTGCTCTCGGCGCGTTGTCCCGACAGCGACCAATTGCTTCGCACGCCATCGTCATACGCCAGACTGTCGGTGTGACCACGCACGGCGACCTTGTTGGGCATGCCGATTAGGGACTTGGCGACCTCTTGAATCAGGGTCTCTGCGCGGCCCTGCATGCGTGCCGTGCCCAGAGAGAACATCGAAAAGTCTGCCTTGTCGATGACCTCGATGCGCAAGCCCTCTTTTTCCCGAATGAACTTGACCTGATCCTTGATCTTGTCGAGCTGGGGATTTTGCTCAATCTTTTCCCGTACGGCTTGCTCGAGCTTGTCGAAATTCTTTTTGTCGGCTTCGGCAGCGATTTTTTGTCGCTCTTCTTCGGACAGTTCGCTTGGATTCTTGTCGTTGAGCTCGTCTTTGGTCGTCCCGCTGTCTTTTGATTGTCCGCCTTCGGATCGCGGCGTTTCGCGTTCCATGAAGCTGGTACGTTTGCTCGTGTTGGGCATGCCGTCCGGATCCATCAGCGAATTGCCGCCGCCAATGCCGCCCGGGCCGGCCAGGGTACTCATCTGGACGTTGCTGTGCGAGGTAGGTTTGAAGTAATCCGCAATGCTCTTGCGCTGGTCTTCCGTGGTGGCACTCAGCAGCCACATCAGCAGGAAGAAGGCCATCATTGCCGTCATCATGTCGGCGAGCGCAATCTTCCACGCGCCACCATGCGCGCCGGCGTGATCGCCTTCGATTATCTTCTTTTTGACAATCGGTTCAAGCGGCGGGCCTTCCGGCGCGGCCGGGGCGCCTTCGGCTGGCTTTTGATCTTCGGCTTCAGCCATGTGTCATTCTCGTGCGGATTCCGATGGAATGCTCAGTGAATCGACACAACGCAGGAAAAATTCAGCCCTCATTGGCCCGAACGCCGCGTTATGCTCTTTATGCAACATAATACCGTACATATTGCCATGCGGCACTTTTTTGCGGACAGAACGAGGCCAGACTTGCCCACTGATTTTTCATCATCGCTCCCGCTGTCCAAGCTGAAAAAAGCCTGCGTTGCTTTGGTTCTGCTCGCGCCACTCACTGCGCTTCTGGCTCGCGAGTCGCAGACGCCCGATACCGCGCCCGAAGCGGCCACGGCAAGGGTCGAGCAGACGCTGGTTCGTGCGCAGCGATTCATGGCGGTATCGGCGAATGCGCTGGCGACACAAGCGGGTCAGGAAATTCTGCGTGACGGCGGCAGCGCGGTGGACGCCGCTATCGCCATGCAGCTGGTGCTCGGGTTGGTTGAGCCGCAATCCTCGGGCCTCGGCGGTGGCGCTTTCCTGCTGCATTACGACGCTGTCGAGCAGAAGGTACGCAGCTACGATGGTCGCGAGACAGCACCTGCATCGGTACACCCTGATTTGTTCCTGCGTCAGAACAAGGTCATGCCATTCGGCGAGGCCGTCAACAGCGGCCGTGCGGTTGGCACCCCCGGTGTACTGCGCATGCTGGCGTTGGCGCATCGTCGGCATGGAAAACTCCCGTGGTCGCGTTTGTTTGCACCGGCTATCAAACTGGCCGAACAAGGATTTGCGGTGTCACCGCGACTGCATGCGCAGATATCCGGGAACCGCGCTCTGTTTGCACAGAATGCTGCACGCGATTATTTTTATCCGAATGGCCAGCCCGCAGCAGTCGGTCATGTGCTGCAGAACCCGGCCTATGCAGCGGTGCTCAAACGCATTGCATTCGAAGGTGTACAGGCTTTTTACGAAGGCGAGATCGCCGCCGACATCGTTGCTGTCGTGCGCGCTCACTCGGTACCGGGCGCACTGACGCTGGCGGATCTTTCAGCCTATCGTGCCAAGGAAAGACAGGCGGTTTGCGGTACGCATGCGATCTATCAAATCTGCAGCATGGGCCCGCCTTCTTCCGGCGGAATTGCCGTGTTGCAGATGCTCGGCATGCTGGAGCAGCATCAGGTGGATCAGATGCAGCCCGGTTCGGTCGAGGCCGCGCATTATTTTTCCGAGGCTGGCCGGCTGGCTTTTGCAGATCGCGAGCGCTACATCGCCGATCCGGATTTCATCACCGTACCCGTGGAGGCCTTGCTGGACCCGCGCTATCTGCAATGGCGTGGCGCGCAGATCGACAGCCGCATGAGCATGGGCACGGCACTGCCCGGTGATCCTTTGCAGATGCTGGCCAAGCGTGGCAAGGATCAGGCGGCTGATCTGCCATCCACCACCCATCTGGTGGTGGTCGACGCGCAAGGTCATGGCGTTTCCATGACCAGTACCATCGAATCCGAATTCGGTAGCAAGATTTTTGTGCGGGGATTTTTACTCAACAATCAGCTCACCGATTTTTCGCTTCAGCCAAATGACCATGAGGGACGCCCGGTCGCCAATCGTGTTGAGGCAGGAAAACGTCCACGCAGTGCCATGGCGCCCACGGTGGTCATGCGCGACGGGCGCTTGTTCATGCTGGCAGGTTCACCCGGTGGCAGTGCCATCATCAATTTCGTCGCCAAGACACTGATGGGTGTGCTGGACTGGCGGCTGGATGTGCAGCAATCGATTAATTTGCCGAATATCGGTAGCCGTAATCGCGAAACCGAGCTTGAACGGGGTAGTGCAGCGGAATCCTTGCAACAGGGCTTGCGGCAGCGCGGTCATCGCGTCACCATCTTGCCCATGCCCAGCGGCGTGCACGCCATCGTGCTCGACAAAGACGGCATCACAGGTGGTGCCGATCCACGTCGCGAGGGTCGTGCTGCCGGCGATTGAACTCACCTCTCTGGAGAATCCCTGACATGAATCGATTTTTTCTGCGCTGCCTGGTCCTGTTTTTTTTACCTGCATTGAGTGCGAGCGCCGATACGCTGGGCAAGATTACCGAGCGCGGCAGCATCGTACTGGCTTATCGCGAATCATCCGTACCTTTCAGTTATCTCGACGGTCCGGGCAAGCCAATTGGTTTTGGCGTTGATATCGCCAACAAAGTGGCTGAGGCCATCAGGCAGGCAAGCGGTAAAAAAGAGCTGCGCATCGAATATCAGGCAGTCACTTCGCAAAATCGCGTTCCTCTGGTTGCCAACGGCAGTGTCGATCTCGAGTGCGGCTCCACCACCAACAATGCTGCACGGGCCAAAGAGGTTGCTTTCGCGGTCAATTATTTCTATGCGAGTTCAAGGCTGCTGGTCAAAAAATCGTCTGGCATTCACAAGCTCGGTGATCTGGCAGGCAAAGCGATTGCCACCACCACCGGAACCACCACATTCGGACAGCTGCGCAAGCTCAGTTTGGAAAGAAATCTCAACCTGAGTGTGGTTCCCGCCAAAGATCATGCAGATGGATTTTTGCTGCTCGAGTCAGGGCGCGCGCAAGCCTTTGCAATGGATGACATTCTCCTTGCAGGGCTCATGCTCAATGCAAAAAATCCCGATGATTACGCCATCGTTGGTGAACCTTTGCAAGTCGAGGCCTATGCCTGCATGCTGCGCAAGGATGATCCTGCATTCAAAAAGCTCGTCGACAGCACGCTCACCGCGATGATGAAATCCGGTGAATTCGAGAAGCTGTATAAAAAATGGTTCATGTCGCCGATACCACCGCGTCAGCGCAGCCTCGCATTGCCCATCAGCGATCGGCTGCGCGAGAACCTGAAATCACCAACCGATCAACCAGCGAGCTGACATGCACTGGGACTGGCAAGTCTTTTGCAACAGCACTCTCAGCGGTGAAGCCACCGCGTGTTTCGGTGCGGCCGGTGACATCACCTATTTGCAATGGATGATCTCTGCCTGGGGCTGGACTGCGGCGGTCGCAGCAATCGGATTTGCGATCGCGCTGTGTACCGGTGTCATGGTGGGTATTGCGCGCACCTTGCCCTTGGCCCCATTGGCGCCGCTGATATGGATGGCAACCGCCTGGACTGAGCTGTTTCGCAATATTCCCTTGCTGGTGCAGGTTTTTCTCTGGTACCACGTGTTACCGGTGTTTGTTCCGGCGTTTGGCAGCGTGTCCTCATTCTGGCTGGCGGCGATTGCGCTCGGACTGTTTACCTCAGCGCGTATCGCAGAGCAGGTGAGGGCGGGTCTGCAATCGCTGCCACCCGGACAGGCAATGGCAGCCAGAGCGCTGGGCCTGTCGCTGCCCAAGGTGTATGCGAAGGTACTGCTGCCGCAAGCCTTGCGCATCATCCTGCCAGCGCTCACTTCCGAAGCAATGAATGTCGTCAAAAATTCTTCCGTCGCTTTCGCAGTATCCGTGACTGAGCTCACGCTGTTTGCGATGCAGGCGCAGGAAGAAACCGGGCGTGGTCTGGAAATCTACGCGGGCGTCACTCTGCTCTATGCAGCCACTGCCCTGAGTGTCAATCGCGTCATGGCCTGGATAGAGTCGCGCACGCGTCTGCCGGGCTTGGTCGGAGCACGCTGATGAGCTTTGACTTTTCATTTTTCAGTAGTCAAATGCTGCAGGATTATCTGCTGCGCGGATTACTGTTTTCATTACAGCTCACGGTGATTGCGACAGTCGGTGGTATCGTGCTTGGCACGCTGCTGGCCTTGATGCGACTCTCGGGCAATCGTCTGCTCTCGCTGCCTGCAGCCGCCTATGTGAACACGATGCGTTCCGTACCACTGGTCATGGTGTTGCTGTGGTTTTTTCTGCTGGTACCCTTTGTTCTGGGACGGAGCACCGGTGCAGAATTGTCGGCAGTGGTGACCTTCATTGCCTTTGAGGCGGCATTTTTTTGCGAGATCATGCGCTCAGGTATTCAGAGCATACCCAAAGCGCAAATGCAGGCGGGCAGTGCGCTCGGACTCGATACCTGGCAGAACCTGCGCTTCATCATTTTGCCGCAAGCGTTTCGCCATATGACGCCAGTATTGCTCACGCAGGTCATCATTCTGTTTCAGGATACCTCGCTGGTCTATGCGATTGGTGCCTATGATCTGCTCAAGGGTTTTGAAGTGGCAGGTAAGAATTTCGGACGCCCGGTCGAAGCCTATGTCGCTGCAGCATTGACCTATTTTGTGATCTGCTTTGCCTTGTCATCGATAGTGCGACGTTTGCAGCCTGTGAGATAACGCATGTTGGTCCATCGACGCAACATCCACGTCAAATGACGAACAAGCCCTATTCATTTTTCAGTACTCCGATTGAACACACGATCACCATACACATGACCACTGATAAAAACATCATCAGCCTCAAGCACGTCTGCAAATCGTATGGCAGCTTCGCTGTGCTGAGCGATTGCTCGGTTACCGTGGCGCGTGGTGACGTTGTTGTCATCTGCGGTCCCTCGGGCTCAGGCAAATCCACGCTCATCAAAACCATCAATGGTCTGGAGGGCATCAACAGTGGCGAAATTGAGGTGGATGGCGTGGCGGTCCATGACCGCCATAGCGATCTGCGTGCGCTACGCTCACGTGTGGGCATGGTTTTCCAGCATTTCGAACTTTTTCCTCATCTGAGCGTACTCGACAATCTCACACTCGCACAGGTGCATGTCAAAGGCCGCATTGATCAGGATGCCGTGGCACGTGCAGAGGCATTGCTCGCCCGCGTCGGTCTTCTCGAGCATAGGGACAAATATCCTGCCGCGCTCTCAGGCGGTCAGCAGCAGCGCGTGGCGATCGCGCGGGCACTGGCGATGGATCCGGTAGTCATGCTGTTTGATGAGCCGACATCTGCACTGGATCCTGAAATGGTGGGCGAGGTGCTGGAAGTCATGATGCAGTTGGCGCAAGAGGGCATGACCATGCTTTGTGTGACCCACGAGATGGGATTTGCACGCCGTGTAGCTGACCGTGTGCTGTTCATGGACGGTGGTCGTATTGTCGAGGACTGCAGCAGCGATGCATTTTTTGGTGATCCGTCGCAACGCAGTCCGAGGGCTCGAGAGTTTCTCGATAAAGTCCTCGGTCATTGAGATACCGCTTCGGAGCATTCACACCAAGGCAGGTCAGACAAACGTGCCTGCGTACGTGACCACCTTGCCACCGGATCCGATCTTGAAGCGGGAGATGCCGGCAAGCTGGCGTGTATTGATACCGCCCAGATCCAGAGTACGCACACCGCGCTCGCGGAGCTCATCAAATGCCCGCCACAGCAGCAGGTTATGCGCATTGCTATCCCGCCCTGCTTCATTGGACCAGCCCACGTGATAGGTCGCGGCGCTGCCATGGATCAGAAACAGCATGGCCGCGACACGGTCTTTTTTAAGTTCTGCCCGCAGGATCAACATGGTCTTGGTGGTTTGCGCGCGCGAATTGATATAGCTCTCTACAAATTCCAGTGGCAGACCGTAAAAGCTTTTGCTTGCACGCTGCGCGCGCTCTTCTTCCAACAGCCAGCGGTATTGTCCAGGGTTGGCACCAGTACGAACAATATTGAGCCCTGCGCGTTCGGCTGCGACTAGCCGGTTGCGCCAGCGGCCCTCCATAGCCGTGCGCAATTGCTCGGATGTCTGGGTCAAATCGATCAGCACAGTCGAATACCCGGTCATGACTCGGGTGAGTTTTTTCAGGCTGGGATCGCGGGGATCAGTGGTATCCGGAGAAAACAAGGCGAAACGTGGCCGGCTCATTGGCAGGGTACGTTTGAGCTCGCGATAAATGCGCGCCTGATTGTCTGCGCTGACCGGCTTGAGCCAGAGTGGTCCGCGCGTACAAAGCGCAATGCCAACCATGAAGCCGTAACGGCGGCAGATGAACTGCGCAAGCGCGACAGTCTCTCCGTCAAGAATGACTTCGGCGCGGTGGCATTCGACACCCAGTGCTTTCAGACTGGTTCCGTAGGCCCAGTCTTGCTGCATCGCGCCGCCAAGCGCCACATGCGCCTTGTCCCATTGAAGGTAATCAATCTGGTTCCAGAGAATGTGCATGCCTGATATCGGGTGAAATAAACACGGATTGCCGCTCGCCACCGATATAATCCGAGATCACACAGGGCAACGCATGATAAAGCGATTATTCAGCCGCGAGAAATTTCAGCCCATTCTCGGGCACGATATCGACAAGCCGCGCATTACCGCAGCGGGCTGGCTGCTCATTCTGCTGTACCTAGGTGTCCCTGCGATGGTCATTGGTGGTGCGATTGACTTCATGGTGCAATGGGTCACAGGGGATTGTCTCGGCGTCTGGTGTTTGTTTCAAAAAAAGTAATTTCATAATCATTAATAAATATCTGTCGGGGCGTGGGGTGGTGTTATTCTCCGACTTGTTTCACAATTGCAATAACAGTTTCACAGGTCGCACTTGAATTATCCGACTCGCTGTCGATATAAGTGTCGATAGGCCGGTTTTGCCCGATCGGGGGTGCCGTCCGGCTGGCAAAAGGAGAGGCATATGTTTTTTTTCGTGGGATTGGCTGTCGTGTTTGGCTGCGTGTTCGGTGGCTACATCATGGCGGGCGGCAAAATGGCGCCGATCATCAAGGCCGCTCCCATCGAGGGCTTCATTATCGTGGGTTCGGCCATTGGCGCGCAGCTGATCGGTAACAGTATTGGCATTTTCAAGGGTGCCATCGGCGGTATGGTCAAGTGCATCAAGGGCCCGACCTACAAAGGTTCGGACTATCTTGATCTGATTCTGATGGTGGGCAAGCTTCTCAATGTGATGAAAAAAGAGGGCGCGGTGGCGCTCGAAGCTCACGTCGAGAATCCGGATTCTTCAGCCATTTTTGGCGAATATCCCAAGCTCGCCAAAGACCATGCCATCGTTCACATGATCTGCGACACCTTGCGACTGGTGGTCATCGCCCAGGGTAACCTCGATGCCGATGCGGTCGATGATGTGATGAAGAGCGCGATCAAGACTCACCACCACGACGAACTGAAATACCAGGGCACGCTGTCTTCCATCGCGGGCGCGCTGCCGGCGCTGGGGATTGTGGCTTGCGTGTTGGGTGTGGTGAAGACCATGGGCGCGATTGACCAGCCGCCGCCGGTACTGGGTGGCCTGATTGGTTCGGCGCTGGTCGGTACCTTCCTCGGGGTGTTTGTAGCGTACGGCGTGTTTGATCCTCTGGCCAGCCGTTTGGGTCAGATCATCGATGAAGACGGCCAAGTCTTCAAGGTCATCAATGAAATGATCGTCAACACCCTCCGTGGCCATCCCGTGCCGCTGGTGATCGAGGCTGCCCGCAGTGTGATCAGCCATCACAATCAGCCAGGTTTTGCTGAAGTGTTTGACGGATTGCGCGGCAAGTAGAAATACCGCGCCGCTTTGCACAAAAGCCTGCCCGTTGCGGCAGGCTTTTTTATTTTTGATCTGGCTTTTCCGCAAACGCAATAGACTTCATCAGCCAAGTATTAATTTTCGGAACTGGTTTGTATGTCGGGTTACCTAGCCATCGTCTTCCACTTTTCTGGCAAAGCGCCATGGCTTATCCAACACCCACCTTTCAGCGCAGTGATTCCCAGTCCGGTTTCTATACTCAAACACAGCAGCAGAGATCCTCTACAGGCACGGGCCAGCAGGGGCAGCAGAATCAGTCGTCGCGCCCCCGTTTTGAATCAAGATCTTCATCCAGTTCAACGGCAAATCAAAGCCGGTTATCCGAATATTATGGTGATGGCGCCGACGATAATTCACTGAGTGATGAAATTTACAACTCGCGAGAATCAATCAACCGGATTAAGCAAAAAATCCAAAGCATCCGCAACAACAACGACTTCGATATTGAAGGTCTTATAGATCTGTTTGATCAGATAAAGGTGGCACAGAAGCAGGGTGATCTTTCTTGCATTAGGCAGTATGAACCGGCATTGCTGGCAGGGTTGAGCGACCCGTTGAGTCAGTTACTTAAAAAAATAGACGGCCAATTGGCAGCTGATAGCACCTTCGTTGCCAGTTTCAATGCGGAAGATATCCATACCGTGTTTAATGGCTTCTCGGTCATCATCGGCGAATCTGTCAGCGATTCGCTGTTATTGAAGCCGCATTTCAATAAAGTACGGGATTCGCTGCGACACATCACCGAGTGTCTGATGGAACACGCGATCGAAGAAGGTTTCCTGCAAAAGCATTGGGATAGCTCGTCGCTACTCAATGTGCTTAATTGGCTCTCGCGGGGTTTGAAGCAAGGCCTCCTCTCAGCTAAAAATTCGAGTATCAAAGGGTCATTCACGCAAGCACTGATGCTGATGAAAGACTGGTCCCCTAGCGCTGGCGAAACCGTTACGGCAACGACGCTCGCCGCCCCCTTGGATACCCGCCAGTTGGGCAAGTGTATGGTCCAGGTTGGTACCGCGCTCAAATTTGATTTGGTCACAGAGAATGCAGCAGACAATTTGATACGTGATGTTGTCATTGGACTGTGTGGCGGTAATGCACTCGCTCAATGCACGCAGTGGCGCAATGGCACCGATAGTAATCAACGTGCGCGTGTACTGACCCCGGTGCTGCCTGAGGGCGCGGAGGTCACGAATATCAGCAACACCGTCAAGGATTGTCTGCGGGCGGGCATTCTGCAGTTAGACGACGGTCAGGTTCAATCAATCAACAACTCGCTGTGCCGGCACATGAATGTCATCAGCGAAAGAAGCTTCTTGGAAAGGCGCGGCCAGCGGCTGGGGAATTGCGCCAATTTTCTACGGGATATTTTCGAGCTTGAGCATGTTGCTAAGAAGCCGGTCTTGCAAAACCGAACCGAGTATGAAAAAGCCTGCAAGCGCATGCTCGAGCAGATTACGAAGATCTCCCCAGTTGTGTCTTTGGATTCACAGTCGATTGCCAACCTGATCAGCTTTGTCAAGTCCATGGATAGAGCACGGCGCCAGCCAACAGAGCTTCTCAGGTCTGCGGCGGCCTTGCTTATGACCCATTTGCGGGCAATGACTGAAGCGATGAGGTCAATTGAAAATATCGCCGCTACATTGGGCGGTTTACATCACCTTTCGGTGCGCGGTCTGACGCCGCCGGGCCCTGCAGTCGATCAGATGATTAGCCTGATTAATGGGATTGTTTTGAACGATCTGGCGACATGGCCAGCGAAATCTCGAGTCGCATTAATGCAAGCCACAGTGCATTGTTGGCAGGATCTGGAAGCCGGGAGGACGCCTCAACCCCAGCATCATCTGCTGGCGGTGATGCAGGAAATGCTTGCGTTACCCGGCACAATTTCCGAAAAAAATGCTTATTTAATGGCCGCTGCAGTGTTGATTAAGCAGGATGCGAATTGGCTGGCAAGTCAGCAACTCGTTCTAGGAAGATTACTGCCTGCGAAAGCAGGCGCCCTGATTAGCGAAGACGATGTACTGCGGGAGCTGGCGCAGTTGAAAACGAGTGAGCCGGTGATCGAAAAACTACCGGAAGCTGAGACCGTCAATAACACGACGACCAAAACCAACACGACGACTACGACTACGGCAATAACAACTACCACGTCGACGACTGCGCAGACGGGTGCTGTCAAGACCTCACCGCCACGCTTGCCAGTGGGGATGACACGCGTGATCGTGCCGGAGAATAAGCCTGCCGATACGACAAACACTGCCACTGCGAAGAAAACAAATACCGCCACGACGAAAACTGCAGCGACGAACACCGCAACGACGACCCGTACCAGCACGGCAACCTATGCCGCTGAGCGCACGAATCTGACGCCGGTCGTGCCACCCAAGATTGAAGCGACAGTTACGTCACCCCTCGAGTACCGGATTCCGAAGCGCGTGGCCAAGGCAAAGCAGGGTCAAATCTCACCATTGCCGTCGACTGACCCCGTGCTCAAGGTCAGGGATACATCCTCTTCAGTCAGAGCCAGTGCACACAACAATAAGCCACTACCAGAACAGAAGGCGAATAACGTAAAAACGCCCTCACCACCCTCAAAAAATCAGATGAAGTCGGCACCAAAGGAAGTTCTGGTCAGCAAGTCAGTCAAGCAGACGCCGGAGCAGGAATGGTTCCAGTTACTGAAGCAGGAAGGGGCTTTGTCGTCGTTGCAATTGAAGCGGCTTAAAGAGTTGCTGGAGAAGACCCCCAGCCTGGCAATCTCAGCCGAAGGCAAAGGCAACAAGGCGCGGACGGCGCTGTTTTTTGCCCTAAGTACGGGAAAGGCCGAGGCAGTGAGTTTGATCATGCGGGCCAATGCGCAAACAAAGCGGGATATAGCCAGCACGCTCAGACAGGTTCTCGATGAGGTACTGATTGTTGGGGATTCGGAAGCAAGCGCCTTAAAAGCTTGCTTGTCGATGCTGTCGGTATCTGAATTGGTGGTGCTTCGCGATGCGCTGAATCAGCAGTACAAGCCGGGCGAGATGCAAAAGAAGGTTGCAGGAAAATTATGGGAAGTACTTTCGGAAAAAGGACTGACGCAGGAAGCGAATGTGGCGATCGACAATCAGCTTGAACTGAGGGGCACTGCGACAACAACTAAAAAGATTCCGCGCGCTGAGCCTGTAACTAGTAAAAATCCAGCTGCGGATCCTTTCGGTGGCGTTGATGACCACGGTCATAACGCGTTGATGCATGCTGCGGCAGATGGAAATACAGATAGCGTCGATAGGATTATTCGTGATAAATCTGGAGCCCAACAGATTAAAGCGGTCAACAACGATGGCATTAATGCGTTGATGATCGCCGCTGAAAACGGACACACTGAGGTCGTCAAATATCTCATTGATCACACCTCGGGGACACAGCAGGTAAAGATGGTCAGCACGAATGGTTGGAATGCATTGCAGATCGCTGCTGCAAAAGGACACGCTGAGGTAATCAAATTGCTCATTGCTCACACTTCGGCGACAGAGCAGGCAAAGATGGTCGACAAGGATGGCTGGAATGCATTGAGGATCGCCGCTCAATCTGGACACACTGAGGTCGTCAAGTTGCTCATTGATCACCCCTCGGGGACAGAGCAGGCAAAGATGGTCGACAAGGATGGCTTGAATGCATTGATGGCCGCCGCTGCAAATAACCGCACGGAGGTCGTAAAATTGCTCATTGGTCACCCCTCGGGGGCACAGCAGGCAAAGATGGTCGACAAGGTTGGCGCCAATGCACTGATGTCCGCCGCTCATAACGGATACCCTGAGGTCGTCAAATTGCTCATTGCTCACCCCTCGGGGGCAGAGCAAGTAAAGATGGTCAACGAGGATGATATTAATGCGTTGATGATCGCCGCTGAATTAGGACACCCTGAGGTCGTCAAATTGCTCATTGCTCACCCCTCGGGGGCAGAGCAGGTAAAGATGGTGAACAAGAGTTCCTTGAATGCGTTGGCGATTGCCGCTTATTGCGGACACACTGAGGTCGTCAAATTGCTCATTGATCACCCCTCGGCGACAGAGCAGGCAAAGATGGTCAACAAGGATGGTATTAATGCGTTGATGATCGCCGCTGAATTAGGACACCCTGAGGTCGTCAAATTGCTCATTGCTCACACCTCGGGGGCAGAGCAGGTAAAGATGGTCAACAAGGATGGTATTAATGCGTTGATGATCGCCGCTCTATTTGGACACACTGAGGTCGTCAAGTTACTCATTGCTCACACCTCTGGGACACTGCAGGCAAAGATGGTCAACATGGATTGCAGGAATGCATTGATGATCGCCGTTGCAAAAGGACAGACGGAGGTCGTCAAATTACTCATTGCTCACACCTCGTGGAGAGAGCAGGCAGAGATGGTCGACAATGATGACTTTAATGCGTTGATGATCGCTATTGAAACCGGCCACACTGAGATCATCAAATTGCTCCAAGGAAGGCTTTAATACCTTGATGATTGCGGCCAATAAGGGCCGTCTGGCTGTCTTCAAATTAGGTATTGTTCACGCCTCTGGGGTAGAGCAGGTAAAGATGGTCAAGGATGATGGATTTAATGCTCTGATAGTGGCCGCAGAAAATGGGCATAAGACTGTCGTTGAAGTACTCCTTCGTCACGAGTCAGCTGGCGACCAGTTAAAGGTTGTCAGCAAGGCGGGTTTGAATGCCCTGGAGCTGGCCAGGGAAAATGGACATCAAGCTATTGTTGATTTGCTTGCTCCCTTAATGTGACGTGATATTTTTAAAGACGCAACAAAACCTTGATGTTTGGCGGGATCGCCTGACAAGAAATGATTCAGTCAGGGTTACGCGAATCGAACGCCTGCTTCGGCAGGCGGCTGATTTTGCTTTTAGCCGTATTTGTCAGGGAGCAGACAGATAGTTATCAATTGGCCAATTTTTACCGCCAAAGTGAGTGAAGTTAGTATATTAATAATTTTGTCAAATGTAATTACGTTGACCATTTCCCAAAATCCCCTGAAACTCAGTGCGCGCATGTCAAAGTATGTGCATTTGATAGAAAAAACAGGCGGCTGACAGGCACTGCCAGCGCTCAAAAGATGTATTCAAGGGGGGAGTTGTAGAGGAAATGGGCGATTACACCAATATGTCCGCGTATTACGACCTGATCATGACGTCAGGCTATTACGATTATCAGAAAATTGTAGAAAACATCACCAGAAACAGTAGTTTCGGCAGCGTGCTGGAAATAGGGTGCGGAACGGGTTTGATACTGGAAGAGTTGGGACAACGACAGCCGCATGCGGAAATCATGGGGGTCGATCTGACCGAGGCCATGTTGTCGATTGCTTCCGACCGCTTGCAACAATTCCCGAATATTTCACTCTCGCTTGAAAACGTCACCGATTTCGATCTCAAGAAAAGCTACGACCTCGCTTTTTCCTATGGCGGCGTCTGGTACTTCGTGGTCGATGGCGACAAGGAACCCTTTCTAGTCAGTCATCTGTCTCAGGCAGAGGACAATCATCAGGGGCTGGATCGCGTGGGCAGCCATGTCAATACAGGCGGACGTCTGCTGCTGGGCATACAGGGCCCGCATCATAACTATGAAAAGCCGGTCTCGAACGGCATGCTTTATTCGCAAAAAATTGAACCTGCCGAGCATGGCTTCGTGAAGCATTACTTTCTGGCCGAAGATACCCATGTCGTGATGTCCCAAACAATCAATTACCGTACCTATACGTGGTCCGAGGCATTGGCGTTGCTGTCTGCACATGGCTTTGAGCATGATGCGCAAGCAGAGAAATCCAGCCACTTCATCGCATTCAAAAAGGTCTGATCTGAAATGACCTCTTCCAGCCGTACGGGCGCGGATAAGCCGCGCCTTTTCTTTGTGGGTGTGGGCAATATGGGTAACCCCATGGCGGCCAACCTCATTCGCGCCGGGTACTCCCTCTGCGTGTTTGATCAATCGCCTGAAAAGACAGCCAAGCTCGTCAGCATGGGCGCACGCGGCGTCGCGAATTTGGCCGAAGGTGCTGCGCAATGCGATGTGGTGATCACTTCATTGCCCGGCCCGCCTCAGGTGCGTGAGGTCATGTTCGGTGAGCAGGGGCTGCTTGCTTCGCTTCCGCGCGGTGCAACCATCATCGACACCACCACCAGTGCGGCCGATCTGGCGCGAGAGTTAAATGACAAAGCGCAGCAGTGCGGCATTGATTATCTCGAAGCGCCTATCACCAATGCGATTGATGCCGCAGCCGAGGGCCGGCTGTCGATCTTTGTCGGCGGTGATGCGCAGTGCTTCGCGAAACACAAGCCTATCTTTGATGTGTTGGGCAATAAAGTCTTTCATGTGGGTGCGCATGGCAATGGTGCGACGATCAAGCTGCTGACTAATTTGCTTTGGTTTGTCAGTGCCGCTGCCATCGGCGAGGGGCTGATGCTGGGCGCAAAGGCTGGTGTGCCGCTCGAGACTGTCTGGGAAGCGATCAAATCCAGCGCCGGTAATAGCTGGGTCGCCGAGCATGATGTGCCGTCGATTTTTGCAGGCCACTACGATCCGAGTTTTTCGCTGGCGCTGTGCTGCAAGGATCTGGGTCTGGTGAACGAGATCGCACGCAGTCAGGGCTACGAGCTGACGATGGGTAAATTTGTCGAGTCACTGTTTCGCGAAGCGATGGAAAAATACGGCGAGTCCGCAGCCGAGCTGCATGTCGTCAAGCTGCTTGAAGAACGTGCCGGTTTGTTGTTGCGACCGCCGCACGGGCAAACCCCGTCGACCAACTGATTTAGAAAAGGCCATGCAAGATTTCAGCAAACCCGGAGTACGCCAGCAGCAGTTGATGGCCGAGGCGCATAGACACATGCCCCAGGGCGTCGCCGAGAACTATCGTTACTGGGGTGACGAGCGTACTGTTTTTGTGGATAACGCCAAAGGCTGTCGCATCACTGATTGTGACGGCAGGACCTGGGTTGATTTTCGTTTGGGTTATGGCCCCATCATTCTCGGCTATCGCGATGAACGCGTTGACGCTGCCGTGATCAAGCAGATCACGCAAGGTGGCACATTGTCCGGCTTTGCGACAGAACTCGACACCGAAGTCGTCAAGCAGATCAAGGCCATGTGCCCCAACATCGAAAAAATGCGCTTCGCCAATTCCGGTACCGAAGCGGTGATGGGAGCGGTCCGTACCGCGCGTGGCTATACCAAGCGCGATCGCGTGGTGATTGTCGAAGGCGGCTTCCACGGTTTGTATGACGAGATGATGTGGAAATCCGATATCGAGCATTGGGATCCGCAGGGCAGGGTGGCGCCATCGGTGATTCCTTTTGGTGGCGGCATTCCGCAGCGGGCGCGGGATCTGGTTGATCTCATCGTACTCAATGACCATGCAATGCTTGAGCATTTGTTCGCACAGCAGGGAGAGCAACTCGCCTGTGTCGTGCTCGAACCCATCATCGGCAATGCAGGCAGCATCTCTGCGACACCCGAATGGCTGCAGCGCTTGCGTGATTTGTGCACCCAGTACGGCACCATGCTCATCATTGATGAAGTCAAGACAGGATTTCGTGTCGCCAAAGGCGGTGCGCAGGCTTTGTATGGCATTCATGCGGATCTGACGACCTATGCCAAAGCCATGGGGAATGGCTATCCGGTCGCCGCCTTTGGTGGGCGTGCCGAGGTCATGGATGTGGTGGGTTCAAACAAGGGTGGGGTAGTACATGGCGGAACTTACACCGCCAATCTGGTGGCGCTGTCGGCAGCGCATGCCACGCTGAACATTCTGGATCAAACCGATGCGCTGGCGACGATCAATCGGGTCGGTGACGAGATTCGTGCTTTGCTGGGCAGAGTGTTCACGGCTGCAGGTGTCGAGCACGCATTTGCCGGGCCGCCGGCGATGCTGGGTATTCATTTCACGCCCGATGTGCCCCAGAGCTATCGCGATTGGCGCGTGACCAACAGCGATCTCTATCGTGATTTTGCATGGAGGCTGATTGATTACGGTGTCATGCTCGAGCCGGATTCGCGCGAGCCTTGGTTCTTGTGTGAAGCCCATGCCGATGTCGATCTCGGCTGGCTGGAAGAGGTAGCTACACGCGCGATGCGTGAAGCCTGCGAGGCCTCAGTACGTCAAAGTCGCTGAGCAATCAGGCCGACAAATCTACCAGCACACCAAAATCATCCCGCGTCGAGTGTCGGGGTGCTGTGACTGGCATGCTGGACACCGGCCTGGCAAAGATGATCTGGTTCTGGCCGTAGATTTCCTCGATCACCCGCCGGGCACCGGAGAGATTGCCACTGGCAAGTGCATGGCCGACTCGCTGAAAATAGCTGTGGGCGAGGGCCGGATTGAAATCCACCAGCGCTTGATAGCAGGTGCGTGCGTCCAGTAGATTTCCCGATGTAAGCGCTGCGATCAGTGCCTTGAGTTTCTCCTGGTGCTGACTACGGCGGCTCCCGCCAGAGCTGCCATTTCCGGAGTGCCGCGAGCCTATCGAATCAATTTCCCGCCCAAGTTCGATACTCATGATGTTGCTCCTTTACTAATGTGGCGTGACTTCCCCTTTCTTTGCCAGTTATCGTGAATATCGACAGATTTGCCGCTTTCTGCAGCGGCCGACCGCTTGTCCTGTCCAGTCACAGGAAAACTATTTTCTTCTAAAGGATCGATAAACCCCTTTTTTTTCAATAAGTTAGAGTATTGATATTGCATTTATTGAATGAGATGACGACTTATTGACGCTTATTTGGCCTGTTTATTGCTTGTTGAGGAGCAAGGCCGGGCGGCGCTATTGATGCAATCCCGCCGGCATTGATTGGACAAGGCAATAAAGGAGAGAACACATGAATCAGGCAATGACGCAGTCAGGTAACTTTGTTTACCCCGAACTACCCAGACAAACCATCAAGTCCCGGCGCGCGACCTCAGGCAGCGTGCAGGACATCTGGCGCCAGCACGGCTGGGTGCCACCCACTGAGTATCAGAAAGATTTTCGGTCATCGCTGAGAACGACCGCGCATCTGGTGCCGCAACTGTATTGATTGTCTCCCCTGGTCTTCTCCCCCGAAGGCATAGGATTAGCCCGCTGTTGTAGCGGGCTTTTTTTTTGCGCACGATACTCCGGGTATAGTCAAAGCCGACAGATGATATTGATCTGGCCTGATTTTCTATAGCAATTTCAAAATAAATGTTTTGAAAAATTCCTAAAAAGATTCCAGACATCGAGCACTGCACACACACTTGCTTTAGCTTATCCAGAGCCCAGCCTTATCAATGCAATGGTTGATGATATAAAACTCTCTTGATTCATGGCCCAAAACTGATAGCAAATCAGTTGCGATTGGGCTCGGATCTTTCCTTTCGTCACAGACATCAAATTGCAGATGCTGGGATAATGCGCACGGTTTTCATTTTTTGAAAAAATGCCTTTACTACCCGACCATAGCCACGCTCGGTACTCGGCCCTGTTACCCCTGCTGCTGTGCATGCAACTGAGCGGCTGCGGCAATATCAGTGCGCTACTACCAACGGCCAAGCCTGATCTGGCTCTTCCCGCGCAGTGGATCGCCCCCATGCCCGGTGAGGGCGCTTTGGCACATGATGGACAAGTGTCGGCACTGGCGGACTGGTGGCGGCGGCAGCAAGATCCGCTGCTGATCGATCTGATCGGCGCAGCGCAAAACGTGAGTAGTAGTGTCAGTGTCGCCCGCTCGAGGATCGAACAGGCGAATGCAGAGCGATTGGCAGCAGGTGGCGCACTGCAGCCAACCCTGGATGCTGGCGTTAGTGCGCAGCGCCGCAGCGCATTTCCGCCTTTCCCCGGTGGTAATGTTTACCAGGGCTCGTTGCAGGCCAGTTGGGAGATTGACCTGTTTGGTGCAAATCGATTGGCGCGCGATGCGGCGCAGCTCCGTGCCCAAGGTGCCGAGGCCAACTGGCACGAAGCGCGCGTCTCGGTGGCAGCCGAGACTGCCAATCAGTACTATGCCTTGCGGGGCTGTAGGCGTTTGCTGACGGTTGCAGAGGCTGATGCCGCCTCGCGCGCAGAGATTACGCGCCTGACTGAGCTGGCGGTTAAGGCTGGATTTCAGCCACCAGCAAATTCAGCGCTGGCGCAGGCCAGTGCAGCAGAGGGACGCAGCCGTGTTACCGCGTTGCGCGCGCAGTGCGATGTGGATATCAAAGCGCTGGTCATGCTGACCGGTCTTGATGAGCGCGATCTGCGCGCCAAGCTTGACAGCGTGCCCGCCACCCTGCCGCTCCCGACGCCAGTACCCCTTGCAGAGCTACCCGCGGCAACGCTGGCGCAACGCCCTGACATTTACGCAGCCGCGCAGGAGGTCGCCGCCGCCAGCAATGATGTCGGTAGCGTAGAAGCGCGACGCTACCCGCGACTATCGCTATCCGGAACCATTGGTCGCAATCGATTTGAGACCAGCGATGGCGCATTCAATCTGAACAGTTGGACAGTGGGTCCTGTGGCCCTCAGTCTGCCTATCTTTGATGGTAATCGGCGACGCGCGAATATGGCGGCGGCCGTGGCGCGTTACGAAGCCGCTGCAAATTTGTACCGCGCCACCGTACGCCGCGCGGTGCGTGAGGTCGAAGAGAGTTTGGTTAATCTCGACAGCATCGCAGCGCGCAGCGATGACGCGCAGATCGCGATCGACGGCTTCATGACCTCGCTTGATGCTGCCCAGCTACGCTACAAAAAAGGTTTTGGTAGCCTGATCGAGCTGGAGGAAGCGCGGCGCAGCAAACTCGGCGCAGAGACCGCACAGGTGAGCCTGCAGCGTGAGCGTATCGCAGCATGGATTGCCTTGTACCGCGCCGCTGGCGGCGGCTGGCAGTCGCCAACATCATCCGATAAAACTCTCTCAGAGTCGAAACCATGAGTACCTTGCACCTGATCCGACAGTTCCCGCGTCGACTTCCGCGATCGGCAATCGCAAGCTTGGCCATGCTGATGGTGCTCGCCGTGTGGCTATTGCTTACCCCTAGCAGCAAGGCGAATGACAAGGCGACAGGCAACAAGCCGCCATCAACTGCGAAAGCGGCATTGACCGTCAGCACAGCGCGCCCACAGCTAACCCGTCTCTCGCAGACGCTGGCTGCCAACGGCGATATCGCCGCCTGGCAGGAGGCGAGTATCGGCAGCGAGGCTAATGGGCTGCGCTTGACCGATGTGTTGGTCAATGTCGGTGACCATGTGCGTGTCGGTCAAACCCTCGCTCGCTTCTCCGACGAGACCGTGCGAGCGGATCTTGCTCAGGCCAATGCCGCTTTGCTGGAGGCCCAGGCGACACTCGCCGAGGCCACCTCGAATGCCGAGCGCGCACGATCCCTGGTGAACACCGGCGCAATCAGCACCCAGCAGATCAATCAATTTCTCGCCGGAGAGCAAACCGCGCGTGCACGTGTCGCGGCCGCTGAGGCAGCAGTCAGTGCACAAAGGCTGCGGCTGAAGTTCACACAACTACGCGCGCCGGACAGTGGTGTGATCTCTGCACGCAGCGCGACCGTGGGTGCAGTTGTCGCGAACGGTACCGAGCTATTTCGAATGATTCGCAAGGGCAGGCTGGAGTGGCGCGCTGAAGTGATGGCGAGCGAGCTATCGCGCATACGCATTGGCTCTGGCGTCACGCTGGTAGCTGCGAATGGCACACGCTTGAACGGCAAGGTGCGGATGATCGGCCCCACCGTCAATCCACAAAATCGATCGGCGCTGGTGTTTGTCGATCTGCTTCCCGCTGCTTCGGGCGAAGCACCAGCCAAACCTGGCATGTTCGCGCGCGGCGAGTTCATGCTTGGCAGTGGCAACGGTGTCACGTTACCGCAACAGGCAGTGGTCGTGCGAGATGGCTTTAGCTATGTGTTTCAGATCAAGCCCGACGGGCGCGTGGCGCAGCTGAAGGTGAAGACTGGCCGGTACCTGCAGGACTATGTCGAGATCACCGAAGGTATTTCGATGCAAGACGAGGTTGTGGTGGCCGGTGCTGGTTTCTTGAATGATGGTGATCTGGTGCGTGTGATCCGTGGTAACGCGGTCGATCGTGACAACAAGCGCGAGACAAAGGACGCGCAGTGAATTTTTCCGCGCTCTCGATTCGCAATCCAGTACCCGCGATCTTGTTGTTCGCGCTGTTGACGCTCGCGGGACTGCTCGCATTTCGCTCGAATGCGATTCAGGATCTTCCCGACATCGAACTGCCCATCGTGAACGTAGTCGCTTCGTTGCCGGGTGCTGCGCCGGCTCAGCTCGAGACCGAGGTGGCGCGCAAGATCGAAGGCTCGGTCGCTAGTTTGCAGGGTATCAAAAACATTTATACGAAGGTGCTTGATGGGCAAGTGACTGTCACGGTTGAGTTTGTCCTTGAAAAAAATCTCTCGGATGCGGTAAACGATGTACGCGATGCGGTAGCGCGCGTACGCGCCGATTTGCCGGCTGACGTGCGTGATCCCTCCGTGACCAAAGTCTCTACTGCCGGCCGACCGATTTTGACCTTTAGTGTGTCCGCCGTTCCCAATGCCTCTGGCAGTTCGCCCGAC
Organism: Oxalobacteraceae bacterium; assembly: GCA_027490465.1. Lineage (GTDB taxonomy): Bacteria > Pseudomonadota > Gammaproteobacteria > Burkholderiales > Burkholderiaceae_D > Pernthalerella. The sequence continues at coordinate 50,959 of JAIXXZ010000051.1, forward strand.
TTACAAGAGGTCTCATGGTTCATCGATAACAGTGTCACCAAACGCTTGCTTGCCGTCAAAGGGGTCGGTGCCATAAAGCGCATTGGTGGCGTCTCGCGTGAAGTTCGTATCGAGCTGGATACGGCGCGCATGAATGCGCTGCGTGTCACCGCCATCGATGTTTCCCGAAGGCTGCGTCAGGTGCAGCAAGAGGCCCCGGGTGGACGCGGCGATGTATCCGGCGCAGAGCAGTCAGTTCGTACTATTGCCACTGTCAAGACAGCAGCCGAATTGGCGCTGATTGAAATCCCGCTCGACGATGGCAGGCGGGTACGGCTGGATCAAATCGCAAATATTGACGATACCGTCGCCGAGCCACGCGCCATCGCCACTCAGGATGGCAAATTGGTGGTTGGCTTCGAAGTTTCGCGCACCAAGGGCTACGGTGAATTGATGGTGGCGCAAGGTGTTCGCGAGGTGGTGAATGGGCTGCAGGCAGATAACCCCAATCTGCGTATTGCGGAGGTGATCGATAACGCACAACCAGTCGAGGAGAACTACCAAGGCTCGATGATTCTGCTGTACGAAGGCGCGCTGTTGGCGGTGCTGGTGGTGCTCTGGTTTTTGCGTGATTGGCGTGCGACTTTGGTGGCGGCATCAGCTTTGCCACTTTCGGTAATCCCGACTTTTCTGGCCATGTCATGGTTCGGGTACACCATCAATACCGTGACCTTGCTTTCATTGGCGCTGGTGGTCGGTGTGCTGGTGGATGATGCGATTGTCGAGATCGAGAACATTGCGCGACATCTGCAAATGGGCAAGACACCCATGCAAGCCGCACTCGAAGCGGCGGATGAGATTGGCATGGCGGTGATTGCAACCACGTTTACCTTGGTCGCAGTGTTTCTGCCAACCGCATTCATGGGTGGTGTGCCTGGCCTGTTCTTCAAACAGTTTGGCTGGACTGCTGCAGTCGCAGTGCTGTCATCATTGGTGGTAGCGCGCTTGCTGACGCCGATGATGTCGGCCTATTTGCTGAAGCCAGCGAAGCATGTGGCGCTGAAAGATGGCTGGCTGATGCGCAGCTATCTCGGCATCATGCGCTGGTGTCTGCGTTATCGTTGGGTGACGGCGATAGCCTCGGCAATGTTTTTTGTAGCTTCATTGTCGCTGGTGCCCTTGCTGCCGACGGGCTTCATACCACCAGCTGATCGCGGACAAACGCAGATCACGGTCGAGCTGCCGCCCGGTAGTACCTTGGCAGAGACCACTGCTACGGCCGAGCAGGCAAGACTCGCCGCGATGAAAGTCAAAGGTATCCAGAGTATCTTCAGCTCGATCGGTGGTGGTTCCAGTGGCGACGCATTTGTGCCGGGCGCCGCAGCTGAAGCGCGACGCGCTGTGCTGACACTGAACGTGATCCATCGTGATGAGCGCGCTGAATCATTGCAGGATCTGGAGAATCAGTTACGCACCAGACTAGATGAGATTCCAGGTGCACGCTTCACCGTCGGTCCGCCGGATACCGGCGTCAAGATGCAGCTGGTTTTGAAAAGTGATGATGCGGTCGCGCTCGCGACGGCGGCGCGTTTGGTCGAGCGCGAATTGCGTACGCTGAATGGTATCGGCAACGTCAACTCAAGCGCATCGCTGGTACGACCCGAGATCATCGTTCGACCCGATGCCGCGCGCGCGGCCGACCTTGGTGTGACCACGGCGAGCATTGCCGAGACGGTGCGTGTTGCTACTGCAGGTGACTATGACGTCAACCTGCCCAAGCTAAATTTGTCGGAACGTCAGGTGCCGATTCGCGTCAAGTTGACCAATGATGTGCGTGCTGATCTGGCAGCGATCGAGCGCTTATCGGTACCGGGACGGCAGGGTCCGGTGATGCTGGGTACGGTCGCCAGTGTGAGCATGGACAGCGGCCCAGCGCAAATCGACAGGCTGAACCGCAGCCGTAATGTCACCCTGGAGGTGGAATTGGGCAGTCGTTCGCTGGGTGAGTTGAATGAAGAAGCACGTGCACTGCCCAGCATGAAAAATCTGCCGCCCTCGGTCACGATCGCCGAATTGGGTGATGCGCAGGAAATGCAGGCGTTGTTCGAGAGCTTCGGCATAGCCATGCTGATTGGCGTGCTCTGCATCTATGGGGTGCTGGTGCTGCTATTCCGGGACTTCATGCAGCCGATGACAATTCTCGCAGCGCTGCCGCTGTCGATAGGCGGTGCCTTCGTTGGTCTGCTGGTCACTCACAAGGCGTTGTCGATGCCATCCATGATCGGATTGATCATGCTGATGGGTATCGTGACCAAGAACTCCATTCTGCTGGTGGATTATGTGATTCTGGCCCGCCACGCGGGCATGTCGAGGTTCGACGCACTGGTAGACGCTTGCCACAAGCGCAGCCGCCCGATTCTGATGACCACGATTGCGATGGGGGCAGGCATGATGCCTTTAGCGCTAGGCTTCGGCGCTGACCCGAGTTTCCGCTCACCTATGGCAGTCACCGTCATCGGTGGCTTGATCACTTCCACCTTGTTATCGCTCCTGGTGGTACCTGCCGTTTATACCTTCGTCGATGACGCCCAAGGTTTATTGCGGCGGTTCAGTCAAACCGTTTTGCGTAAAGCAGAGTAAGCGAGAGTATGTCCAGCATCGAGATAGAAATCTTCGATGTGCTTGGTATGCTTCAATAGGTCGCGCGCCCACCACTCAGATCAAACACCGCGCCTGTGGTGAATGAGCATTCTTCTGTGCAAAGCCAGGCAACCATCGCGGCGATTTCTTCGGGTGTACCAAAACGTCCCATCGGTATTTTGCTGAGCATGTAGGCAATGTGCTCAGCAGAATTCTGATCCAGAATCGCGGTCTTTACTGCTGCAGGGGTAACGCAGTTCACGCAGATGCCAGTATCGGCAAGTTCTTTGCCCAGCGATTTGGTCAAGCCAATCACGGCGGCCTTGCTCGCGCTGTAGGCGCTGGCATTCGGATTGCCTTCTTTGCCCGCCACCGACGCGATATTCACGATGCGGCCGTAATTTCGTTCGCGCATACCGGGTACCAACTCGCGGCAGCAGAGGAAGGTGCCATTGAGATTGATGTCAATGATCTGCTCCCACGCATCGATCGGGTACTCCCAGAGTTTGGCATTGACGCCGCTGATACCGGCGGAATTGACCAGAATGTCGACTGGTGCAATCGCTTGCGTGCTGCGCGCTGCATCAGCCACGGAGGCATGCGAAGCAACATCCACCGTGAAGGTATTGATCACGCTGCCAGCCGCACTGGCATGCAGGCTTTGTGCCGCCTGCTCAAGACCTTTGGCGTCGCGGTCCCAGAGGGTGAGTTTGGCGCCCGAGGCGAGCAAGCGATTTGCTATAGCGAAGCCAAGGCCCGATGCGGCACCGGTAACGACTGCATGACGCTGCTGAAGGTTTAATTGATTCATCATGGTTTCACCGTCTCTATTTTGCCCAGCCATAAAGGTTTCTGCCGATAATCCGGCCCCAGCGCAACCGCATCGCGCTGCACCGCTTCGCTCACCATACTGAAACGGTCCGGCACCAGACTGCCGGTCTTGGCCATCTCATGCAGCAAATGATAAGAGAACAGTCGATGACCTCGGCCGCGTAGCGCGTTGGCGAAATCGGAAGGTCCGCCCGCCGCCAGTACGGTGAGTCGCGTATCCGCCGGCGGTGTTAAGCCATCGCGAGATACCGGGATCACGGGTGCGACATCTTTGTAAATCAGCTTGTTCCCCTCGGAGCGGCCCGAGAAACAGGTATCCAACACCACGATAATCTGTTGTGCATTACTGCGCAGTAGCGTCTGGTAGAACTCGTTGAGTCTGAAAGCCGGATCATCAAGACTGCCGTCCGAGGCATCTTGCGGTATCAGCACAGTGTGTTTGCCATCGCGCGTCGGTGCCGCATGACCGGAGTAGTAAACGATTAGCCTGTCCTTGTTGGTCAGCCGTCCGACCATGGAGCGCAGGCGTGTCATCATGCGCACACCGGTCGCCTCATCATTGATCAGACTGGTCATGTGTTCGGGCGGGATACCAAACTGTCTGCGTATCAGATCAGCGAAACTTCTTGCGGAGCGATCCGCAAATGTGACACGCGGCAGCTCATCATAGTCGGCAATGCCTATCACCACTGCATAGGTATTTCCCGCTACGCGGGCAGGTGAAACTTTTGCGATCACGTCAACCAGATCGTCCTTGAATTCACCCTGATCCATGGTTTTCAGGCGAGCTTCAAGCTGGCGAATTTCTTCGTTCAGGCGCTCTTTTTCGGCGCTCATTTGTTGACGCTGTCGGACATCATCACGCAGTTCTTCCAGCCGCTCGCGCAGCTTGCGGCTTTCGATATCATCGGTTAGCACCAATGATTGCGTGGATACGGTACCACCTTCAATTTTGCGCAGGGGGCGAAGGTTGGCCATCTGACCTGCCTCCAGCTTGACAGTATCGAGAGCCGGGATTTCCACGTTGTCGACGAATTGCATGGCCAGCACCTGATCACCCACCATCAAGTGCCCTGATACCGGGCGTATGAACTTGTCGCTCACTGCCATGCGCAGGAAAGGACGAGCACGACTGATTAACTGCTTAAGTCGTCGGCCCTGATCCGAATCGATATCGTTTTGCGTCACCATTGTGAAAGTCACAGGTGCGCGATCTGGCTGCGTTGAGCCAGCAACCGTGATGATGAAGCGCTTGAGATCGGCGTCATAGACGACATTTTTCACCTCGGGTTCACCCACCAGTTCGTACAGACTTTCACTGATCGATTGCAATACCAGAGGGCGGGGCAGTGTTTTCGGCAGGTTGTCCTGGAACTCACGCAACTTGCGGTTCAGGTTTTCGACGCGACGATCATATGCAGCCCGTTTAGCCTCTTCGCTTGCCTGAGTAGCGCGCACGCGTTCGTTAAATTCTAGTTTGGATTCGAACTCATCGCGTGTGAGCGTTACTTCAGGTGGCGGTCTTGAGGCTTCTATTTCGCGTCGTTCGCGGCGCAAGGCTTCGGGTAGCTCTGCAAGTCGCTGCATCTGAGTTTCGCCACGCTTTTGCGCGGCGGCGGTGATATCTTTCCAGGCGACTGTACGTGATCGGTTGCTCGCAGCCCTACGACTTTGAGTGCCGATCAAATCGGCTTCAGCGACCCAGACAAGGTCGGGACTTCTGCGATATTCCGCCAGTAGTCGCCAGCTCTCGGGTGGATTGAATTCCAGCGGTGCGCGCGCGAGCAGACCAGAAACGCTCGCGTCGACGACACAATTTTTGCAAACAATCGACAGACGTTTCAGATTTCCTGATGCAACGTATTGATCGAACAGTTCACTGCCGATATCAATCGCGCCCGAGCCTTGCGAATCCAGCGAAATTTCACGTGTGATACTGGTCTTGAGTCCGGTTATCTCGATTTGAACAGTATTCAGTGGCAAGGTCACCCATTCACTGCGGCCGGTCGCAACGGCACGATCCCGATCGGGTTCTTCACTGAGAACTTGTGTGCCTGTTTCGTGACCAAAGGTGTCTTTCAGAAAATTCCCCGGTGCCAGCAAGGGATACAAGCCAATCGTAAATGTGGCGGCCAGCGTGGAGCCAATCGGATTGGCGCGCTTACCGGTAACTTCCCGGCGCTGAACAATCGGCGCTTCGAATTCCGGTGCGCTGATTTTTTCTTTCAGTGTCACATTCAGCACGCCGCGCTGATCGACATAAGCTGATTCAAACCCTTGCGTTTTTGTGCTGGCCGCGTTTGGATTCAGATAACGGGTTTTGCCAGTGACTTTGGTTACCTGGTTGGTGTAATCACCGCCACAGGCGGCGAGTCCGAGTACCGTCACGAGCAAAGCACAAAATGAAGGCGCGAATCGTGGTGTTACGTTGACGGCGTTCATGATGGAGATTCTAAGAGTTGAGCAGCGATGCAAAATCATGCCGCGGCCTGGAGCAGGGCAGGCGGCGTGCAACATCGTCATTATAAAAAATTACAAGGATACGCTCTATCGAGATGTTTGGTGGTGCGTTGGTTTGAAGGCGTCATTTGTTTTCAAATTAAAAATAATCGTTCGGGAGCCGCTGGATGAATCGAGGTTCTACGGTGGGTCAGCGTAGCTGTGCGACGCGAGCATCCGCAAAATCAAGTGCTTGATGCCGTTACCTTGCGACCAAAGTGTCCGTTTTTGTCGAGGCCTTCCATGGGCCGATAGTCGCAAGAATTTGCCTTAGTTTCAATTTGATAATCAAGAAACTGAATGACTGCTGCTATATTCAGGCTTTAACAATGTGGCAGCGTTCGCGCCGCCGCCAAGATTTTTCTGGCTACCGAATGGATGATGCTCGGGTCAATCACGCCCTTAATGAACTGAAATCAGCCCGAGAACGGCTTGCGAATCTGGAGAAGGATCAGGTTGCCCTGGCCGATCGACTTGCGGCTGCGCGTCGTGCGCAGCGGCGCATTGGTTTTTACTTATTCGGTCTGGTCGTTCTCTTTTCGCTGGTGATGGCCGGGGCTTTCACGCTACTACTTTGATGCCTGATTTTGTGCCGCAGATGTTCGCTAACTTACCTGCGGAGATGCCGAGTAAGGGGCTTTAACAAAAAGCTGCGGGCTAGGCGCGCCGCCGCAGACAGTGCGGCTGTACGACAAGGCTGTGCAACAACGCCAGCAGATTTTTGTTAGAGCCTTTCAGTCCACGTTTTATGGCAAGCCAGCCTAGCTGAGCGACGCGGGGCTCAGCAAAATCAAGTGCCTGGCGCCACTGACCTCGCCACAAAAGTTTCTGGATTCATCTCATCAGCGCTTCCTTAGCGCCACAGTGTCGAACTCTTGAGCAAATGATCGCGGAAGATGGTCGCTATCGGTGACAACTGCTTGCCCTTGTGATGCACGACATGCCATTGCGACTGGAGGGGAAAACCCTTGATGTCCAAGATCGTCACGCCCAGTCCCGCAGCCTGCCCCTGCAGCGCATGCTGAGAAATCACGGCGACGCCCAGACCGCCTGCCACGGCTTCCCGAATCGCTTCATTGCTGCCTAACTCCAGCTTCATTTCAGGATTGAACCGGAGCTGGCGAAAATGGGCATCGGTTGCCATGCGAGTTCCGGAGCCTGGTTCGCGCAGAATGAAGCGGCTGCTGGCCAACTCGCGTAAATCCATCGCGCCTTGATGAGTGGACCGTTTTTTGTGAGGTCCGATCACGACCAGTGGATTGGGCATGAAGACCTGATCCTCAAGATCAAACGTGGCGGGTGGCATGGACATGATGTAGAGATCGTCGAGATTGTCAGCCAGCCGGCTGACGACACCATCACGATTAAGGACTTCGAGTGAAATATCGATTGCGGGATATTTTTCGCAAAAGCTGCCCAGCAGGCGGGGCGCGAAATACTTGGCTGTACTGACCAAGGCGACTTTCAGGCGGCCTCGCGTCAGACCTTTGAGGCCGTCGATTTTTTGTTCAAAGGCTTCCCACTCGGCCGACATCGCGCGCGCAGTTCGGGCGAGTTCTTTGCCGGCTTCAGTCAAATGCACGCGTTTGCCTATCACCTCATACAGGGGCATGCCGACGGCATTTGCGGCCTCGCGCAACTGCATTGAGGCGGTGGGTTGAGTCACGTGAGTCGCGCGCGCTGCTGCGCTGATACTGCCGGTGTCGGCCAGCGCCAGGACCAGTCGCAGCTGCCTGAAAGTCATATTCATCGTATTTTATCTATGATAAATGAGATAAAAATCGATTTTACTCGATTATATAAAGTATCTATCATCCTCGCCTCAAGGAGGATGTATGCAAAATCTGCTCGACCCGGCAATTCTTTTCTTTGTATTTGGTGTGATCGCTGGCTGGCTGCGCTCTGATCTGGAGATACCTGCCGCCACTGCCAAATTCCTGTCGCTCTATCTGTTGATGGCCTTGGGCTTGAAGGGCGGTTTCGCTCTTGCGGCTTCGGGTTTGAACCCTTCGGTGATGATCAGTCTTTTCGCCGCCATCCTGATGGCTTTCATCGTGCCAGCGCTGGGTTATCTTTTTCTGAAAAATCGTGTGGACCGATTTGATGCCGCTGCCGTCGCCGCCTCGTATGGCTCGGTTAGTGCGGTGACCTTCGTGACTGCGATGCAGTATCTCGAATCGCAGCAGATGTCGCCGGGCGGTCATATGGCAGTCGCGATGGTGCTGATGGAGTCGCCAGCGATTCTGATGGCCGTACTTCTTGCCAACATGATTCGTCAAAAGCAGGCGAGTGCGCAGGTTGTTGCGGGCCAGGGCGGTAACGCGGCGATGATGGCAGAGGGAGGAGGCAATTTTTCCGCGCCTTCGATGGGCAAGGTGATTCATGAATCCTTTACCAGCGGTGCGCATTTGCTGTTGCTGGCTTCGCTGCTGATCGGCTATCTCAGTGGCGAAGCGGGCAAAGTCATGATGCAGACATTTTCAACCGATCTCTTCAAAGGCATGCTGGCCTTCTTTCTGCTGGATATGGGCCTGATGGTTGCGCGCAGCATGCGCGACGTGCAGGGCAAGTCGCCGATACTGATTGCTTATGCAGCACTGGCGCCAGTGGTTCACGCAGGCATAGCGTTGTTGATCTCGATGTTGCTGTCATTGCCCGTTGCCGACGCTGCCCTCATCATGGTGCTCTCTGCCAGCGCTTCGTACATCGTGGTGCCGGCGGTTTTGCGTTACGCGATTCCCGAGGCAAACCCCTCGCTCTATCTCGGCTTGTCCCTTGGCGTCACTTTTCCGCTGAATATTTTGTTTGGTATCCCTTTCTACACGGAGGTCGCCAGAACCGTGCTCGGCTGAGTTTGACTTCTTTTTTTGACAAGGTGTGTTCCGGGCCGTTCTGCAGGAATTTCCCAAAGCAGTTATCTTTGCACTGCTGGTCGCAAAGTCCCGGGCCACTATCCTTGTTATCAAAAATGGGAGTCATCCATGCCGGAGCTTTTCCGCGCACGTAGAGAACAGTACGCCGGACTGGCGAGGGCGATAGCATTCGTCGGGTTTTTCTTCGCGAGTGCAGCGCAGGCGACGATTACGGAAGGCGACGATCCCCTCGCGATCTTCGACAGCAATCGTAATTTCACCGTGACTTCAAAAGTGACTTGGATAGCTGTTGACAATATCCAGGCGACCTGTGATCGCGAAGCGCGGATACGCGGTTATGGGGAGTTCGGATACGAGCTCAAAGCCTGCTCGTTTTATGAAAATGATGTGTGTGTCGTGTTCACCGAGAAGAAGCTGAACATGCACACACTAGGGCATGAGGTGCGTCACTGTTTTCAGGCGAACTGGCACGAATGACACGGTCGCCAATCCACCTTACTCAATGTGACGCTCCCGACTTTTTTGCTTTGCTCTTGTCAGTTCTCCTGATTTAGCCGCTTTACCCAGTCTTCAATCGCGTCAGCGACATTTTGAGATGCACAGAATTCGGGTATTTTGTCCACGGCAGGTTTTAGCAGACCGCGAATGAATTGCATGTCTTTTGCCGAGTAGCAGCTGCCGATTTGCTGATCGGTGGCGATCAGCATCGCATCATGTTTGCGCTTGCCGTCCTTGGCTTTCGTCAGAAATTCAGCCGAGCATGTCTTTTCGTATTTCGCCGCGACCAGTGAGCCCATGTAGGTGGTGATCAGCAAAGCGCTCTCATCGTAAGTCTGGAATTTGCAGTTCGCGTAATTCGGGTTGGACGAATCGGGTGAGATTTCGAAAATATTTTGTGCACTGGCTGCGTGCATGGTGATCAGTAGCGCTACGCCGGCAATCAATCGCTTCATGGAATCTGCCTCGAATAAGTTATTGTGTTTACAATTTGTTGATATTGCGGGGGTTGTTTTAATTTTCTGCAGCATGTCACTTTACCCGATTGGGCAGCTCGTGGGTGGTACGCGAAGCCAGTTCATGGGCTTGAATTGCTGAAGCCCGCCAGCATCAGGCCATACAGATCAGCCTGACCTACCTGTCCACCTTTGAGCAGTACTTCCTTGTCGTGTATGAGCGGGTCATCGGACACCAGCGTGCAGACATGGGCATTTTGTCCGAAGTGACTGGCTTTGATTTCTAGCGCACTTGCGCTTATGTCGCGCATGGTGAAGCTGGATGAGTCACCCCCTGCGACCACCAGTCTTTGCAACCCGGCCTGTGCGAATGCAACACGCGCCAGTCGCGCGAATAAGTGACCGATGCGCTGCGCCATCGCCGACGTACTCAAACCTTGAGCCGAGGCTGCTGAGACCAGCGCATCATCCGGACCCTCTGCTGTAAATACGATGACGCTGGTGCCGGATGTCAGTGCATCCAGCATGTGATTCTCCAGCGTCTGCAGTGCATCAGGATCTTCGCCCTCAAGCAGGCTCAAATTCGCGCGCATCGTCAGAAAGCCAGCCTGCCGCCCCCATGCAATCTGCTCCGCCGACAAGGCAGAACAACTTCCGGACAGCACCAGCAACCGGTCCACTGCATCAAGCTTGTGGGTCGGCTGGTTTGAGGTCAAGCGCCCCGACTGGCGCAACCATGCACCGAGCCCATGCGCAAATCCCTGCGCTGCCATCGCGCATACCTGACGTTCTTGCGCTACATGCCACAAGCTGGCGGCTGCGGTCATCACTTGTTGTAGCGTGTAACCATCGAAGACCACGGAATCGTGATTCATGAGCTCGGTAGCCAGTGCTTCCGGCGTGGTTTCGAAACGATCCAGCAAGCGCAAATCCACCGTATGGGCAATGATGAAGCCTTGCTGAGTGAGCACCAGCGATAAATCCGATTCATGCATCGGCGTCACAGGATGACGCGACATCACCGGATGACGGTCAAGTCGATACACCGCCGTACCGGCGCGTGCATAGTGGTGACCAAACAGGGTGTAACGACCGAACTCCGGCGTGGCTGCCAAGACGGGTAACAGGCTATCCGGCCAGCACGATTGCATCAGCTGCATTGCATGGCCGAGACTGCCAGTATCGGGCGATGAATCAAAGGTAGAACAGCATTTGTACTGCACCAGCGGCACCTTCAGCTGCCGGAATTTTTCCAGCACCGGCAACAGTTCGGCGCGCATGCCATCAGTATCCAGCGAGCGCGCTGTGCCTGCGACGCCGACCACATCATAGTGTCGTGCGGCCTCTTCAAGGACATCTGCGCCAGGATCGGAAAAAAACAAAACCGTCTTTAGTCCGTGTCGCGCATATTGCGCAGCATTGTCTGAGGCACCCGTAAAATCGTCACCATAGAACAGGACTCTGGCCCGCAAGGCTGTGTTCGCGTCGCTCATGATCCTGCAGCCTCACGCGGGCGAAAATGCAACAGCGCTCATGCGAATTTTTCCATTGCTTCACGCAGTTCGCGATGCGTTTTCGCTGCGACATCCAGCGGCACGCCCGCGATGGCCGCTGACCAGGATAGTCGCAGTGCGCTCACACCCGCAGCAATGCCACCGGGATGCGCGAACAAACCGCCCCCCGCAAGAAAAATCAGATCTGTCGATTGCAGCCTTTCCCAGGTGGGCGCTGCCTGCCTGACGGTCTGGCCCGAAGAGAACACCGGCATGATCGTGCAGGGTTTATCGACAAACATCGGCGTCATGCAAGCGCGCGCCGATGCAATCACACTGTCATCGTCTTCCTGAAACTTGTTTGCAATGCCATTGACGTGCATATGGTCCACGCCGGCCAGACGCCACAGCTTTTGCCATGCCGTATAAGACCAGCCACCTTGCAAATAGCCCCAACCGTTGCGATGCGCATGAATCGGTAATTGCGCATGGCGACGAAAGGCATTGAAGCCTGCCATGCCGACAGAATTCAGACTCAGCATCACCGCCGTGCCACCGAGTTGCTGCACCAGATCGTGACGGCGTTTCATCTCATCAAGCTCGCCAGTGAGATTGAACGCATACATCACCTTTTTGCCCGATCGCTCGGCATGGCGGTTGATCACGTCCATGGATAGCGCGACGCGCTCATCGAAAGGGCAGGCAGGCCCATCTGCCTGCAGCTCATCATCTTTGATGAAGTCAACGCCGGCCTCGCACAACTGCGCCACGATGTTTGCAGTATCTTGAGGGCTGAGTCCAACCGAGGGTTTGATGATGGTGCCGACCAGCGGTCCCTGCAGCACGCCAGTGAGCGCGCGCGTACCCGCGATACCAAATGCCGGGCCGGGATAGGCCTGCGCAAAGGCGGGCGGTAAGGTCATGTCAATCAGCCGCAGTGAGCGCACCGGTTTGAGTTCATACAGATTGCCGGCGATCGTGGTCATCAGGTTGGGCAGTGATGGCCCGAGATTCTCCAGCGGCCATGACAGCTTGAGCTCGTAGCGTTTGGTGTCAGGGTTGTTTGACTGATCCAGTGCCGTGATTTCATAGCGTGCGGCAGCGCGCGCCTTGAGCGCTTCATCTTCACCGGGAATGGCAACGAAAGTCCCCGAGGATTGTTCGCCTGCGATCAGTGCGGCGGTTTTTTCCGGATCATCTGCGGTGTCGAGATGGTAGACGGCTTCGATGCGCGTGCTCGTGCTGGTATTCATGGTTCAAAGTCCACGCGCGCCGCTGGACAAAAATCCACCATCGACTGGCATTGCAATACCGGTGATGTAGGCAGCATCTTCGGAAGCAAGGAACTGTACTGCAGCACCAACCTCGGATACCGTGCCGTAGCGGTTCATCGGAATAGCTTTCGAGTACTCGGTGCGAAACTGCGCGGTATGCAGCAGCTGCGTCATGGGCGTGTCCACGGGCCCCGGTGCGACCGCATTGGCGGTAATGCCGTGTTCAGCGAGTTCAACGGCCATTTGTCGTGTCAGTGCAATGACAGCGCCTTTGGAAGTGCCATAGGCAGTGCGCCCCGTGCCTACTGCGCGCATGCCAGCTACCGAGGCGATATTGATAATGCGCCCCCACTGATGACGCATCATCAGACGGGCTGCGTGCTGGCTGCAGAGTAGGGTACCGTTGACATTGATGTTCATCGTGCGCTCGAATTCTTCCAGCGGGAAATCGATAAACGGGAAGACTTTGGCGACCCCCGCGCAATTGACCAGAATGTCGCAGCGGCCATGCTCGCTTCCAATCGCATCAAAAGCGTGAGCGATTGCGCCGGGATTGCCCACATCAATCGCCATTGCGGTGACAGAGAGCTGCTGAGATTGCAACTGTGAGACCAGGCCAGCGCTGGCGGCTTCATCGCGATCGGCAATGATCACATGATGACCGAGTCGTGCCAGTCGCTCGACCACTTCGGCACCAATACCCATGGCACCACCGGTCACGACAGCCAAGCGTGCTGTGGATCTGACTTCCTGATTCACTCTTTCCCCCGATGCTGCATTGTTCTTTTTATCCCGTGGTCGGGATTATTGGTTTTTTGTAGTTGATTCGTGCGCGCAGCGCATAAGACCAGATATAAAGATATCACACCGAACACACTTGCCCGCCGTCGAATCGCCTGCCTTGATCCCGTCAGGTGGATACCGCAGGCTCGAGGCGATTGGCGCGCGCTGCAGTGCGACATCCGGTTTTGCGTATCATGCAGGCTGACCATAACAAGGAGAGCGACCATGCGCGCCATATGTTTGTTGATGAGCCTGTTTGCGGCTGAGGCTGCTTTCGCGGACCCCCCCAAGACTTTCCGGGATTGCCCGAGCTGTCCTGAAATGGTCGTCGTCCCTGCGGGCAGCTTCGTGATGGGCACGCCAGACACCGCGAGATCGGGGCCCAACGACAGCGGCAACGACAAGGAAAAGCCGGCACGCACCCTACAAATGAAATCCTTCAGCCTGGGCAAATACGAAGTGACGCAGGCTGAGTGGGTCGCCATCATGGGTAACAACCCGAGCGAGAATGAAGGCAAGAATTTGCCGGTTGATCATGTGAGCTGGGAGATGGCACAGAGTTTTGTTGAAAAGCTGAGTCAAGTCACCGGCAAGAAGTATCGTTTACCCAGCGAGGCAGAGTGGGAATATGCGGCGCGTGCCGGAACTTCGAAGGAATACTACGACAGCGACGAGATGGATGCACTGTATGGGTATGCCTGGTTCAACGCCAACTCAGGCAAGGAGGTGCATACAGTGGGCGAGAAAAAGCCCAATCACTTTGGGCTGTATGACATGTATGGCAATGTGTGGGAGTGGACGCAGGATTGCTGGAACCCGAGCTACCAAGGTGCACCTCAAACGCAGGCCGCATGGGAAGAGGGTAATTGCGAGTATCGCGTTAATCGTGGCGGGTCCTGGTCCAATGTCTCGCGCATGCTGAGGTCAGCTTTCCGTTCGCGCTTTGCGTCGACGCTAACAAGCACCTATTTTGGCCTGCGCGTGGCGCGCTCGGATTGATTGCACGTTTGTTGGCTGGAATTGCCAAGTTTGTTTCATGAGCGCTTACTCAGAGCTTCTTGGTTTTTGAATAACTTTTCATTTTTATTTTTTAATTCATCATCGGTCTGTTGCTATCATCTGTCGCACAACAAGATAAATCCCGCTCATGCTTTTCCCCACCGTCGAATTCGCATTATTCTTTTTGCTGGCGTTTGCGCTGGCCTGGGGAACGGTACGACACCATGTGACGCACAAGCGCGTGCTGCTGGTGCTGAGCTATTTTTTCTATGGCTTCTGGGACTGGCACTTTCTGCCGCTGCTGTTCATCATATCCCTGTATGGCTGGGTTGCGGCCAAGGGCATAGAGCAGGGCAAGCACAAGCGTCGCTGGCTGGTCGGTGGCATCGTCGCTTGTCTGCTGACCTTGGGCTGGTACAAATACCTGGCCTTCTTCCTGCAGAATTTTCTCAATCTCGCCAACGGTCTGGGTATTGAGCTACAGGTCTCTGTCAGTTCGCCCATTCTGCCGTTGGGTATCTCCTTCATGAGCTTCCATGCGATCTCGCTGATGGTCGATGTCTGGCGCGGTAAACTCGAGCGCGCGCCAACGCTTGAAGATGTACTGCTCTACGTCGCATTTTTTCCGCAACTGATTGCAGGTCCGATTCTGCGTGCCTCCACCTTCATGCCGCAGCTGCAGAAGGCGCCAGATCCGTCGCGCATAGAAACATCGCGAGCCTTGTTGTTGATTGCGATCGGACTTTTCAAAAAAGTGGTTATCGCCAACAGTCTGGCCACGTTGATGGTCGACGATATGTTCGCAAATCCGCAAAGCTTCAGTGCGAGCCAGGTACTGCTTGGTGTTTACGGCTATGCGGCGCAGATCTACTGTGATTTTTCCGGTTACACCGATATTGCGATCGG
This sequence comes from Oxalobacteraceae bacterium, assembly GCA_027490465.1. GTDB lineage: Bacteria > Pseudomonadota > Gammaproteobacteria > Burkholderiales > Burkholderiaceae_D > Pernthalerella. The sequence continues at coordinate 66,189 of JAIXXZ010000051.1, forward strand.
CTGCGCGCTGTTGCTGGGGTATCGTTTTCCGGACAACTTCGATAATCCCTATCGCAGTGCATCGCCACAGGAATTCTGGCGGCGCTGGCACATCTCCTTGTCCACCTGGTTGCGTGAATATCTGTTCATTCCCCTCGGTGGTTCGCGTCAGGGCGAGTGGCTGAATGTACGTAATCTGTTCATCACCATGCTGCTCGGTGGGCTCTGGCACGGCGCTGCGTGGAATTTTATCGTGTGGGGATTCTGGCACGGGATGCTTCTGGCCATACACCGCGTCTGGGACAATTACTGGTATGCGAAGGGGAGTGATGAATGGCGCGAGTCTGATCTGTGGCGTTATGTATCGCGCTTTTTGCTCTTCCATGCGGTGTGCGTTGGCTGGATTTTCTTCCGTGCCGCTGATCTTGCTCAGGCCTTCACGGTGATGCAACAACTCCTCGCGGGCAGCTGGTACTGGGATCTGGCGCCCGGGATGCTGATTTGTGTGCTGATGGGCATAGGCATGCATTACTTACCTTCGCGTGTTTTGTTGCGTGCCCAGCTCATGGGCATGCGCATGCCCGCGGTGGTATTGGGTGCCTTGTTTGCCATTTCGCTGACAGTGATTGAAGTACTCGGCCCCAGCGCACCGGCACCCTTCATTTATTTTCAGTTCTGATCATGGTGCGCTCTACTTCCATTACCGATGTCATTCGCGCGCTTGCATCCGCCTTGCTGGTGGCCTTGCTGCTTGAGGCCACGGGTCTGGTCATTTGGGCAGAACGTCTGGAAGTAGGCGCATTACGCGATGTTGCTCAGCCTGTGACGAAAACATGGCAGCGCATCGTGACAGAGTTGCACCTTGACGCACCACGACGTCTGGCGCTGGATCTGCGTGAGCGCTGGTCAGTTGCCTTAATGCCGGTGGCGGAGGATGTGCCGACGGTCGAGAACGCGCCGACCACAGCGACGCCATTGCCCAGTGCGGTAGCGGTGACAGAACCCGCTGAACCCAAGCTCGAAACTGCTGCCGATCCGGATCAGAAAATTTCATCATCAACGGAGGTCGCCGAACCGCGGACAGTGGCACCCGTGGTTGCGCCATCGATGCAGGTTGCGCTGGTGGGCGACTCCATGATGGCGGTGGGTCTGGCACCGGTTTTACGCCGCAACATCACCCGTGAAAACGGTGCGCGTCTGGTTCGTGCTTATCGCTCCGGGACCGGGCTGGGCCGGCCTGATGTCTTCAACTGGCCGGCACAGTATCCTCAACTACTTGGCGCTGCGCGACCGGAGTTGGTGATTTGCGCGATTGGTGCCAATGACGCGCAAAATTTTCAGGTAGATCGCACGGTGTATTCTTTTGGTACGCCTGCGTGGAAACAGATGTATGCAGAGCGCGTGCGTGAGTTCGCGAAGCTGCTCACGCGTGACGGAGCGCGTGTGCTGTGGATAGGCATGCCGGTCATGCGCGAGAGCGGCTTTGCACGCCGCATGACCTCGCTCAATGGACTGGTGAAAGAGGTACTGGCTGAATTCCCTCAAATTACCTGGGTAGATCCCAATCCTTATATCGCCGGCAGCGGCGGCAGTTTCGAGCAGTATCGTCAGGATCAGCGTGGCAAGCTGGTGCGTTTGCGTGCTGATGATGGTATTCATTTGAGCGAGGATGGGGCTGCTTATTTGCTGCCGGCGATTTACGGTTGGATGCAGCGAGTGTCGCCTGGCACCTAAACTCGTGGTCACCTATTGAACGCTGTTATTTTTACTTTCCCTATCAGCGAGCGTTAGATTAGTCCTCGGCGCCTTTACCCGACGCACGAGCCATTTTTTCGCACAGCACTCAGTTGCACACTTCCTCTTCGACAGCTGCTGCATACGGCTTACCCGACGGCCAGACGCCGAGGAAACGATTTTCCGGCGATTTTGGTGTGAACAAGGCAGTGGGATACGCACCACCTGCAACGAAATCAAACATCGCCATCGTGATTCGCCAGTAGCCGTAAAAATCCAGTACGTTCAGCGAACCCGAGCTCTCAAATCCATCGCGACCTGCGATGCGTTTGGTTACAGTCGCCGTCGCATCCGGAAAATCAAATCGGCTGTCTGGCGCACCCGGCGAGCCATGGGCCGAGCTGATTTGCTGTCCCCCGTCCGAGTGTGAGGGGAGCATTAACAATGTGCGGTGCGAGCGTGGCAGGTGGCACAGGCGCGCTGCCCATGCGCGCGCTGTCGGGACACCGATGCTGGTGTCAGCTGCACCGCTCACCAGAAAAACCGGCAAGGTAGGCGGTATCGATTCCAGTCGCGCCACGGTGGGTACAGATTCTGTCCCGTGAACGACGTGATAGGCATCGCCCGGCGCAACCAGCACCACTGCCCGCGGTGCGGGTATGCCGAGTTCGGTATGTCGGACTGCAAAATTCGTCGAGATTGACGCACCCATGGAAAAACCCCAGTACAGGGTTTTTTCCTCATCTATCAGCTGCGGATGGGATTGCCGCAGCATCTCGATCGCGGCGCGAACGCCTTGTGCCGCATTTGCGGTGATTTTTTGAGGCGAGGTTTTCTCGCCTTCGCCCTGATACACCGGGTAAATCACAACGGCACCACTGCGTACCAGCAGATCAATCAGACCACCAAAGTTTTTGGGATTCGTGCCGCGCCAGCCGTGCATGAACAAGACCAGCGGCAAGCCATTCAATGATCGGGCTTCAGGTCGGAACACATAGGCGCGCGTCTCGCCGCTGCCCACCGTGTCGACAGCGATATCGCGGTAACGTCGCCGTGCTTCCCACGCGGCAGGACTGTATTGTTTAAGCAGAGTTTGCTCTGCCGGAGAGAGCGGCGCTGCTGGGATTGCGCTGGCACTTGCCAAGCCGGCGATAACCAAGGCGAACTGGCAGGCGGCCCGCAAAGGGGAGGCGAAAAAAATCACGCTTTACTTGCCTTCCTGGGATAAGCATTCGTCGAAGCGCCGCTGACGGCTGGCGACCGGGCCGTAGCGTTTTTGGGCGCCACTGAAGACCCATTCGATCTCCGCGTACCAGGCCTCCAGCACGCTCGGGTCCAGTTCGCGCTGCTGTGCCATCAGCCGAGCGTCTTCCTTAACCTGTTTCTTGGTACGGCCCTTTTTTCGTTCTTCAGCGAAGGACTCGGCATTGGTGGATACGGAATCACAATAGCGGCGGTAATCGGCATGTGCCGTGCCGCACCACAAAACGATCAGGGTCAAAGAGAAGAATATCGTTTTCATTTTAAAAATCATTTTCAACAATCCGAATGGTCCAGAATAGTCATTCGTCAGTTGATCTTGTTTATTGAGTCCGGATTGTGAGGCTTTTGAACGCGAGCCGGTCGGAATTGAGCACCGGCGGGCTCGTCATCTTCGCAAGCGGCGTGAGCTGATGATTGCAGAATATCCGCTGCATCGCAACAATAGTGCGCGTGTTTTATCTCGCAATCAGCCAGAGTTTATAAAAACAAAACGTCATCCATACATACGATCACATTGCTATCCATTGCCAAAAAACCGTGGAATAATCAGTCCGAGAAAATACTGCCGGCCTGGCCGAGCAGATATAAAAAATAATGGGGGGAGATCGTCATGCTGCTGGATGTCAGGACCTATGTGTGCAAGCCCGGGACCCTGAAGGCTCATCTGAGTCTTTACGAAAAATTAGGCAAGGCGCCCCAGGTTCGGCATCTGGGCACGCCTTTGCTGTTCGCCGCCTGCGAGACCGGCAATCCCAATGAGTACATTCACATCTGGTGCTACCAAAACGCCGCCGATCGAGAGGCGCGTCGTGCCGGTCTGTGGATCGATCCCGAATGGCTGAGCTATGTAAAACAAAGCGCAGAGCTTGGTGCACTGGAAAGTCAGCAAAACAAGTTAATGAAACCAGTAGATTTCTTCCCTTTGTAAACGCGATTGGTCGTTCGGCCCGAATAAAAATCACAGGAGACCTCATGAAACGTATCGTGAAAATGCTGGCGCTCGGCCTTTGCCTGTCCCATACGCTGCTGCATGCACAGGAAAGCAAGCCCTTGCGTATCGGCGTGCCTACCTCGGTACAGTTGCAAGTGGGTCGCGACACCATCACAGCCGTCAAAATGGCGGTGGACGAGATCAACAAAAAAGGCGGCATCCTCGGACGCAAGGTCGAGTATGTGACGGCAGATGAAACCGAAAATCCCGAGACAGGCATCAGCGCGATCAAGAAACTGGTCTCGGATGAAAAAGTCGATCTGCTGGTGGGTGGCTACACCAGCGGCGTGACGCTGGCACAGTTGCCGCACATCGCTGCATCAAAAACGATTTATCTGGGGGTCGGTGCAGCCTCGCCGAGCATCACCGCCAAAGTCAAAAACGACTACGACACCTACAAATACATTTTCCGTGTCGGACCGATCAACGCTGCGCATCAGGCCCGTGCGCTGGTTGAGTACATTTCCGGTTTCGTCATTGGTGAGCTCGGCTACAAAAAAATTGCGATCGTCGGTGAAAACGCAAAATGGGTTCAGGATCTGGTCCCGGTGCTCAAGCGAGGTGCGGCCGAGGTGGGTGCCGATATTCGCATGACGGAATTGTTTGATACGCAGACTTCGGATTTTTCGCCACTGCTGGCGAAGGTGAAATCCAGTGGTGCGCAATACATGATCGTGATTCTGTCGCACGGTTCCAGCGATGTCTTTGCCAAGCAGTGGCATGACGCACAGGTACCCGTGCCTTATGGCGGCATTGACGTCAAGAGCATGGACGGCGATTTTTTCAATCGCATTGGTGGTAAATCCATTTCCGAAGTGGCTGCCAATTTTGCGGTACGCGCACCACTGACCAAAAAAACCATTCCTTTCTTTGATAACTTCAAAAAGAATTCACCCAACTATCCTGTGTACACGGCATTTTTCGCGTATGACTCGATCTTCTTGTACGCCGAGGCGGTCAAGCGCGCTGGCAGCTTTGATACAGACAAGGTGATCAAAGAGCTGGAAAAGACGCGCTACGAGGGCGTGGCCGGCGAAATCACGTTTGATGAAAGTCATGATGTATTGCCGGGTAAAGGCAAGACCAATCTGGTCTTCGTGCAGTGGCAGGACAAGGGCGAGCGTGTGGTTCTCTTTCCCAAGGAACTGCGGACCGGGAATTTCATCCTGCCACCCTGGATGAAAAAATAAATTGGAAATCCTGATCTACGGCGCTGTCACCAGCGCCATTTACGCGATGCTCGCGGTAGGCTTCACGCTCATCTTTGGCGTGGCCCGCGTGCTGAATCTGGCGCATGGTTCGTTCTATGCACTGGGTGCTTACGGCGCCTATGTGCTGACCTCGATTGCAGGTCTGCCCTTGTGGCTGGCAGCGATACTGGCGGTCGCCGGTGTCTCTCTTTTCGGCGTGCTGGTAGAAAAAATCCTGATCCGGCCACTGCGCTATTCGCAACTCGGTGTGCTGATGATCACGCTCGCCATCGCGCTGGTGGTCGAGCAGAGTTTGTTTCTGACCTTTGGTTCCGAGTACCGCAATGTGCCGGCCTTTGTCGATACCAAGATCAACATGGGTGGCGTGGATGTGGCCGGTCAGCGTTTGCTCACACTGGTCGTCGCGGGCGTGTCGATTGCGGTGCTTTATCTGTTCATACAACGTACCCGTCTGGGCAGCGCGATTCTCGCGATTTCTCAGGATGCGGATGCGGCCAAGTACATGGGCATACCGAGTGATCGCATCTTCTCGCTGGTGATGGCGATTTCGGCAGCACTGGCCGCACTGGCCGGCATACTCGCCGGGCCATTCCTGTCGGTGCAACCTTCCATGCATTTACTGCCCATCGTCAAAGCTTTTGCGATCGTGGTGGTGGGCGGACTGGGTTCTATCCCCGGCAGTATTCTGGCGGCCTTCATGCTGGGCTATGCGGAAACCATCGTGGCCTATGAAATCTCCACCAGCTGGACTGAAATTGTTTCCGTGCTGGCGACGCTGTTGATGCTGGTCTTCCGGCCAGCCGGTATTTTCGGTAAAAGGACGGCGTTTTAAATGGCCGCGCTCGGATCTCTCGACAAACTGAGTTCGACGGCGGGCCTAGTGTCCCTCGGTCTGCTTGCTGTGCTGCCTGTACTCGTGGGTGGCAGTTATCTGGTGGGTGTGCTGACGGTTGCCGCCATCTATGGCATCTGGGCAGTGAGCTGGGACTTCATGTCGGGGCTGACAGGTCGTGAAAACTTCGGTCATTCGCTCTTCATCGGCGTCGGTGCCTATGCCGCCGGTTTTCTGAATGTGCAGATGGGTCTCGGCCCGTGGTGGAGCCTGCCGGCCAGCATGGTGCTGGCCATGTTTTTTGGTCTCTTGCTGGGCTTTCCGACATTGCGTCTCAAGGGGCCGTACTTTGCGCTGGCGATGCTCTCTGCCGCCGTGATCATGCAGCGTCTGATGCTGATTTTCTGGGAGTACACCGGTGGTGAAGAGGGCATACAGGACATCACGCCGCTGATCAAAAATCATCTGCACTATTACTGGTTTGTGCTGTGTGTGCTGGGTCTTACCACCTGGTTACTCGCCTGGCTGGCGCGTTCGCGGTGGGGGCTGATACTGCGTGCGATCAAGGGCGACGAAGCTACGTGTATGGCCGCTGGCCTTCCCATCACGACGTATAAAATTATTTCGCTCATCATCAGTGCAGCCTTCGCCGGACTCGGTGGTGCGCTGTACGCGCACTATCAATTGCAGGTGAGCCCGCAGTTATTTGCAGTCGTCACCTCAATCACCATCATTACGATGGTATACGTTGGTGGTATCGGCACCATCTTCGGACCCGTCGGCGGGGCACTGTTGCTGACGCTGATGACTGAGGGGCTGCGCAATTTCGGTGAATGGCGTTTGATGATCTACAGCGTCTTGCTGATTCTCATTCTGTTTTACTTGCCCAACGGTGTGGTTGCGCCTGTCTGGAAAAAAATTCGCGCACTGCTGACATCGCCCGCGCAGAGCGCGGGTACACAGCGACCCACAGACAAAGCTGCAGGGGAGGCCTGAGATGTCAGACTACCTTCTCGATGTCAAACAAATCAACAAGCGTTTCGGTGGTCTTCATGCCGTGCGTGATGTCAATCTGCAGGTTCGTCGGGGCGAGATCGTGGGCATTCTCGGTCCCAATGGCGCTGGCAAGACCACGCTCTTCAATCTGCTCACCGGATTCATTCCTACCGATGAAGGTTCGGTGAATTTTCAGGGACGGTCGATACTCGGTATGAAGCCGCATCGCATCGTCAATCTGGGAGTGGCTCGTACCTTTCAGCTGTGTCGGCCTTTCGTTGGCATGAGTGTGATCGAAAATGTGCTGGTCGGCAGTCTGGGCCCGCGCGTCACCGACGTCGATCTGGGTACGCGCGCCATGCATTTGCTTTCGGAAGTCGGGCTGGCGGAGAAGGCAGACACACCCTCCGAGCTATTGTCCTACGGTGATCTGCGTCGTCTGGAAATCGCACGCGCACTGGCCACCGATCCCGAGCTGCTCTTGCTCGATGAACCGTTTGCCGGTTTGGGCAGTGCCGAGATCGAATCCATCTCCGTACTCATACGCAAGCTGCATGCAGAAAAAAATCTGACGATCCTGCTCATCGAGCACAAGCTGCGCGAATTCATGCAGCTGGTGTCGCGCGTGGTGGCGCTGGATTTTGGCGAAGTGATTGCCGAAGGTGTTCCGGCAGAGATTGTCAGTCATCCGCGTGTGATTGAAGCCTACATTGGCAAGCAAACGCCGGAGGCGCTCGCATGATGCTCGAGATCAGCGACTTGAGTGCTGGCTATGGCAAGGCCATTGCACTTGAAAATCTGAATCTGCACATCAAGGCCGGTGAACTGGTGACGGTGCTGGGACCTAATGGGGCGGGCAAGTCGACTTTGCTGAAAGTGATTTCACGCGCCATATCGTCGCAGGGACAGCTGCGCTTCGAGGGGCATTCCTTGCATGATTACTCCACAGAGCAGGTGGTCGGTCTGGGTATTTGTCATTGCCCCGAGGGTCGTCGTCTCTTTCCAGAACTGACGGTTGCCAAAAATCTGCAGCTGGGTGCTTATCTCAGACGCGACAAGGCCGCGGTTGCCGCTGACATGGCGCGTGTGCTTGCCTTGTTTCCGATTTTGGCCGAGCGCGAGCATCAGATCGTCAGCACGCTTTCCGGTGGTCAGCAGCAAATGGTCGCGATCGGTCGCGCGTTGATGGGTGGCCCTAAATTGCTGCTGCTCGATGAGCCCTCGGTCGGTATCGCGCATCGTCTCAAGCTGGAAATTTTTTCTGCGATACGCCAGATTTGCGATAGTGGCGTTGCCATCCTGATGGCCGAGCAGGATGCACAATCGGCGCTGCATATTGCTGACCGTGCGTATGTGCTTGAGCATGGCAATGTCGCGCAAGAAGGTGAAGCGAAGGCGCTGGCCAGCGATGACCGCATTCGTAAAATTTATCTCGGTATCGGTTGAACACAGCGACTGACTCTCCATCTCCACCATCACCACAGAAATGGACAAGCCGAATGATGCATGAGCTTTGCGGCTTTACTGCCAGCCAGTTGTTAGCGATGTACCGCAGCGGACAGGTGTCGCCTGTGGATGTGACACGTGCCGTCCTGCAGCGCATAGATCAGGTCAACGGCAAACTGAATGCTTTTTGTCTGGTCGATGCGGCGCACGCGATGGAGAGCGCGAAAGCGAGCGAACAGCGATGGCAGGCACACAGACAGCAGGGCGCTGCGATCGGCGCACTGGAGGGCATACCCGTCTCGATCAAGGATCTGATACTCACGCGCGGCTGGCCCACACTGCGCGGCAGTCGCACGGTTGACCCGTCGCAGCCCTGGGAGGTTGATGCTCCGGTGACTGCGCGTATGCGTGAATCCGGTGCTGTGCTGTTGGGTAAAACCACCACGCCCGAGTTGGGTTGCAAGGGCGAGACCAATTCGCCTCTGCACGGCATTACTCGCAATCCCTGGAATCTCTCACGCACACCCGGTGGTTCTTCGGGCGGTGCTGCCGCTGCCGTGGCCTCCGGCATGGGGCCAGTGGCTGTGGGTACCGATGGTGCGGGCAGCGTGCGTATCCCCGCAGCGTTTTGCGGCAATGTCGGTATCAAGCCGAGCTTTGGTCGTGTTCCGGCGTATCCCTTGTCACCTTTCGGTACGGTCGCGCATCTCGGGCCGCACACCATGAGTGTCACCGATGCAGCGCTGATGATGAATGTGATGAGTCTGCCGGATGCACGCGACTGGTCTTCACTGCCTTATCACCCCATCGATTACACCGTGGGTCTCAATGATGGTATCCGCGGTTTGCGCATCGCTTATTCACCTACGCTGGGTTATGCCAAGGTCGATCCGGATGTGGCGCATCGCGTTGAAGAGGCGGTTCGCGACCTGGAAGCGCTGGGCGCGCGGGTAGTGCGCTGTGATCCGGGTTTCGCAGATCCGCTGGATATCATGACCGGTATCTGGTTTGCGGTCGCGCATCAGGTCTGGTCGGCAATGACACCCGCGCAGCAGGCGGTGACGGATCCGGATTTTCAGGCAGAGGCCGAGATTGGGTCGGGTTTCAGCTTTGGTGATGTCCACAAGCTCAATTTGCGTCGTGCCGAGCTGGGCTCGCAGATGCGTCAATTCATGCAGCAGTATGATTTGCTGGTCACACCTACACTGGCGATACCCGCCTTTGAAGCGCGTGCCGCGGGTCACAGCAAGGTCACTGCCGAGCAATTGCTGGGCTGGACACCGTTCAGCTATCCCTTCAATCTCACTCAGCAACCGGCAATCACCATTCCCTGCGGATTGACACCTGCGGGCTTGCCGGTGGGTCTGCAATTTGTCGGCCCCATGTTTGGCGATGCGTTGGTGCTGCGCGCAGCGCGTGCCTATGAATCCCTGCACCCTGTTCCCAGACCACCCGAGTCTGTTTTGTCGGAGGCAATAAGGCATGCATAAGCACAACGATATGCAGAACTACACACAGAACCATGCGCAGAATCATGCGCAGGACTTTGCATCAGACAGCGTTAAACGGCTGCGTGAGGATCTGGCGCTGGCCTTGCGCGCAGCAGCGCATCATGGCCTCGCTGAAGGCGTGTGCAATCATTTCAGTGTTGAATTGCCTGATGACTCGCGGCGCTTTCTTCTGAATCCGCGTGGCTTGTTGTGGCATGAGATCGGTGCCGACGATATCGTGATGATTGATGAGCAAGGCAACAAGCTCGCCGGGCGTCACGAGGTCGAGCCAACTGCCATGTACATACACGCCGCGATTCATCGAATCGCCGGCAAGGCTTGTGTGATGCACACGCATATGCCTCATGCGACAGCGCTCACACTCACCAGTGCTCGTGCGCTGGACACCACGCTATCGCAGAACGCCATGCGTTTTCATGGTCGCATCGCGATTGATGCGCATTACAACGGTCTTGCACTCGATCATACCGAGGGTGAACGCATCGCCCGTGCAATGAATAACGCCGATATCGCGTTTCTGGGTAATCACGGTGTTGTGGTTTGTGGCGACAGTGTCGCTTATGCCTATGACGATCTGTACTACGTCGAACGCGCGTGCATGGTCGAAGTGCTCGCGCTGCGCACCGGCTTGCCATTACAACCCGTGCCGGAAGCCATGGCGGCGCAAGTCGAATTGCAGACGCGAGGAGAGCGATTGCAGGCAGATCTGTTTTTTGAGGCATTGCGGCGTACACTGTAGGCCCCTTTAATTTTCCTCTTCAAATGAAACTGCGACTAGGGCAGCGTTTCGCTGTCGTTCTACTGGTATTCGCCCTGTCTGCCTGTGGTCTGGTTCGTACTGGTTATGACAATCTCGATACCATCGCGTATTGGTGGATGGACCGTTATCTGGATTTCAATGAATCGCAGAAGCGCGAAGTCAAAGCAGGGCTGAAGGCGCTGCATGCCTGGCATCGAAGCACCCAATTGCCAGTGCATGCAGATTTGCTGGGCGAGTTGCGGCAAATGGCACAAGGCGATGTAAGCCCGCTTGCAGCCTGCGATGCCATCACCAAGGCCAGAGATCAATTTGAAACGCTGGTACTTCAGGCCGCGCCTCAGGCCGCCACACTCGCACTCTCGCTCGAGGCGGCCAACCTAAAACGCTTGCGTAAAAAATTTGCTGAAGAAGACAAGCAATGGCGGGAGAAATGGCTGGATATATCTGCCAGGCAGCTCGCAGAAGATCGTCTCGACGAGTGGACTGACCGCAGCGAGTTTTTTTATGGTCGGCTAAGCGCTGCTCAAAAGCAGGCAATTCGAGATGCGATTGCGCGCTCGGCGCTCGATCCCAAGATCAGTTGGATGTTACGTCAGCGACGGCAGGAAGATATTCTTGTCACGCTGGAGAAAATAAGAAAAACCAAACCATCACCAGAACTGGCAGAAGCGGAAATACGCGCACTGATGGAGCGTGCTTTAAATCCCGATGATGGCGTTGGTAGCGAGATGCGACGCAATTTATTCAACGAGGCCTGCGCGAATTCAGCCGCCATGCACAAATTGGCCACACCAGCACAACGTAAACGCGCAGAGGAAAAATTGGCCGGACTGGAGCAGGATTTCCGCAAGCTTGCAGCGCGGTGACGAAGAACGGACTCACGGAGCGCTTTCGTCGGTGATTGGGCACCTTGATTTTGACTGAATTTGGTACTAAATTCGGTTCCACTCGCGTTCAGGAGCTCGCTTTGCAATCCTTCGCCAACATCAGGTCAATTTCCTATCTGAAAAGCCATGCGGCACAAATTTCCGAGGACTTACAGCTGAATGGAAGTCCGTTCGTCATCACCCAGAATGGCGAAGCCAGCATAGTGATTGAAAGCATCCAACAATTTCAGGAAAAAGAAGCGCTGATTGCAGCGCTGAAAATCATCGCACTCGGCGAAAAGGATCGCCTCGAAAACAAAGGCCTAACTGCTGAAGAGTCACGCGCACAACTTCGCGCTGTCCACCATCTCCGAAGATAAAGGCCGCCGTCATCCTCCTAGGTGCGCAAGCAGCCTTGCTCGTGACTTCGCAGGTTCTATGTGTTACTGCGAATGTCGTAACCAGGTCAATCACAATACTATGCTGATCACCTGAAAGTTCGTTCGAAGCGCCCCAGGAGTAGATCACATTGCCTCGTTTTTCTAGTACGGGCTGTGCTTGTTCCTGAGAATGTTTTGTATGCCTGAAAGTATGACCTGACGGTATAAGTTGACAGTACCAGAGGTACATTGTTTAACCGACTGAAGTCTACCAATAAAAGTTAATTTTTATGCAGTTGATTGGTCCACTGATAAATACGAATCATGCCGATGCGTTCGTATAACACGTCGCAGAATTTATATTGGAACACGGTTGAATAATTAATGCCTACATTTACAACGGTTGGTGCTCCATAAAATCAGGTAGCGTATTCAAAACCGAAATTCATCCAAAATCAACTGCGTAAGTCTGTTCTCTCCAATGAAAGTGCCTGAAAGGCGCAGTGGGTTTCAAAATCTTTAAAAGCGCGGTTCAAATGTCCGGAGGATGAACGCTAAACAACAATGTCAATAAGATAACGTAGATTTCGGTGGAGTTTATCTTTAAATTGAAAGTATAATTTTCAAACTTTTGGTTATTATTTTAGTAAATATAGAGACTTTATTATGGAAAAAACAATTAACAATTTGGTTTGTTGTGCCACGATTGCAGCGCTGGCTGCTGGTTGTTCGGTAATCCCCCCATTTTTAACGGACGCCTGAAGTAGCGTTAAGCGGCCATGGCCAGCCGCTGATTGGGGGTGATACCGCCCAAGGCCATGTTCGGGCGTTCGTGATTGTAGTGCCAC
>JAIXXZ010000037.1 GCA_027490465.1 Oxalobacteraceae bacterium
ATCGTGCGCGGCTTGCCGTTGTGGTCGGTGAGCGAAAAATCCTTGCCGTAGTCGAGGCCCGTGATATCGGTGTTGGCAAACACCGTTTTAGGCAGAGGCAAACTTTTTTGATCGCAGGCAGACAAGCTCAACACACAAGCCAACAGACAGGCCAGCGGAAGCAACAGCTTGTTCATGATCAGAAACGGAAATAGTGATCGATCAAGAGCGCTGCAAAAAGCAACGACAGATAAATGATCGAGTAAGTAAATGCCTTTCGCGCGATGAGATCATTGTAGTGACGGTAGATGCGCCAGGCGTACCAGAGAAAAATCGCACCCAGTATCACCGCACTCACCAGATAAATCAGGCCGCTCATGCGTACCGCGAATGGCAGCATCGTGGTGGCGCACAAAATGATGGTGTAGAGCCAGACATGAAAACGCGTGAATTCCATGCCATGCGTAATGGGCAGCATCGGCAAACCCGATTTTGCATAATCGTCGCGACGATAGAGCGCCAGCGCCCAGAAATGCGGGGGCGTCCAGACGAAGATGATCAACACCAGTATCCATGCCTGCATGGGCACATCATTGGCAATCGCTGCCCAGCCCAGTGCAGGTGGCATGGCGCCTGACAAACCACCAATGACAATATTCTGTGGCGTCGCCGGCTTGAGGATGATGGTGTAAATGACCGCATAGCCGACAAAGGTGGCGAAGGTCAGCCACATGGTCAGCGGATTGACGAGGTTGTACAGCACCCACATACCAGCGCCGCCAATCACGCCCGAGAATGCCAGGGTTTGCGGTACGGTGATTTCACCTCGCGCCATGGGTCTGCGAGCGGTACGCGCCATGCGCGAATCGATTTCACGCTCTACGAGACAATTCACCGCGAAGGCCGCACCCGCCAGCAGCCAGATGCCCACCGTGGCGGATATCAGCAAACGCCAGTCGGGCAGCTCGGGGGTGGCGAGGAACATCCCGATCACCGCGCAAAAAACGGCCAATTGCGTGACACGGGGCTTGGTCAGCGCCCAGTACTGTGCAATGCGATTGGGTTGTACGGTGAGGGTGGTCATGACAGATCGATCATGCGAGCGAGTGGCTGGCCCGGAATTCGGTCACCTTTTCCACTGGCTGTGAGAGGCAGTAGTTTAGCATGGTGAGCAAGAGCACCAGGAGCGCTGCACCGGCGTTATGTAACACGGCGATCGTCAGTGGCCAATTGAGTAATACCGTGGCCATGCCCGTGCAAAACTGCAGCAGTATCAGCCACAACAAAGCTCTGCCCAGTCGCTCTGTGCCGGGAGTTTTCCAGGCGCGGTGCGCAATCCATGCGACCAGACCAACGATGACGACAGAAAACAGGCGATGCACCCAGTGAATCGCGACCAGCGCATCAAACGGCAGATAGTCACCGGCAGCGGTCATGCCCAGGGCGCGCCAGAGCGTGAAACCATGCGTGAAATCCATGGTCGGCATCCATGATCCCTGACATAAAGGAAAACCACCGCACGCGAGCGCCGCGTAGTTGGTACTGACCCAACCGCCCAAGGCAATTTGCATAAACGCTGCAAATAGCGCCAGCACTGCGGGAATACGGAGTCCAGCCGATACATCAGCGACAGGTAAGTGCTTGCTTTGTCGCAATGCATGCCAGGTCAATAGCGCCAGCAGTGACATGCCCAGCAAAAGGTGAATGGTCACGATGATCGGCTGCAGCTTCAGCGTGACGGTCCACGCACCGAACGCGCCCTGGACGCACACAAAAAACAGTAGAAAAGCCGGTAGTCGCGGCGCGTATCGAGATTGTTGATTCGAGCGCCAGAGTCGCCATCCGATGACAAGCGACGCAATGATCAACACACCCACGCCCATGGCCAGGTAGCGATGAATCATTTCTATCCAGGCTTTGAACACTGTGACCGGACCGGTCGGCATCAGGGTCTCGGCGGCGCGAATATCGTGATGCGCGAGAAAAGGATTGGCTTCACCATAGCAGCCGGGCCAGTCGGGGCAGCCGAGGCCGGAGTCGGTGAGTCGCGTGAAAGCACCAAAGACAATCAGATCGAAAGTGAAAAACACGGTGACCCAGGCCAGCTTTTTGTAGCGATCGGTACCGCGCGACAAATAAACAATCGTCGCGGGTATCAGCGCCACCAGCAGGGCTTTGAGTGCAAGTCCGATCAGCATGGGATCATCCTATGCGCGAAGCCTTGAGCAGACGCGTGATGTCTTTCTTGATTTTGTTGGCATCCGGATCTTTAGGGAAGCGCATCATCAGGTTGCCGAGCGGGTCGATCATGTACAGATGATCTGCCGCTTGCGTGCCTTCTTGTACCGGCAACCAGGCCGCAAGTTTTTTTGCATCGACACGCAAAAGGCGCGTGCCGTCGTATTGCTTCATTAAAGCCGTATCCAGTGGCGCATCATCGGTGATCAACCACACACGCTCGATACGATCCATTTCCTTGCCCTGAGTCAGGCGCAGCTGCCGCATGTAGTAAAGCTTGTCGGCGCAGGGTTTGGCGCAGGCAGCCTGATTCACCTGAAGCAAAATCCATTTGCCGGCGAATTGCTGAAGTTCCGCTGGTTCACCATCCAGTTGTTTCAGGCCGAGCTCGGGTATCGGATAAGCGCGCGGATCAATCAGATCACCATAATTCGTCCGGCTCTGAGGCTTGATGACGTAATAAGTGAAATAGGAAAAAATCAGCGGCGCTGCACACACAGCAAGCACGATGAAGAGCATGCGGTTACTGCGTTTGCTTTTGCCGGCAGTTGTTGAATCAGGCGTTTGGCTTACTTGCACGACGAAATCCAGTCACGATAAAAAACAGAAAGGCAGCAGCCGACAGGGCATACCACTGGAATGCATAAGCTCGATGGGTATCGACACCGGCTGAGGGGAGTGGCCAGTCCCTAACAAGACCATCGCCAAGATCATTGGTTTGCTCGATTATAAAATTTTGTAGCGGTAGTCTGCTTGCGGTGGCCAGCGCCTCAATGCCCACGTTTGGCACGATTGCACCCGGCGTCAGTGCCGGTATTTCACCCAACTGCATCAGCTTGCCCACCGAAGTGCGTACCCGACCGGTAACCTTGACCTCATCCTGTGGCACCGGAATACTGGGCAGACGCTGGCGATCCTGAGGATCACGCGGAAACCAGCCGCGCAACACCAGCACCACTCGTTCACTGCCTGTTAAGCGCAATGGCATCAAAAGATAGAAGCCCGCCTTGCCATTCAAAGGACGGTTATCCAGATAAACCGGCCATTCCCTGATGAAGCTGCCATTCACCGTGACGGGCCTGAATTCTTCGGGGACTGCGTTATCGGGCAATGTCCTCACTGGCAGCGGGTCAAGCTGGCTGCGCGCAGCGATGGCCTCGGCAATCGCGATTTTTTCTTCTGCGCGCCGGGTCTGCCAGTTGCCCAGTGCGACACCAATCCCTGCCACCACCAGAGTCGCGATCAGGGGGATCCAGCGCAGACGAAAGTGCAATCGCATTACAATGGCGCGTCCTGTAAATTAAACTCTTCGGTTTTGCCGGTGCGCTGGTGACTCCCTGCGCCACTCATCATGAAAATTCTGGTTGTCATTGCCTTCATTCTCATCATCGGCAGTCTCGCTTCGGCGCTGGTATTCCTGATGCGGGATAAGGGTCGCAGCAACCGTACCGTACAAGCACTTGCGCTTCGGGTCGGCTTGTCCATTTTGCTGTTTGTGCTGATTCTGGTCGCACACAAGCTGGGGTGGATACAACCGACGGGCATTGCTCACTGACCAGCGTCCTTGCTGCCCTGTGCGGTTTGTCGAGACAAACCACGCTTTTGATGCGCTCCATGAACAAAAAGCCGCACCGAAGTGCGGCTTTTTTGATGCTTGCGGCATTTACATCCAGTAAACGACGACGTACAAGCCGAGCCACACCACATCAACAAAGTGCCAATACCACGCAGCACCTTCAAACGCGAAATGATGGTCCGGGGTGAAATGACCCTTGAGCACACGATACAAAACGACGGAGAGCATGATTGCGCCCATGGTGACGTGGAAACCATGGAAACCAGTCAACAAGAAGAAAGTCGAACCGTAGATACCTGAGGTGAGTTTCAGGTTGAGGTCACTGTACGCGTGGGAATATTCGTAAGCCTGGAAACCCATGAATATCGCACCCAGCAGAATGGTCAGGAACAGCCAGACCGCGGTCTTGTTACGCTCGCCTTCGCGCAGTGCGTGGTGAGCGATCGTCAGCGTCACACCCGAAGTCAGCAGCAATGCGGTGTTGATCGTCGGGATCCAGAACGGACCCATGGTCTCGAATTTTTCGATCACGCCTGCCGGACCGGTGTTACCCCAGTTGGCAGAAAAGTCAGGCCAGAGAAACTTGTGGTCGAGATCAGCCAGCCAGGGCATGGAGATCGAGCGGGCGTAGAACAGCGCGCCGAAGAACGCACCGAAGAACATCACCTCGGAGAAGATGAACCAGCTCATGCTCCAGCGATAAGAAGTATCAATCCGTGCGTTGTACATGCCGCCTTCGGACTCGGCGATCGCATCGCCGAACCAGTAATACAGCACGACCAGAGCAGCAAGAATGCCGGCGATATTCACGGCTTTGCCCCAGCTCACGCCATTCACCCATGCGGATGCACCGGCCATGGTGACGAGCAGTGCCGCGCCCATAAGCACAGGCCATTGGGATGGCCCGGGCACAAAGTAGTATGGCGCTTGGCCTTGTTGAGTACTCATTTGCTTCCCCTGATTACGATGTTCAAAATTAAACGCCTGGTCACGACAATTGTTTGAACTTATTTTGCCACGACCATTTTCACCAATATCAGCAGCGTCATCACAAACAATGCTGCTGCAATAATCCCTGCGATGATCACATGCACCGGATTGAGCTTTTGCGTGTCTTCCTCGTAGGCGCTATTTTTACGCACGCCAAAAAAAGACCACATGACCGCTTTCACCGTGGCGACAAATGACATTCGTCGCCGGCTTGCTTCTTTCAGTTCATCCATGCAATCACGACCTTTCAGCTTCCCTTGCCTGCTGCCCCAACCTCAAAGAATGTGTAGGAAAGTGTGATCGTTTTTACGTTCTTTGGCAAAGCCGGGTCGATGTAAAAACTCACCGGCATCTGCCGCGCCTCATTGGGCGCCAGTGTTTGCTGCTTGAAGCAAAAGCATTCCATCTTCTTGAAATACTGCGCTGCTTCCTGGGGGGCATAGCTCGGGATCGCCTGCGCATCCATCGCTCTGCCCTGCGTATTCACCACTTCATACACTACTTGCGCCATCTCTCCCGGGTGCACCTGCACACTGGAGACCACTGGTTTGAATCGCCAAGGGCCAGAGGTATTGGCATCAAACTCCACTGTAATCGTGCGGCTGGTGTCGATTTGGGTATTCGACGGCGCGACATCATTTAGCGTTTCCTGCACCGCCAGCACATTAATGCCGGTGAGTTCACAAATCTTTTTGTACAGCGGTACCAGCGAATATCCGAAGCCAAACATCAGAACCGCCACCAGCATCAACTTCCCGAGCATCCGCACATTCTTGCGGCTGCGACGCTGGCTGCCTTCCTGCTCAGTTACCGCCACCGTCAACCCGCAAACAGCGAGTGCTTGAGAATGACGCCAGCGAAAAACACGACTGCAATCGACAGGAGTATCAGCGCTGTGCGCAAATTAGCCGGTTTCTTTGGTTCAGACATGGACGCCTTTTACAAACAGCTGTTACGTTACCGGCGGCCTCAGCCGCCGGATCAACAGAATTACTTCACTGTGGGTGGTGTTTCGAAAGTGTGGAACGGCGCAGGACTTGGCACAGTCCACTCCAGACCTTCAGCACCTTCCCATGGATTAGCCGCTGCCTTCTCGCCACCACGAATGGCTGGCAGAACAACAAAGAACAGGAAATACACCTGCGACAAACCGAAACCGAAGGCGCCAATCGACGCGATCATGTTGAAGTCGGTGAACTGCGCTGCATAGTCGGCATAGCGACGTGGCATGCCGGCCAGACCCAGGAAGTGCATTGGGAAGAAGGTCACGTTAAACGTGATCAGCGACGCCCAGAAATGGATCTTGCCGCGAGTTTCGTTGTACATGAAACCAGTCCATTTCGGCGCCCAGTAGTAGAAGCCGGCAAACAGTGCGAACAGTGAACCAGCCACCAGCACGTAGTGGAAGTGCGCCACGACGTAGTAAGTGTCCTGCAACTGGATATCGACTGGTGTGATCGCGCAAATCAGGCCGGTGAAGCCACCCATCGTGAACACGAAGATGAAGCCGATCGCCCACAACATCGGGGACTCGAAGGTCATTGAACCTTGCCACATGGTGGCGATCCAGTTGAACACCTTCACGCCAGTCGGCACGGCGATCAACATCGTGGCGTACATGAAGAACAGCTGGCTGGTCACTGGCATACCCGTGGCGAACATGTGGTGCGCCCAAACGATGAACGACAGAATCGCAATCGAAGACGTTGCATAGACCATCGAGGCGTAGCCGAAGAGTGGCTTGCGCGCGAAAGCGGGAATGATCTGCGAAACAATGCCGAAGGCCGGCAGAATCATGATGTACACCTCGGGGTGACCGAAGAACCAGAAGATGTGCTGATACATCACTGGGTCACCGCCACCTGCGGCGTTGAAGAACGAGGTACCGAAATGACGGTCAGTCAGTGTCATCGTGATCGCGCCAGCCAGCACGGGCATCACAGCGATCAGGAGATAGGCCGTGATCAGCCATGTCCACGCAAACATCGGCATCTTCATCAGCGTCATGCCGGGCGCGCGCATGTTCAGGATGGTGGTGATGATGTTGATCGAACCCATGATCGACGATGCGCCCATGATGTGCATCGCGAAAATACCCATGTCCATGCCAATACCCATCTGGGTAGAGAGTGGTGCATACAGCGTCCAGCCAGCGGCGGTTGCGCCACCTGGCATCAGGAACGAAGACACCAGCAAAATCGCCGCGGGTGGCAAGAGCCAGAACGAGAAGTTGTTCATCCGGGCAAAGGCCATGTCGGAAGCGCCGATCTGCAGCGGAATCATCCAGTTCGCAAAACCAACGAAGGCCGGCATGATCGCACCGAACACCATGATCAGGCCGTGCATGGTGGTCAGCTGATTGAAAAACTCCGGCTGGAACAATTGCAGGCCGGGCTTGAACAGCTCTGCGCGAATACCCAGCGCGAGAACACCGCCGGTGAGCAGCATGGCGAACGAGAACCACAGGTACAGCGTACCGATGTCTTTGTGGTTGGTTGCGTACAACCAGCGACGCCAGCCGTGAGGATGGTGATCGTCGTGCGCGTGGTCAGCGTGACCGTGGGCGTGATCCAGAGTAGTGCTCATGAGGTTTCTCCTGATTATTCTCGATTACTTGCGCGCAGCCAGAACTTCGGCGGGCTGAACAATGTTGTCGTCAGCTTTGTTGGACCAGCTGTTACGGGTATAGGTGATGACGGCAGCGATCTCGGTATCCGACAAGGTGCCTTTCCAGGCCGGCATGGCGTTCTTGCCGTTCAGCAGAATCGCGACTTGTCCGTCCTGCGGGCCATTGACCATTTGCGAACCATCCAGCGCAGGAAATGCGCCCGGCACACCCTTGCCATTGGCCTGGTGGCAGGCGACGCAATTGGCGGCATACACTTTCTCGCCACGGGCGGCCAGCTCGGCGACAGTCCAGGTCTTGTTCGGATCATCTGCATTGGCTGCCATCGCCTTCTTCTGCCCGGCTACCCACTTGGCGTAATCCTCTTCGCTGACCACATTGACGACGATAGGCATGAATGCATGTTCCTTGCCGCACAGCTCATAGCAGTTACCGCGGTAAGTACCGATTTTTTCCGCCTTGAACCAGGTATCACGGACAAAGCCGGGAATCGCATCCTGTTTCACGCCCAGTGCGGGGACACCCCACGCGTGGATCACGTCATTGGCTGTCGTGACAATGCGAATTTTTTTGTTGACCGGCACGACGAGCGGGTGGTCGACTTCAAGCAGATAGTTGTCGCCTTTGGGTGCGGCGCCATGAATTTGATCACGCGGCGTCGACAGCGCCGACAAAAAGGCAACACCCTCGCCGTCGCCCTTCAGGTAGTCATAGCCCCATTTCCACTGCATACCAGTGGCTTTGATGGTGATGTCGGCATTCGAAGTGTCTTTCATCGCAACCACGGTTTTGGTTGCCGGCAGCGCCATCAGCACCACGATCACGAAAGGCACCACAGTCCATGCAATCTCGACGGTGGTGCTCTCGTGAAAGCTGGCCGATTTGTGGCCAAGCGATTTACGGTGCTTAAGGATGGAGTAGAACATGACGCCAAACACAGCAACGAAGATCGCCACGCAAATGCCGATCATCCAGTTGTGCAGAACATAGATATCGGCAGCAATGGCCGTCACTGGGGCCTGGAAATTGAGCTGATGCACAGCCGGACCACCCTCCATGTTGTTAACTGCAGATGCCGAACCGAAGATCGTCAGTCCGAGAGCCGCCATGGACAGCAAGGTTAGGCGCTTCACGTAGTTCATAATGTCCTCAAAGCCTGATTGAATATTCTGTTTAATTCTTTTGTTCCCGCTTACATACTGAGTCGGTAACCGAGAAGTTCCTGATTCAGTTCTCTGGCGAACTCCCGCCGCTTGCGTTCGGTGAGAAATCGCCCCACCTCGACCCTGCCTGCGTTTCCTTCGAGCCCTATCAATCCGTGCCTGAGTGCCGGCATGGCAACCCGTGTGCGACAGGGGTCAAGGCGAAACTGACTGATCTTTTCTGCCCGCACCAACTCGACGACCAACTCTGCTTCATTGAGCGCGATACATTCGCGATCAGTGGCATGCCGACCAAAATACAAAAAGGCCGTCGCGACCGCCGCCATTTCCAGGACTGCAAACACCATAATCAACCAGGCGCCTTGCCAAGTGAAATAGCTCGCAACCATCAACGACGCACAACAGATCGCCAAATACGCCTTGGCCAGCTGCCTTGGCGAAATCGAGCAATTTTTCTTCAAGACCCATTCTCGCGTCGCCATCTCACCACATCCACTCTGGAAAATCGGTGGGCAATGA
>JAIXXZ010000023.1 GCA_027490465.1 Oxalobacteraceae bacterium
AGAGACGTCATGGACAAACATCCTCTGGTATCGCAGGACGGCTACGATCCTAATCGTTTGCTTGATGCGTTAATCCAGAAGCTCAACCTGAAAAACGATGCGGCGTTGTCGCGTGCACTCGAAGTGCGACCACCCGTGATCAGCAAGATACGCCATCGTACGTTGCCAGTTGGAGCTTCATTATTGATTCGTATGCATGAGGTCACTGATCTCAGCATCCGCGAACTGCGCGAACTGATGGGAGATCGTCGCAAACGCATGCGTATCAGCGAAGTCGACGGTAAGCCCAAAAAAGCCGAAGACGACGAATAAATCAGGCGATTTGCGCGAATGTCTTACACGCCGCGCAGGTTTGCTCCGATGACGGTTGCTGCAAGCAACATCACCACGGCAACCGTCAATCTCGTTCTCAGCCTTATCAGCCAGCCCGGCATGCCATAGCGGCTGAACATGCGCTTGTCTACTTCGAGCGCTGCGATAAAGCCGCCTATCAGTACTGCCATACCAAATCCGCCCGAGAGCGTTGCGCTCCATGCGATCAGTGATGGGGTAACGCTCCACACCAAAGCTTTTTTCGTGTCATTCAGCGACAGCGTACTGCACAGCATTGCAGCACCCCAGTGTATGCCACCGAGAAAAGACAAGATCACCATCGCGTAGGCTTTTTGCCCACGCAGAAAATCGCCCAACCAGGAAACGTCGGCAAAGCCTACGCCCAGCATCAGCAGCAAGAAAGGTAACAGGCCTGCAAAACCCAGCTGGTGGGCGAGTCGCTTGTTCAAAAAATGCGGATTCATGAGATTTTTTCTTTCCTACGGATAGGGAGACGCTGAACAAATCCACTTTTTATGGCGAGCCAGCGTAGCCGTACGACGCGGGGACAAGCAAAAGCAGGTGTTTGCCGTGATTTATTCAGCTGCAAAAATTCCCGATTTTATTTAATCAGCGCTTCCATAGCGTATTGTACGAAAGTTATGTTTTACGCGAGGGGAATGAAGGCCAGCACCATTCAATTCAGTTCGCGCGGAGGAGAAAATCTTTAACAGTTGAGATTAACCGCGCCGGCTGATCGCGATGCGGAGAATGTCCGCAGTCATCAATTTCCAGTATCAGGGTTTGAGGACATTGACTGCGGATACCATGAATTTGTCGCATCGTGCCGTACTCATCCTGTTTTCCCTGAATAGCAAGTAAAGGACAGCATATGGCTGCGAGCTCCCGCGTGATGTTCCAGCTGCGGAAGACGGTAGACAGCCAGATATCGTTCCAGCCAAAAAAAGCGGAATCTACATCATCGTGATAGCGCGCGAGTTTTTCGCGCAAGCCCTGTTGCAGATAGGCCTCGCGTGCGACTCGGATGCTGTCCACACTGATATCTTCTACAAAAATATGCGGTGCGAGCACGATAGCGCCCGCCAATGCATCAGGAAAGTGTGCGGCAAACAACAAGGCGATAGAGCCACCGTCGCTGTGGCCAAAGAGCCAGGGCCGATCAATCTTCAGCGCCTGCAATAACGCGGGCAGTATGTCGGTGGCTTGCTTGTGCAGGAAATCCACGCCCCAGCGCTCATCCATGTCACGTGGCGTCGATGCACCATAACCCGGTCGAGAGTAAACCAGGCCACGCATGTTCAGATGCTGGCATAGCGCGTCGGGAAAATCCTTCCACATCGCCACCGAACCCAGACCTTCGTGCAGGAAAACCATAACGGGCGCTTCTGCTGCGGCAACGCCCACCCAGGCAAATTCAATCTCGATAGGACGCTCGTTACAGACCAGCGACAGCTTAGTTGTCATGCGAACCCGACTCACGCAATCTGAAACGTTGTATTTTCCCGGTAGCGGTTTTGGGCAAGTCACTGACGAAGACGATTTCGCGTGGATACTTGTGCGGTGCGAGACAAGTTTTCACAAAGGCTTTGAGCTCGGCCTCGATCTCCTTGTGTGTGCGCGCAGGATCGCGCAACACAACATAAGCCATCGTCTTCATCAAGCCCTGACCATCCGGCTTGCCGACAACAGCGCATTCAAGCACTGCGTCATGGCCCATCAGGGCGTTCTCTACCTCAATCGGCGAAACATATTGTCCGCTCACCTTGAGCATGTCGTCGCTGCGGCCTGCATAGACGTAGTAGCCATCCGCATCCACCTGATATTTGTCGCCGCTTTTTACCCAGGTTCCCTGAAACGTCGCGAGTGTTTTTTCACGCTGGTTCCAGTACAGATGCGCTGCGCTGGGGCCCTGAATGTACAAATCGCCAATTTCTCCCTGGGCGACCGGATGTCCCTGCTCGTCACGCAATTCGACTGCGTAGCCAGGTACTGGTTTGCCTGTTGCGCCATAGCGAAGATCATCGCTGCGGTTAGAGAGAAATATATGCAGCATTTCCGTCGAGCCCAGACCATCCAGAATCTCGCAGCCGACCTGCTGACTGAATTTTTCACCGACTTCCTTGGGTAGCGACTCACCGGCGGACACGCACAAGCGCAGATTGATCTCTTCGCGCTTGGGCAACGTATCACTGGCCAGCATCGCAACGTACAAGGTGGGTACGCCGTAAAACACGGTTGGTTGGTATTTCTGCAGGCGCTGAAACACGGCCTCCGGTGTCGCTCGTTCAGCCATCAGCAGAGTGCTTGCGCCGACGGACAAGGGGAAGGTCAGTGCATTGCCGAGTCCATAGGCAAAAAATAATTTGGCAGCTGAAAAGACGAGATCGTTTTCCCGCAACTGCAGGATAGGCTTCCCATATAGTTCTGCAGTCCAGTACAGATTCGCATGCGAGTGCACTGCGCCTTTGGGTTGACCCGTCGAGCCGCTGGAATACAACCAGAATGCAAACTGATCAGCATGGGTGTCAGCGTGGCCATCGTCGGGCAGCGGATCAACATCGATCAAGGTCTCGAAGTGCAGGAGGGCAGTCGTGTCCACACCATCATGGTGGCCTGCGTTGGCGCCTGATATGACTACGGGAATCTGACATCCCGCCTGCGCCATCGCGTCCTTCACCGCAGGCAGCACGCTCGCGGAAGCGATAATCAGCTTGGCGTCGCTGTGCTCGAGCATGTACGCGTAGTTCGTTGCGGGAAGCAGTGTGTTCACCGGTACCGGCACGACGCCCGCAAACAATGCGCCGAGAAATGCAACAGGCAGGTCGATACTGTCCTGCATCACGAGCAGGATGCGCTGTTCCGGTTGTATGCCCTGATGCTGCAATCCTGCAGCAAAGCGACGAACGCGCTCGTCGAGTTCGCCGTAACTGAGATCATGATGATCATCGCGATAAGCCAGACGCTGTTTGCGTCCCGTATTCAGACTCAGGATATGACGTGCGAAGTTGAATCGCACGGGAAGCGATGGTCGCGCTGCGGTCATTCAAGTCTCCTCTGACGACAGGCTCTTTTTTTATGAGACATGGCCTGTCGCGGTTGCATCAACACGGCGGACCGCTGCAGCGACCGCGCGTGTCTTGAAATCGAATCAGTAACTGAGTGGCGTGCTGTTTTGTTTTGCGATATCCAGCGCCGCGCTGGGTCCTTGTATCGCACTTTTGCGATGGTAAAACGCCAGCGCACGCAAGCCGCCCAATTCTTCGCCACCACCGGCGCGTCCTGGACCGCCATGTATCGATGCCGGCATCACATTGCCATGGCCGGTATGTGTCTTGGCGACTTCCGGACTTACCAGATGCACTCGGCCATGCGATGTCGCAAGTTCTTGTGCAGCGCTGGCCATCCATGCGTTGTCGGCACTGTAGACGGAGGCCACCAGCGAGCCCAATCCGCGATGGGCGATCTCCATCGCATGCGCGAGATCGCGATATCCCATCAAGGAAGACACCGGACCGAAGACTTCGAGATCATGCACTTTGGTCGCGGCATCCGTGTCCCGCACACCAAGCAGGGTGGGGGCGACGCAGGCGGAACGCTCATCGGCATCCAGCAGTGGCTGCGCGCTGCCGTCAAAGAGCGTGCTCGATTCGCTTTTGAGCTGAGCCAGACCTGCCTGAACACTATCGTATTGTTCGCGGCTGACCAGCGCGCCCATACCAGTCTCTGCATTGCGTGGATCACCGGTGCGGATGGCTGCGAGCTTGCCAGCGGCTGCTTCCGCGACGGCATGCATATAGCCTTTGGGTACCAGCGCGCGGCGCGGCGCGGTGCAGCGCTGACCACTCTTGATGGTCATGTCGCGCACAAGGTTGTCGACATACAAATTGAATGCCTCAGTGCCCGGTGCCGCGTCTTCGCCGAGTATCGTGACGTTGAGGCTATCGGCTTCAATATTCACGCGTACCGAATCGCGTGCTATGGATGGGTGGCTGCGGATTTTGCTTGCTGTGTCAGCTGACCCGGTGAAAGACATCACATCGAAAGGCGTGAGTGCATCCAGCAGTCCAGTGGAATTGCCACACACGATGGACAGCGCGCCCGGCGGCAGCAGTCCGGCTTCGATGACATCGGCCACCATTCTGTGGGTGAGCCATGCGGTCACGGTGGCTGGCTTGATCACGACAGGCACACCTGACAGCAGCGCGGGTGCGGCTTTTTCCCACAAACCCCAGCTGGGGAAATTGAATGCGTTGATGAACAAGGCCAGGCCTCGCACCGGCACCATCATGTGCTGTGACTGGAACAGCTGGTCCTTCGACATCACCGCGGCCGCGCCGTCTGTCAGCGATGTGGCATCCCCCAGTCCTGCGCCCAGTTTGGCGTAATACCCCAGCGTGAAAATGCCGCCATCGACATCAACACCGGAGTCGGCCTTCGTGGTGCCTGAATTCGCCAGCGAGATCGCGTAGTAATCATCACGTTTGGATTGCATCAGCTTGACCATCTCGGCGAGCATCGCGGCTCGCTGCGCATAGCTCATGGCTTTGAGTGCCCGGCCACCTTCCTTGCGCGCGAATTCAAAGGCTTGTGGAAGACCTTGCGCCGCGCCCCCGGTGTGTGCCAGCGTCTCGCCGGTGATGGGGTCGAGCAGGGTATGCACTGCCTGTGATGGCGATTGCCACTGGCCGCCGAGATAGTTCGAGAGAAAGGTCGTCATGAGATCGGTATGGATTGATGAGTAGCGGCTAGGGAAAGGTGAGCTGTTGCCTTGGTGTTGGTCCGGGTTCAGCGGGCTGGCTCATGGCGTTTCGGCCACGTGCCGCATTGCTGAGTTTGAAGTAATGAATTTATAATGCATCAACTTTTAGTGTAAGTGCAATATCTTGCGTGCGTCAAGCCAGTGCAGAGGCGGCTCGTCATCACTTCGCCCCCATGACAATACCATCCACCGATAACGACAAAGATCCTTTTCTGGCAGCGCTGGGCGAGCGGCTCAAGCTGCTGCGTGCGCGGCGCGGGCTCACCCGCAAGGCGCTGGCCAAGCTGGCTGATGTGTCGGAGCGCCATGTTGCTAATGTTGAGTCGGGCGTGGGCAATGCGTCTATCCAGTTTCTTCGTCAGCTATGCACGGTACTGAACTGCTCATTGGCCGAGATGACGGGTGACGAAACCGCTTCCTCGCCCGACTGGTTGATGATCCGCGAAATCCTGCGTGGCCGCACTGATGAGGCATTGGCTCAGGCTCGCGCCGTTCTCAGTGAATTGTTCGATGCCCCAGCCAGTGAAAGCTCGCGCCGTCAGCGCATCGCGCTGGTCGGATTGCGTGGCGCCGGCAAATCCAGTTTGGGGCGCTTGCTGGGCCGGCATCTCAATGTACCTTTCATTGAATTGTCGGCACAGATAGAACAGCTCGCTGGCTGCAGTATCGCGGAGATTCATGCCTTGTACGGGCAGACAGCCTATCGTCGCTACGAGCAAAGGGCGCTGGAAGAAGTCATTCGGCATCATGCAAAGGTGGTGATCGCGACCCCGGGCGGCATCGTCTCCGAGCCAGCCACCTTTAATGTGCTGCTGTCGCATTGCTACACCGTCTGGCTCAGGGCTTCGCCGGAAGAGCACATGAGCCGCGTGCTGGCACAGGGCGACCGTCGTCCCATGTCGGGCAATCGGGAGGCCATGGAGGACCTGAAACGCATTCTCGAAAGCCGAGCCCAGTTTTATTCAAAAGCAGATCATCTGTTTGATACCAGCGACATGACACTTGATGTCGCCTTCAATCGCCTCTCTGGCCTCCTTGCGTCCTGAAACCGTCCCCCATCCGTTCTGATTGCGCGGTGGTGTGACCTACACCACATAAATATCCAGGACGTATCTTGGTAGTCCCCTCCTGATGCATTTCCAATCTAGCCGTCGGGAACCATTTCCGGTAGACATCCACCTATACCGTGCTCCCAACGCCGCTGGCTTTCGTTGATCTACCCACGGATTCTGGAGGAAAGCGCTGTCTCAATCACCGGAGTCCAGACACCTCAATCACCCATGAACGCTTCCCATCTTGCGATATCGAATCTGGCGCGAGTCAGTTCACTTAACCACACGACCCAGACAATTCAACCGTGCGCAGCGCTACCTGCGATCGATCTTGGTCCGAACGTACGACCCGGCGAGGCGCTGCAGGTCTTGTACATCACTTCCGACGCGGATTTTCCGGAAGAAGTTGAAGCGATGGAAGAAAGCTTTGCTCGGCATCAGCTCAATGCCGGTCTTCTGGATCTCGGGGATATCGAGGGTGCCGATCTCCTTGAAAGGCGATGCAATCTCGAATTACAAATCGCGCACTTGCACAAAGCGGGGCGCATCAATGATGCCACCTTGGTGATCATCAGTATGCATGGTGATGATGACACGACATCGACCGATCAGGATGCCCCGCCAGATAAGGTAACGGATGGCGTCGACAACGCGCCTCACAACAATAAGGTAAAAAACAGCAGCTATGTTCTCAGCGTCCTGGATGATGCGTTGGTAGTCGATTTTAATTGGTTCATTTCTCGCATTCGCAATACGCTCGGCGAAGGACAGCCGTACCAGGGTCAGATACACCTGACCGCCTGTGGTGCAAAGCGATGCATGGATCTGGTGGCCGGTGATGGTTTCAGCTATGTCGCATATGGTGGGGGAAAGAGCGTCTTCAAGAGAGATGCGCAGGTCACTTGTCTTGCGGTGATTGATCTGTTGGGTCAGTGTCATCGGAGTCGAATTGAATTTCCTACGCCTGAAAAAATCGCTGAGCATGCAGCATCGATCAGTGGGGCGACGGTGTCAGTCAGAACGCCAATCCAATCGATTGCTTTTTCAGCACTCAAATCTATCCCTCAGCCCCTGGTGGTCAACAAGACTGTCGTTGAAGCCTTGGTAACGAAGGGGGCGCGTGTGCTTGAAGAAAAGCTGGCACATGGGAGTGCTGCTGCCGTTAAAAAAGCAATAAAAAAATTTGGTGAACAGATTTGGATGCATCTCCCAGGGAGAGTAATTTTTGACGTGGTGAATTCCAATAGGGATGTCATCAAAAAATTAAGTTTGCTGGCAGATCATGACTGGCCTTTGGATCATGTAAACCAACAGGGAAATTCGCTGCTACACGTCGCAGTAGAGATGGAAGAGGCGGCACTGATTGATTTTTGTATTGAGGCTGGACTCAATGTCAACGCAAAAAATAAGGAAGGTGAGCGGCCATTGCATATTGCCGTGTCAGTAGGGGCTGTCGATACGGTCAAACGTCTGGTTGAAGCAGGAGCAAATCCCAGTCTGTGGTTCATCAGCGGGGATGAAAAATATAGTCTCTTTCATATCGCGATGGGATTTGGAGATAACGAAGTCATCAAAGCCATCCTGGAATCACCGCTTCTGGAAATCAACGCAGTCACGGGTGATGGACAAAAATCTGCATTGCATTTTGCTGCAGAGATGGGTAACAGTCGGGCGATCGGCTTGCTCGCAGCGAAACGCGCAGATCTGAATCTCAGGGATAAAAATGGCGATACGCCGCTGCACCTGGCGATACGTTCTGGAAACGTGAAAGCTGCCAGAGCTTTAATCGAAGCGGGTGCCCATTTATCCTTGTCGAACCATGATGGGATACAGCCATTAATGACCGCGGCGATCAAAAAAAATGGACAGTACCTGGTCAGTTTATTGATCTTTCACGGCGCACGAGTCAATGTCACAGATCACCACAAAAACACGCCACTGCATTACGCCGCTCAGACAGGCAACCTGCAGTCCGTGAGAATTCTGGTGAATGCCGGTGCCACGCGAACGACGACCAACCAGCAAGGGGAGACGCCCACGTCACTGGCAGAAAGTTATCGTCATCGGTCGGTCGTTAAATTTCTGAGTGAGCAACTGCCCGGACCACCGATGACCAAGCCCCGCTTGTAAACCCCGCTTGTGAGCGGGTGTGAATCCCGAAACGGACGCGCTGCTTGAGGGCGTGCCGTGGGCTTTTCCGATATCCCCGAGCAGTGCCTGCCAGCCCTCGTTGAACACAGATTCCCGTCAGTGGTGTTCGCGGAGGCTCCTGGTCGTCGTTTCCGACGTTGACGCGCCCGACCTAATGCAATATAGTGCATGCATAAAACCCAAATGCACAATATTGCAATATTCAGGCTTATGAGCGCACCCTTCATCGTCAACTACGAGACTTCCCCTGACCAATACCGTCACTGGACGCTGGAAACCGATGTTCAGGACGGGTCCATTGCCACCCTGACGATGAAGGTCGATGAGGACGGCGGGCTGCGAGAAGGCTACAAGCTCAAGCTCAATTCTTATGATCTGGGCGTCGATATCGAGCTCTATGATGCCGTCCAGCGGATTCGTTTTGAACACCCTCAAGTGCGCACGGTAGTCATCACCGGCGGACGCGATCGCATCTTTTGTTCGGGCGCGAACATCTTCATGCTCGGCAAATCCTCGCATGCGTGGAAGGTCAATTTCTGTAAATTCACCAATGAGACACGCAATGGCCTGGAGGACTCCAGTCGGCATGGCGGGCTGAAATTTCTTGCGGCCGTCAATGGCGCCTGCGCCGGTGGTGGTTATGAGCTGGCTGCGGCGTGCGACGAGATTCTTCTGGTGGATGACCGTTCCTCGGCAGTGAGCTTGCCGGAAGTGCCTCTGCTGGGTGTCCTGCCGGGTACGGGTGGACTCACGCGACTGACCGACAAGCGCAAGGTAAGGCACGACCTTGCCGATATTTTTTGCACGACCTCCGAAGGGGTGCGCGGACAAAAGGCAAAAGACTGGAAACTGGTCGATGAGATTGCAAAGCCGGCTGCCTTCGCCGAGACCGTTCGCGCGCACGCGCTGAAGCTCGCTGAGCAAAGTGAGCGTCCTGCAAACGCCCAGGGCGTCAAGCTCACGCCGCTCTCGCGCACCTTCTCTGACGATGGCGTTGATTATGAATTCGTCTCGGTCAACATCGATCGTCAGGCACGCACCGCAACCCTGACCGTCAAAGCACCTGCCGCTGATCAGCCCTCCGACATTGCTGGCATCGAGGCCGCCGGCGTGCACTGGTGGCCATTGCAAATGGCGCGCGAACTCGACGACGCCCTACTGCATTTGCGCACGAATGTCATCGATATCGGTACCTGGCTGCTGAAGACCGAAGGCGATGCAGCGAAAGTACTCGCCTGCGACGCCGCACTGATCGCACAGCAGTCGCACTGGCTGGTACGCGAAACCATCGGGCTGCTGCGCCGTACCTTTGCTCGGATTGACGTGTCCTCGCGCAGTTTGTTTGCGCTGATTGATGAGGGCTCTTGCTTCGCTGGCACGCTGGCCGAGCTGGCGTTTGCTGCTGATCGTAGCTATATGCTCGCACTGCCTGATCAACCCGATGCGGCACCGAAGCTTGCGCTCTCCGACATGAATTTTGGTTTGCTGCCAATGATCACCGGGCAATCGCGTTTGTCGCGACGTTTTTATGACGACGAGGCTCAGCTTGCGTCAGCCCGCACGCAGATCGGTAACGCACTTGACGCCGATGTGGCGATGCAGCTGGGTCTGATTACCTCGAATCCTGATGACATCGACTGGTCAGACGAAATACGCATGGCGCTGGAAGAGCGCGCCAGCATGTCGCCGGATGCACTGACGGGTCTGGAGGCGAATCTGCGTTTCAATGGCAAGGAAAACATGGCCACGCGCGTCTTTGGGCGCTTGTCTGCCTGGCAGAACTGGATTTTCAATCGTCCGAATGCGGTGGGTGAGCTTGGGGCATTGAAAGTCTACGGTAGCGGTACCAAAGCCAAGTTTGATTTCGAACGCGTCTAGTCGCGGTCACTCATCAGATTTTGAAAAAACCAACAGAACGAACCCACCAAGATAACGAGGACATAACGTGAGCGCGATTGACTACAGCGAAAAAATTCCCAACAACGTCAACCTGTCAGAAGACCGGGCCTTGCAGCGTGCGCTTGAGCACTGGCAGCCGAATTATCTGCAATGGTGGAATGACATGGGCCCGGATGGCTCGCATGGCTTTGACGTATATCTGCGCACCGCCATCAACACCACGCCTGAAGGCTGGGCGCAGTTCGGCCATGTGAAGATGCCGGATTATCGCTGGGGCATTTTCCTTGCAGCGCAGGATCAAGAGCGCAAGGTGCATTTTGGCGAGCACAAAGGTGAAGCTGCCTGGCAGGACGTGCCCGGCGAGCATCGCGCGAATTTGCGTCGCATTATCGTCACGCAGGGCGACACTGAGCCGGCATCCGTTGAGCAGCAGCGTCATCTGGGTCTGACCGCGCCATCGCAATATGACTTGCGCAATCTCTTTCAGATCAATGTGGAAGAGGGCCGTCATCTGTGGGCAATGGTCTACCTGCTGCACAAATATTTTGGTCGTGATGGTCGCGAAGAAGCCGAGGCACTGCTGCACCGCAATTCAGGCGATCAGGACAATCCGCGCATTCTTGAGGCCTTCAACGAAGAAACGCCGGATTGGCTGGCGTTCTACATGTTCACGTACTTTACCGACCGTGACGGCAAGTTCCAGTTGTGTGCGCTGGCTGAATCGGGTTTTGATCCGCTCTCGCGTACCTGTCGTTTCATGCTGACCGAAGAAGCCCACCATATGTTCGTCGGTGAGTCGGGTATTTCGCGCACCATTCAGCGCACTTGCGAGATTATGAAGCAGCACGGCATTGAAGATCCCGAGCAGGTGCGTCGTCATGGTGTGATCGATTTGCCAACCATACAACGCTATCTGAATTTCCATTTCAGCGTCACTATCGATCTTTTTGGCGCGGACCAGTCTTCGAATGCTGCGACTTTTTACAGTTCGGGCCTGAAGGGTCGCTACGAAGAGACCAAGCGCACGGATGATCATGTACTCAAGGGCGATCATTACCGCATCCTCGAAGTCAAAGACGGCAAGCTTGTCGAACGTGAGGTGCCGATGCTCAATTCGCTCAACGAAGTGCTGCGCGATGATTACATCAAGGACTCGGTCGCTGGTATCAATCGCTGGAACAAGGTGATCGAAAAAGCAGGTTTGGCATTCCGCTTGCACGCGCCCCATAAAGCATTCAATCGTCACATCGGCAGTTTCTCCGGACTGCGTGTATCGCCGGAAGGACAAGTGATTTCCGAAGCTGAATGGCAAACCCACGTACGCAGCTGGTTGCCGACGGAAGAGGACCGTGCGTATGTGGCCTCACTGATGGGTCGCGTGATCGAGCCGGGCAAGATGGCCAACTGGATTGCGCCGCCATCGATAGGCATCAATCGTCAGGCTGTGGATTTTGATTACGTTCGTTTCAACTGACACTGATGGGTGCGTCTGAATCCGATGTGCTGATTCGTCAGCATCTGATCGACCCCGAGGTATGCATACGCTGCAATACCTGCGAGGAGACTTGTCCGATTGATGCGATCACGCACGACGATCGTAACTATGTGGTCGATCCGAATATCTGCAATGGCTGCAATGCCTGTGTGCCGCCATGTCCGACGGGATCGATTGATCACTGGCGTACGCTACCGAAGTCGGTGGCGTACAGCGTCGCTGATCAGCTGACCTGGGACGAGTTGCCACCTCAGCAGGACATCGACGGCGAGGCTGCGCTGCCTGAGTTGTCGAACGACGCCGTTCAGCAGAATGCAGCGACCTCGATGTCTTCAGCCATTGCGCCACGTTCTGCTGCACAGCCACACTTGCACTTGCACGACATGAAAAATCCTCTGACGGCGACGATCGCGGGGAATTTTCGTTTGACGGAAGCGGATGCGGAAAGCGACATTCGTCACATCGTACTGGACTTTGGCAATCAGGTGTTCCCTGTACTCGAAGGCCAATCGATAGGCATCATTCCACCGGGTGTGGATGCCTCCGGCAAGCCGCACTATATGCGCCTGTACTCGATTGCCAGTCCGCGTGACGGTGAGCGTCAGGGGCACAATAATCTGTCGCTCACGGTCAAGCGCGTGATCGCTGATCATCAGGGGCAGGCTGTTCGGGGTGTCGCATCCAATTATCTTTGTGATCTGAACAAAGGTGACAAGGTTCTGGTGACGGGTCCCTATG
Organism: Oxalobacteraceae bacterium; assembly: GCA_027490465.1. Classification (GTDB taxonomy): domain Bacteria; phylum Pseudomonadota; class Gammaproteobacteria; order Burkholderiales; family Burkholderiaceae_D; genus Pernthalerella. The sequence goes on from JAIXXZ010000023.1 coordinate 12,428, forward strand.
GCAGTAACTTCCTCATGCCCAATCATGCAGGTTCGAATCTGCTGATGATTTGTACGGGCACGGGAGCCGCGCCCATGCGCGCGATGACGGAGTATCGTCGACGTCTCGCTGATCAGGGAAATCCTGTGCCGGGCAAACTCATGCTGTTCTTCGGTGCCAGAGCGCCGCAAGAGTTGCCTTACTTCGGACCATTGCGCAAACTGCCTGAGAGCTTCATGACGAGTCATCTCGCGTTCTCGCGCGTTCCGGGTGAGCCGCGAACCTATGTGCAGGACAAACTGCGCGAGCAAAGCAAGGCGGTTGCTCAGTTGCTGCGCTCGGATACCTACATCTACATTTGCGGCTTGCGCGGTATGGAAGCCGGTGTGATGGCGGCCTTGCGCGAGATCTGTGATGCAGCAGGTTTCGATTGGAGTTTTCTGCATCCGAACATGGTGGCCGAGGGCCGCTTTCATGTTGAAACCTACTGAGGCACGATGCATTTTCCTTTAATCGAAAAAACGGATGTGATTGGTGTCATTGGTGCGGGCACCATGGGTGCGGGTATTGCACAGCTCGCGGCGGTCCATGGACATCCGGTGCGCCTGCTGGATACAAGCGAGGGTGCCGCCGCTGCCGCGATTGCACGCATTGCGAAGGCGCTTGCTGTATTGGTTGACAAAGGTCGCATCAGCGAAGCGGATTGCAGTGCGGCGATATCCCGACTGCAGCCAGTCGACAAGCTCGATGCGATGGCCGACGCTGCATTGGTGATCGAGGCGATTGTTGAAAACCTGCAGATCAAGCAGCAATTGATGCGCAGCCTTGAGCAGGTCGTGAAGCCCGATGCGATTCTGGCCACGAATACCTCATCGATTTCGGTGACAGCGATTGCAAATGGCATGCAGCATCCCGAGCGACTGGCCGGTATGCATTTCTTCAATCCTGTGCCACTGATGAAACTGGTGGAAGTGATCGCTGGCGCTGAAACGCACGCAGACGTACTTGAAAGGATTACTGCGCTGGCCGAGCGTTGGGGCAAGACTGCGGTTCATGCGGCATCGACACCCGGTTTTATTGTGAATCGAATTGCACGCCCCTATTACGCAGAGGCTCTACAGCTGCTGCAAGAGCAGGCGGGTGCGCCGGCGCAACTCGATCGCGCGATGCGCAGCATTGGTTTTCGCATGGGCCCTTGCGAGCTGATGGATTTGATCGGTCACGATGTGAATTACGCGGTGACCACATCGGTGTTCGATGCCAATTACGGTGACCGTCGCTATCAGCCCTCACTGGTGCAGAAAGCGCTGCTGGATGGTGGTCGGCTAGGACGCAAAGTCGGCAAAGGTTTTTACGATGGCACGCCGCCTGCGTTGCCCGAGCCTGTCGCATTGACGTCAGGTGTGCCCGCAAAGGTCGTGGTTGCAGGTAACGATGCCATGTCGAAGCAGATGAGCGATTTTTTTGCTCAACGAGGGCTCAAGGCCGAGCACCACCCGGAAACATCATGGCAGGGTTTGATGATCGATGATGCGCAGCTCAGGTTCAGCGACGGTCGTTGCGCTGCGCAGCTTGCGCATGAGTCTGGATTGGATGCGCTGGGTGTGATGGATGTGCCCTTGCTCAGCGAGTCATCCAATGCAATTGCCATCGCATTCGCGCCGCGCATGCCTGAAGCTTCGCGTCAGAAGGTATGCGCTGTGCTGAACCAGGCAGGTCTGGAGGCAGTGGTCCTGCGCGATGTTCCTGGTTTGCTGGTGGCGCGGACTGTGGCCATGCTGATCAACGAAGCCTGTGATGCGGTCTGGCAAGGTGTGTGTACTGAGTCAGCGGCGGATCTGGCGATGAAGCTGGGTGTGAACTATCCTGCCGGACCGTTTGAATGGCTGCAGCAGTTAGGTCCGCACCGCGTGATCACGACGCTCGATCATTTGTTTGACGCCTACCGCAGCGAGCGTTATCGGGTCAGCCCCCTGCTGCGTCAGATGGCATGGTTGGGTTGATGCAAGCCTTGCGGCGCTCGACCCCGATGGTGCAGCGCAAGATGACGGCGGCTGCGAGAGCCGGCACAATCGCCGTGCTGTAAAAAAAAATCTATCGCCAGAAGAGCGAGGGGAGACATAAGCCCGCCATGCAAGATGCCTGGCGGGCTTGTTTTTTGGCTGTCGCCGGAGAGGAGATCGCACTTTATATGAATTTAGCGTTCTTGTTTTTGCAAGTCATCACTCAGGCGTATATCTGGCATCACCAATCAAAAGCAGACCTGCACGAAGGCGGTTGATATAGTTCATCCCGTCTCCTCCAGCCTTCTCATAAGGATGGATTTAGCCCGACAGGCCACAAGCCTCGTCGGGTTTTTTTTCGCCTGCCATTACCGGATATCCACCGATTGACCTGATCTCGATCAACTGAAGAATATCAATAGAAATCAATCATTTGGTTAACAATCCGCCTGTTTATCCACAAAGCTATCCACCGAAACTGTGCACAAATTGCCGGTTTAATATTGAATTGCCGGTCTGAGTTTCTTGGTGTAGTTTATGAAGCGGTGAACTAATCCGTATTTCACGAAGGACCATTTTCGGCCGCGGTACGCGGTGGCCAGAAAAATCAATGGCTTGGCCGTTTCATAGCGAAAAAAGTTCCCGAATTTGTTTGATCAGCGCTTTGGCACAAGCGACTGAATTGCCGTGCGACGAGTGCCGACAACGCGGGAGACCTTCATGTATCAGAAGATTCTGGTGGCGTACAACGGCAGTCCCGAGAGCCGGCTGGCATTGGAGGAATGCCTTCGCTTGTCTCCATCACCCTCGGCCGAGATTCATTTGCTGGTGGTGGTCAGTCCACCACCTTACCTGCTGGTAGGGGAATTCGCCGCAGCCGCCGTGCTCAGTGTCGAAGAGGGACTCGCAGCCGAGCGCGAAAAAATGGAAAAAGAACTGGAAGCCGGCGCCAGCTTTCTCACTGCCGGAGGACTGACGGTGACGCGTCACCTTGAGGTGGGTGAACCGGTTACCGTGATCGAAGAACTGGCGCATCAGCTGCAGGTTGAGCTGGTTATCCTTGGCCATTCACGTCAAAAGCCGCTTGCGCTGCGATGGTGGCGCGGCAGCACCGATACCTTGCTGGTCGAAAAACTTCGCTGCAGTTTGCTGGTGGCTTCCGGCCCCCACTGACGCCTTGATCTATACAGGCGAACCCGACAATCGACGGATTTGGCTGCGGGTCGTTCGCAGCGCTTTTTGCAGATACAAGACACCGTGTGCAATTTTGCCGGGATGCGGTTGCGTGTGCAGATCTTCCAGCCAGGCTCTCAGGCGATAGACGAGCGACGCTCTGGCAAGCGTGGCAAGATTGAACAGATCTCTCGCCATGGCTAGCTGCGATCGATAGAGTCGAACTTCATAGAGCTTTTGCCTTCGTCCCAGCGCGTTGCGTTTGGTTGATAATTGTCCGCCCAGCAGATGAAAACGACGCGCACCGGCGCGTATCGATGCATTGATCAAAAGGTGGCGGCTGAGATTGCCCATGCCGTACTCGTCGTATTGCGGATCATGTGCATTCACCATGGAATACACGGCATCGCCAAAGCGACACGCCAATGTACCTGCGCAAATTCGATCACGAGTGCTTATCACGCCCACCCATCCCCTGGCTCGCAGTAATTGCATCAGATGCATTCGCGCTTTTTCGTCAATGGCTGAACGGCGCTGCTTCTGCGCCATGCGCGCATGATTGAAGTTGATGACCTGTTCCACCAGTGTTTCACTGATTGCCTCACCGGCGACCACCGTATGATGAAAGCCGGGAAGTTCATGTTGTGCCCGCGATAAATGCTGTTTGAGAGACTTGCGGCTCGATTTTCCGAGTTGAGCGAGATAATTTTGTTCGTTGCCGGGCAGATGGATCACGATATCTTCGGTGACCGGCATGCGGGCACAGGGACGTTGTGGCTTTCTCTCGCTAATGGACTGAGCATGCAAGCTGATCACCGAGACCTTGGTATAGTGCGCAAAAAGTGTGTCGGCAAAACGGTCGAGCTCCTCCGTTGGAATGCGCATACTTTCGTTGATTACCCGAATACGTCGGCCATCAATGCAATACAACAAGAGTGCAGACAGCTGTCCATCGCGCCATGCGGCATAGGTATGTACTTGCCCAAGATCGTCGCACTGCAGTTGAGGCAGTGATGCATACAAGCTGCCGTACAGATCGTCGAGACCCTGCTCGACAAAGGGCGGTATGCAATTAACGTAAATGGATTCTGTGGAATTTTCCACAGACAGGGGTTCATTCGTTGTAGATATTGGCATGCCAATTTAGATGCTGGAATCTTGCAGAGTTCAGGCATGCCACACGAGGGCAGGTGTCCGGTCAAGCTTGGTCATCGCTATACAGAGACGCGCGAACCAAAGGACAAATTTACTTTGCGGTTAAACTAGCGGGTTAGCATCCGTCAAACTTATTCACTCCATGTCCAGCAATACCGAAAACCAGCTGTCCGAGCAAGTTGCTGACTTGCCATCGCAAAGCCTGTCGCGAGATCTCATCGCGCGCGAGGTGGTGCGTCGCCGCACCTTTGGCATCATCTCTCACCCCGATGCCGGCAAGACCACGCTGACAGAAAAGCTGCTGCTGTTTTCAGGCGCGATCCAGCTTGCAGGGACCGTCAAAGCGCGAAAGAGTGGGCGGCACGCCACATCGGATTGGATGGAAATCGAAAAGCAGCGGGGTATTTCCGTTGCCAGCTCCGTGATGCAGTTCGAGTACCGCGACCATGTGGTCAATCTTCTTGATACCCCGGGGCACCAGGATTTTTCAGAAGATACCTATCGCGTGCTGACAGCGGTCGATTCGGCGCTGATGGTGATTGATGCTGCCAAGGGTGTGGAGGCGCAGACGATCAAGCTGCTCAATGTTTGCCGCATGCGCAGCACGCCCATCATCACCTTCATGAATAAAATGGATCGTGAAACGCGCGATCCCCTGGAGCTCCTGGATGAGCTAGAGTCGGTGCTCGACATCCAGTGTGCGCCTGTAACCTGGCCCATAGGCATGGGCAAATCGTTTCGTGGGGTCTATCACCTGATGCGCGACGAGATCATGCTGTTTGCAGCGGGTAGCGAGCGCGCCGATCAGGAGTTCGAAATCATCAAGGGCATAGACAATCCTCGGCTGGCCGAGATGTTCCCTCTCGAAATCGAGCAGCTGAAAATGGAAGTCGAACTGGTGCATGGTGCTTCGCATCCCTTTGACCTTGATGCGTTTTTGGCAGGAAAGCAGACGCCGGTTTTCTTTGGTTCTGCAATCAATAATTTTGGTGTGCGTGAAATCCTGAATGCGCTGCTGGATTGGGCGCAGCCGCCGCGCGAGCGCGATGCGACTGTGCGTAGTGTTGCGCCGGACGAGACACCGTTTTCCGGTTTTGTTTTCAAAATTCAAGCCAATATGGATCCTGCGCACCGGGATCGCATTGCCTTCCTTCGTGTCTGCTCGGGACGATTCGAGCGCGGCATGAAGGTACGCCATCTGCGGCTGGCTCGTGACGTCAAACTGTCTTCGGTCGTGACGTTTATGGCGTCGAGCCGCGAGCAGGTCGAAGAAGCGTATGCGGGCGATATCATCGGTTTGCCCAACCACGGCAACATGCAGATTGGCGACAGCTTCTCCGAGGGGGAACTGCTGCAGTTCACCGGCATTCCTTATTTCGCGCCAGACTTTTTTCGCGCAGTACGCATTCGTAACCCACTCAAGATCAAGCAGCTTCATAAAGGCCTGCAGCAGCTGGGTGAGGAGGGTGCAGTGCAAGTGTTCAAGCCAGTCACTGGCGGTGATTTGGTGCTCGGCGCTGTCGGTGTTTTGCAGTTCGAAGTCGTCGCCAGCCGTTTGATGAATGAATACGGTGTCGATGCGGTGTTTGAAGGCACCAGTATCAGCAGCGCGCGCTGGATTTCATGCGAAGACAAGCGCATGCTCGCCGACTTTGAAAAATCCTCGGCGGGCGCCAATCTCGCGCACGATGCTGCGGGCAATCTTGCCTATCTGGCGAGTTCTGGCGTCAATCTCAAGCTCACGCAGGAGCGCTGGCCGGGCGTGACCTTTCATTCGACCCGCGAGCATGCGGCAAAGCTGGACTGAGCTTCGCATGACCCGGTTGTTTCATCGCGTCCGGTCGCCGGGTGCGGTGTTGTTCCTATCGTAGTGCCTGATTGGCGTTTGCGCAGTATCAACTGAGCAAAGCTTTGTTGTTTCTATACTAAGCAGGTCTTCGCGGTGTTCTCCGCACTATCTACCTATTTTATTTCCGATGCGGGCACTCGCCGCGCAGGAGAAAACTATCGAGTCTGATTGGAAACGACTATGCTGACTTTTACCTATTCCATCGTCGCTCTGAAAGTCGAGCACAAAAAAGCCCGCTGGACTTTTTCATCCGTGCAGCAGTACATCATGAACGGCATACGCAATATCAAGGGCGCCAGCAAAATGGATGTCGAAAGTATGCTGCAACGGCTGTCTCAGTTTGAACAGTATTATCGCGATCGGAAAATTGAAGTGTTTCTGATTCCTGCGCTGCGCAAGCTGACGCACGAGGCGGATCCCCTGCTGGATGAAATCGAATCTCTGGGTGCACACAGCAATTCCTTGCTCAGATCGATAAGCGAAAGAATTCAAGAAGGCTTGCGGCAGGGCCGATTGCTGGTGGAAGAGGTCTGTTCATCGCTCGAATTGTGCTGTTCAAATTTTTACAGGCGATTGGCGAGAGAAGAAGAGCTCGTTCAGGTTGCTGAACGTATTATTCCCTCTGAGGCCTGGTTTGGCATTGCAGCCAACTTTCTGTCGCATGACGCGAGCAGGCGTAAATCATCTCCACCGCCAGACGAAGAGGAGTGAGCTGGTACGAAGGGTGCTCGAGATCCAGCGAATCAGGCACCCACCCAGGGCAGGCCATGCATGCACCAGCCACCTATGGATTTGCGGTGCCCTTTTTCATTGCGATCGCCCTCAAAACCCTCCAGGATGTCAAAGCAATGCTCAAACCCATGCTCGGTGGCGAGTTTCGCGGCGTAGCGTGAACGTACTCCCGAGCGGCACAGAAATAGCAGCGTGTCGCCGGGCCGTGCTTGTTGCTCCAGCTGCGTGATGAATGCCGTATTTTGTGCGCCTCCCGGATACAGTGTCCACTGCACCGCCAAGTGCTGCGCGTCCGGCACAATGACTCGTCCAATCCAATCGCGCTCGGCCTGTGTGCGCACGTCGATCAGTTTGACACTCGGACTCGTTTGCAGAAGCGCATAGGCCTCCTGTGGTGTTACTGCACCGGCATAGGGAAGTGACTCACTTTCGCTCCGCGAGCGGGCCTCGGCGAGGAGTTGTTCTAAAGAGGACATAGGTTTTTCTTTGATGGGTGGGGCATCAGAACCCACAGCCTCCAACAAAATGTCGCTCCCGGCAAGCCCCGGCAGGCAGCAAAAAAGAGCAAGTATGCACCAAACCATGCACCCAAGTGGTGCAAATAAGGTTTTTTGCACTTTATTGGGGCATCCGCAGATTCGCTAATTTTTCGCTCAGTGCTGTAAGGGCTTGATTCTCAATGGAAATTCAGATGCCTCAGGCACGCGCTTCCAAGCTTGGACTGCATGGTTTATGGCATGGAATCTGCTATCATCGCCGGTCGAGTGTTGGTGGCATTGTCATGCATCGCGCCGCAGGTTCAAGCGGCTTGCGTCACGTCGGTCCGCAGCTTATACCCAATTAATCACTTCGCAACTTTTAGGAGATCCGCATGTCTACGTCGGCCGCTGATGTATTGAAAATGGTCAAGGACAACGAAGTCAAATTCGTTGATTTCCGTTTCACGGATACGCGTGGCAAAGAGCAGCACGTCAGCGTCCCTGTGTCCCATTTCGATATGGACAAATTCGAGTCAGGCCACGCATTCGATGGCTCTTCCATCGCTGGTTGGAAAGGCATCGAAGCTTCGGACATGCTGCTCATTCCAGACCCGAACACGGCGCGTATTGATCCGTTCATGGAAGAAACCACGATGTTCATCCAATGTGACGTCGTTGAGCCGGGTGACGGCAAAGGCTATGACCGCGATCCGCGTTCCATTGCCAAGCGCGCCGAGGCCTACCTGAAATCCTCCGGTATCGGTGACACCGCTTACTTTGGTCCTGAGCCAGAGTTCTTCATTTTCGACAGCGTGCGCTGGAACGTCGATATGTCGGGCTCCTTCTCCAAGATTGATTCCGAAGAAGCTTCCTGGAGCACCGGTGAAAAAATTGAGGGTGGTAACAGTGGCCATCGTCCATCCGTCAAGGGTGGTTATTTCCCTGTGCCTCCGGTCGACAGCTTCCAGGATATGCGTTCGGAAATGTGTCTGATCCTTGAGAGCCTGGGCATTCCTGTCGAAGTGCATCACCACGAAGTGGCGGGTGCCGGTCAGAACGAAATCGGTACCAAGTTCTCCACGCTGGTTGAGCGTGCAGACTGGACACAGACTCTGAAGTACGTTGTCTGGAACGTCGCGCACAACTACGGCAAGACAGCGACCTTCATGCCCAAGCCCATCGTTGGCGACAACGGTTCCGGCATGCACGTGCACCAGTCAGTCTGGAAAGACGGCAAAAACCTCTTCGCAGGTGACGGCTACGCCGGCCTGTCTGATTTCGCGCTGTACTACATCGGCGGCATCATCAAGCATGCGCGCGCGCTCAATGCGATCACCAACCCAGGTACCAACTCATACAAGCGTCTGGTGCCTGGCTTCGAAGCCCCGGTGAAACTGGCGTACTCCTCGCGCAACCGTTCCGCATCGATTCGTATTCCTCACGTCGCCAATCCCAAGGGTCGTCGTATCGAAACCCGTTTCCCTGATCCATTGGCCAATCCTTACCTGTGCTTTGCTGCCTTGCTGATGGCGGGCCTGGACGGCGTGCAAAACAAAATTCACCCAGGCGAGGCTGCATCGAAAGATCTGTATCACCTGCCACCCGAAGAAGATGCAAAGATCCCAACCGTGTGTTCCTCACTCGACCAGGCACTCGAGTATCTGGACAAGGACCGCGAGTTCCTGACCCGTGGTGGCGTTTTCAGCGACACCATGATTGATGCCTACATCGAACTGAAGATGCAGGAAGTGACTCGCTTCCGCATGACCACGCATCCGCTCGAGTTCGACATGTATTACTCGCTGTAATCCCTGGTCGGGATTCGCGAACCATGGAGGGCGACTCAGGTCGCCCTCTTTTTAGTCCACAATGTTGTATTTATGATAAAAATATCTGGGGACTTTCTGGTATAAAAATACAACGCTGTCGCTCAAGCTTGTGTAAACCAACCTGGGGTTATTTGCCCATGAAAAGCCGCCTACTTCTCTGCCTTGTTCTCTGGGGCCTTGCCCTGCCAGTCATCGCACAAGGTGTTTTTGTTTGTGTACAGCCCAATGGCACGCGCGAATACCGAAACAATGGAGATACTCGCGGCTGTCGCAGGTTGGACATGGATACGATTTCGACTATTCCCGCACCGCCTGCCAATCAGCAGGCAAAGAACGCCGCCATTGATCCCTCATTTCCGCGCATAGACAGCCAGATTCAGAAACGTCGCGATCAGGACCGTCTGCAGATCCTGATGGAGGAAGTGCGAACCGAGGAGTCCCGGCTTTCCGAGCTCCGCCGCGGATACCAGAACGGCGAGCCCGAGCGTCTGGGCAGTGAGCGCAATTATGCGAAGTATCAGGAACGTGTCGCTCAGATGAAAGAGGACATACAGCGAACCGAAAAAAATATTGAAGCCCTGAAACGAGAGATAGGTAATTTAAAATAGGCCTCTCGCAGGGCTGTACCATCCGGGCCGCTGTGCGGCCTTTTTCTTTTTCGGGACCGAGTGAATATCTTATCGACATCCTTGGGTGGGCTAGACCTGCTGGCCTCCGCCGTGATCATCCTCGAAAAGCAGGGTCGTATCGCTTATGCAAACGCTGCCGCAGAGACTTTGCTGGAGAGCTCGTTCAAGGTGCTTCACCAGCAACGGCTGTCCGATCTTTTCCTGAATGGTGACAAGATCGCTCTCATTTTCGAGCAGGCAAGAGCGCGGCAGTTCGATGAGAAGCGCGAAGATCTACTGCTGGAGCGGATCGCGCGGGTGCCGCTGCATGTCAACATGATCGTGACCACGATCGACGATCCCGAGAATCCGGTACTCATCGAGCTGCGCGCCAATGTGCAGCAACTCAAGCTCGATCGCGAAGAGCGTCTACTGGACCAGACCCAGGCCAACAAGGAGTTGATTCGCAATCTCGCGCACGAGATCAAGAACCCGCTGGGAGGCATTCGTGGTGCAGCCCAGTTGCTGGAGCTGGAATTTCCAGGGCACGACCTCAAAGACTTGCGCGAGTACACGCAAGTGATCATCAAAGAGTCTGATCGTTTGCAGACGCTGGTTGACCGTCTGCTGGCACCGCATCGGCGTCCTCAAATTGTCGGTGACGTGAATATTCATGAAGTATTCGAGCGGGTACGCAGCCTGATCATGGCGGAGTTCCCGCAGGGTCTTTCCATACGACGTGATTATGATCTCTCACTGCCTGACTTTCGCGGCGACAAGGAGCAGTTGATTCAAGCCGTGCTCAATATCGCTCATAACGCTGCACAGGCACTGGCACCCCGTATTGCGCAAGGCGATGCGGAGTTGGTCTTCCGCAGTCGTGTTGCACGTTCGATCACCCTCGCCAAGGTCCGTTATAGGCTGGCACTAGACTTGCATATCATCGACAACGGCCCGGGTATACCGGCTGAGTTGAGGGACAGAATTTTCTTTCCACTGGTCTCAGGCAGAGACGGCGGCAGCGGATTGGGGCTGACACTGGCACAAACCTTCATTCAGCAGCACCTGGGCGTGATTGAGTGCGAAAGCCGGCCCGGTCATACCGACTTCCGTATCCTGATTGCGCTGCCCTGATCTTGGGCAGTGCCAGATACGGGCAAGCATACTGAAGCCGGCTTCGCCATAATGGCACCAATTTGGTGCTTATCGTCGACTGGGCATGCACCAGCGGCAGCGTGATGAGGCTAGTGCTAGAACCATGAAACCAATCTGGATAGTTGACGACGACGAATCAATTCGCTGGGTGCTGGAGAAAGCACTGGCGCGCGAGAATCTGGCGACGCGAAGTTTTTCGAATGTGCGTGATGCCGTGGCAGCGCTGGAATCGGGAACGCCTCAGGTACTGGTATCGGACATCCGCATGCCGGGCGAGTCCGGTTTGGAACTCTTGCAGATCGTCAAAGCGCGCTATCCCGGTTTGCCCGTGATCGTGATGACAGCCTTTTCCGATCTCGATTCGGCGGTCGCCGCATTTCAGGGTGGTGCGTTCGAGTATCTTGCCAAGCCGTTTGATCTTGATAAAGCGGTTGAGCTCATCCGCCGCGCGCTCGAGGAAAGCTTGCGTGAATCCGGCGATGAGCAGACGGCAGCCGAGACGCCCGAGATACTGGGCCAGGCAGCTGCGATGCAGGATGTATTTCGTGCCATCGGCAGATTGTCGCAGTCCAATGTCACGGTATTGATCACCGGTGAGTCTGGTACGGGCAAAGAGCTCGTGGCCCGCGCGCTCCACAAACACAGCCCCAGAGCGACTCAGCCATTTATTGCGCTCAACACGGCGGCCATCCCCAAAGATTTGCTCGAATCCGAATTGTTCGGTCATGAGCGCGGCGCATTCACGGGGGCGCAAGCAACGCGGCGCGGACGTTTTGAACAAGCCGAAGGCGGTACGCTCTTTCTTGATGAGATTGGCGATATGCCGTTTGATCTCCAGACACGCTTGTTGCGCGTGCTATCGGATGGGCATTTCTATCGCGTTGGTGGTCATCAGTCACTCAAGGCGAATGTACGTGTGATCGCAGCGACGCACCAGAATCTCGAGCAGCGGGTGCGCGAGGGTTTGTTTCGCGAAGACTTGTATCACCGCCTGAACGTAATTCGTCTGCGCTTGCCTTCCCTGCGTGAGCGGCGTGATGACATACCTCTGCTGGTGCGACACTTCCTTGCACAAAGCGCGCGACAGCTCGGCGTTGAGGCCAAGCGTTTGTCCGATCAGGCGATGCATTTCCTTGCGTCGCTGGATTTACCGGGCAACGTGCGTCAGCTGGAAAATCTGTGCAATTGGATTACCGTCATGGCCCCCGGCCAGACCGTGGAAATCAAAGACCTGCCCGCCGAACTTACCGCCGGCATGGTGGCACCCTCGAATTCAACAAGTGCCTCGCAGCAGCCGACTGCGAGTTTGGCAGAGCCCATCGTTATCGAATCACACCATGCCGCAGCGCCGCCTCTCATGGTCACGCAGGATGACCGCAGCAACTGGATAATCATGTTGGAAACCGAAGCGGCTAAAATGCTTTCCGCCGGCAAGCCGGAAGTCATGGATGCACTCGGTCGACAGTTCGAATCGGCGCTCATTAAAACAGCGCTCCGACATACCCACGGGCGCAAAAACGATGCTGCGATACGTCTAGGTATTGGTCGCAATACCATCACGCGCAAAATTCAGGAACTGGGTATTGAGGGTGGCAAGGACGATTAAGGAAGCGCTGCCTGAAACATATCAGCCACGCACGATGTGCAGTGGCGGTCGAGGCGAATCAATCGGTTTTTTCTCCGCACGTCGTTTTTCGCTGGGTGGTGTCCAGCCGTGACGTTTCCACAATGACTGGACATCCGATCCCGGTGTCCACTGATGTTCGCCGGGGCGCTTGCCGGCAGCCGGCAGCACGAAATTTTCTTCGGGCCGTTTTTGTTCCATGACGTTTTCTCCAGCCGGATCAGACAGAATTTGACCCTCGGAAAATCGTCAGTTACGCGAAAAACTTGAGAGGATTTCTGCGGAAACCTTGGCCTCGCTTGACATCGGCTAGCTGGATTTGATGCGTCGCCAAAGGGTCGTGCGGCTGATGCCAAGAAAGGCCGCTGCGTCGGAGCGATTGCCACCAAAGCGTGCGAGTACAGCCTCAACATCTTGCGCAGGCGGCTGTAGGTCGCGGGATGCGGTCAATAGCGGGGACTGCACCTCCGGCGCAAGCTTGGTCAGAAAAGCCGGCGTCAGCGCCTGCAATGGTTCGACAGACAGAAACAAGGCGACACGCTGCATCAGATTGCGGAGCTCCCGTACATTGCCCGGCCAGTGGTAAGACTGCAGCACAGAGGCGCAGGCTTGCAACTCCGCGCGCAGGTTGGCACCTGGACGCACCCCCATCTCGGCCAGTGCATTTTTCAGGCACCACGCGGCTAACTCGATCACATCATCCTGACGTTCGCGCAGCGGTGGTATCGCAATTCGCAACACCCCCAAGCGGTAGAAAAGATCTGCCCTGAATGCGCCCTTGGCCACACGTTGTTCCAGATCGCAGTGAGTCGCGCTAATGATGCGGACATCAACCGGAATAGGGCGGGTACCACCGACGCGGACGACTTCTTTTTCTTCCAGAACGCGCAGTAGTCTTGTCTGCAGTGCCAGCGGCATTTCACCTATTTCATCCAGAAACAGCGTTCCACGATGGGCTGCTTCAAACAGGCCTGCATGGCCACCGCGACGTGATCCCGTGAAGGCACCTTCTTCGTAGCCGAACAGTTCGGACTCGAGCAGCGACTCTGCAATCGCACCGCAATTCACCGCAAGAAAAGGGCGGGCACCTGCCTGGCCACGCGGACTCTCACGGTGGATTGCCTGCGCCACGAGTTCTTTGCCAGTACCGGTTTCGCCTTCAATCAGCACCGTCGCCGGCGAGCGGCTGTAGAGCGACACAGTGCGGCGCAAAGCCTGCATGCCCTCCGAACTGCCGCGCAGATCCGTCACGCCGTGTCTGGCCTGGAGATTCTCGGGTACCGGATAGGATCTGCCGTGTGGTGCTTCAAGTTGCGTAGCGCGCGCAATATCGAAGGCATCTTCAAACGCTTGTCGTATCGATGCAGCAGAGTACACAAAAACGCCCGACAGTCCTGCTTCTTCCGCCAGGTCCGTGATCAGCCCCGCCCCCACAATGGCTTGTATGCCTGCAGATTTCATCTCGCTGACTTGCGCGCGCGCGTCTTCGACGGTCACGTACGTGCGCTGCACGATGGGCAATCCGAAGGTCTGCTGAAATTCCTCGAGTTCAGGTAAAGGCGCCTGATAATTGATCAGGCCGATGTGCGGCGTGATCTTGCGTGCTCTCGCCAGTGCCTGCATCACATCAAAGCCCGTCGCCTTGGCGATCACCACAGGCAATGCCAGACGGCTCTTCAGGTAGGCGGCGTTCGAACCGGCAGAAATCACCGCATCGCAGCGCTCGGTTTGCAGACGTTCGCGTATATGGGCCACGGCTTCTTCAAACCCCAGCTGTATGGGCTCGATGGTCGCGCGGTCGTCATATTCCAGGGTGATGTCGCGGAAGAGATCGAACAGCCGGGAGATCGATACCGTCCAAAAGACGGGCCGGGCAGCAGGATCGCGTGAACTGGGGGAGGGGCGGACCATGTTTCAGATGTTGCAATGTTTCATAGAGATCGAACATTGAAACATAAAATGAAACATCGCGTCAAAACTTTCAGCGATGTCTGGATGTCATCAAGTCTGCAGGCGCCTGTTTTCAAAGGAGATTTTGAGTAAAGACAAATGAGCCTCGGGTGGGTTTGCCCGTGGCATGCCGATTGCAATACGACTTGCGAAGCCCTTACCTGAAACAGACCACGACAGGAATCATTTATGAGCAAGCAATCACCCGGCGCGCGCTTTAGGCAGGCGATCCAGGAGGAGTCTCCGCTGCAAGTTATCGGCGCCATCAATGCCAATCACGCCTTGCTGGCCAAGCGCGCAGGTTTTCGCGCGATTTATCTCTCGGGCGGCGGCGTTGCAGCGGGTTCGCTCGGCTTGCCCGATCTGGGTATCTCCAATCTCGATGATGTGCTGACGGATGTACGTCGCATCACCGACGTTTGCGACTTGCCCTTGCTGGTTGATGTCGATACCGGTTTTGGCTCATCGGCATTCAATGTCGCGCGTACAGTGAAGTCGATGATCAAATTCGGTGCTGCAGCCATGCATATCGAAGATCAGGTAGGCGCCAAGCGTTGCGGTCATCGTCCTAACAAGGAGATCGTCACCAAGCAGGAAATGGTTGATCGCGTCAAAGCTGCTGTGGATGCGCGTACGGATGAAAATTTTGTCATCATGGCCCGCACCGATGCACTCGCCGTTGAGGGTCTTGAGGCAGCGATAGAGCGCGCAGTCGCTTGCGTCGAGGCTGGCGCTGACATGATTTTTCCCGAGGCGATCACCGAGCTGGCGATGTACAAGCAATTCGCTGCTGCGGTGAAAGTGCCGATTCTTGCGAATATCACTGAATTCGGTTCCACGCCTTTGTATACGGTCGACGAATTGCGCACCGCCGATGTGGGTATCGTTCTCTATCCGCTGTCAGCATTCCGTGCGATGAACAAAGCGGCAGAAAATGTTTACATGACCGTGCGCCGCGAGGGCACGCAAAAGAATGTGGTCGACACCATGCAGACGCGCATGGAATTGTACGATCGCATCGGTTATCACGATTTCGAGCAAAAGCTCGACGCATTATTTGCACAACAAAAATCCAAGTAAATTCAGGAGCATCCTCATGAGCGAACAACAAGCAACTGGCTTCAAGCCAAAAAAATCAGTCGCCCTCTCTGGCGTCACCGCGGGTAACACGGCGCTGTGCACCGTTGGCAAGACCGGCAATGATTTGCACTACCGTGGTTATGACATTCTCGATGTCGCGGACGCCTGCGAATTCGAGGAGATCGCGCACCTGCTGGTACATGGCAAGCTGCCCACCACTGCCGAGCTGAGCGCGTACAAGCAAAAACTCAAGGCGCTGCGCGGCCTCCCTGCGAATGTAAAAGCGGTACTCGAATGGCTGCCAGCCTCGTCGCATCCTATGGATGTGATGCGCTCGGGCGTCTCCGCGCTGGGCTGCGTTCTGCCCGAAAAAGAAGATCACAACACACCGGGTGCACGTGATATCGCCGATCGCCTGATGGCCTCGCTGGGTTCCATGCTGCTTTACTGGTATCACTACAGCCACAATGGCCGACGCATTGAAGTGGAAACCGATGATGATTCCATCGGCGGACATTTCCTGCACCTGTTGCATGGCAAGCCGCCATCGGCATTGTGGGAAAAAGCGATGCACACTTCGCTTATTCTGTACGCAGAGCATGAGTTCAATGCATCCACCTTCGCAGGTCGCGTTATCGCCGGCACGGGCTCGGATATGTATTCAGCAATCACAGGCGCAATTGGTGCATTGCGCGGCCCCAAGCATGGTGGCGCCAATGAAGTCGCTTTCGAAATCCAGAAGCGCTATGACAATCCGGATGAGGCAGAAGCGGATATCCGCAAGCGCGTAGAAAACAAGGAAGTCATCATCGGTTTTGGCCATCCTGTCTACACGATTTCCGATCCCCGCAACAAGGTCATCAAGGAAGTCGCGCATCGCCTGTCCAAAGATGCGGGTTCAACCAAGATGTTCGATATCGCTGATCGTCTCGAGTCAGTGATGTGGGAAGCCAAAAAAATGTTCCCCAATCTTGACTGGTTCTCAGCGGTGTCGTATCACATGATGGGCGTGCCCACTGCGATGTTCACACCCTTGTTCGTTATTTCACGTACATCGGGTTGGGCAGCGCATATCATCGAGCAGCGTATCGATAACAAGATTATTCGCCCGAGCGCCAATTATGTCGGACCGGAGAATCTGAAGTTTGTGCCGATTGGCAAACGGAAGTAGTTACTTCCATCGCTTGCCAAAGACACTGGACCCTGGCCATCGCCGGGGTGACGATTGAAAAGCCGCTTGCTTGAAGTTTTTCATTGCAGGGCTGGAAGCGACAGAAGTAGTGTTTTAAGAACTGTTGACCTCAAAATTGTCATCCCGGCGAAAGGTGTAGCGGGGGTTTCAGACCGCCCGCGGTCTGCCCGCGAAACTGTCATGGCGTACTCGCCATGACGCGCCCTGCAAGGGGGGGATCCAGCGTATTTCGTAGCAATGCTCAACCCGTCGAAGTGTCTCTTACAGAACCTCTACCTCACCCAATCATGAACACCGCAAACCGCAAACCCCTCCCCGGAACCCAGCTCGACTATTTCGATGCGAGAGCCGCCGTTGAAGCAATTCAGCCCGGCGCCTATGACAAGCTGCCGTATACCTCACGCGTGCTTGCGGAAAACCTCGTGCGCCGCTGCGATCCTGCGACATTGACGGAATCACTCAGGCAGCTCATTGAGCGCAAGCGCGAGCGTGACTTTCCCTGGTTTCCTGCGCGTGTGGTGTGCCACGACATTCTG
Source organism: Oxalobacteraceae bacterium (assembly GCA_027490465.1). GTDB lineage: Bacteria > Pseudomonadota > Gammaproteobacteria > Burkholderiales > Burkholderiaceae_D > Pernthalerella. The sequence goes on from JAIXXZ010000023.1 coordinate 29,772, forward strand.
GGTCAGACCGCGCTCGTTGATTTAGCGGGTTTGCGCGATGCGATCGCCGATCAGGGTGGCGATCCGGCCAAAGTCAATCCGGTGGTGCCGGTGCAGCTGATTGTCGATCACTCGCTGGCGGTGGAGTGCGGTGGTTTTGATCCTCAGGCCTTCGAGAAAAATCGCGCGATTGAAGACAGGCGCAATGAAGATCGATTCGACTTCATCAACTGGACCAAGCACGCCTTCAGAAATGTGGATGTGATCCCGCCGGGGAACGGCATCATGCACCAGATTAATCTGGAACGCATGTCGCCGGTCATACAGTCACAGCAGGGCGTGGCTTACCCCGATACCTGCGTTGGTACCGACAGCCATACGCCGCACGTCGATGCGCTGGGCGTCATCGCGATTGGTGTTGGCGGCCTCGAAGCAGAAAATGTCATGCTTGGTCGCGCATCGTGGATGCGTTTGCCTGACATCATCGGTGTTGAGTTATCCGGTAAGCCCCAGCCGGGGATTACTGCAACTGACATCGTTTTGGCGCTGACCGAGTTTCTGCGTCAATCCAAAGTGGTCGGTGCTTATCTTGAATTTTATGGTGCAGGCGCACGCGCGCTCACGCTCGGCGATCGCGCAACTATCTCCAACATGGCGCCGGAATATGGCGCGACCGCTGCGATGTTCTCGATTGATGAACAGACGATTCAATATCTGAAGCTCACCGGCCGTAGCGATGAACAAGTAGCGCTGGTGGAAACGTATGCAAAAACAGCCGGCCTGTGGGCAGACAGCCTGTCCAACGTGGAATATGAACGTGTACTGACATTTGATTTGTCATCCGTTGTACGAAACATGGCCGGTCCCTCCAATCCGCATGCGCGTGTCGCCACCTCAGATCTGGCTGCCAAAGGCATCGCCAGCGCATGGCAAGACGTTCCCGGCCAGATGCCGGATGGTGCGGTGATTATCGCGGCCATCACCAGCTGCACCAACACCTCCAATCCGCGCAACGTGATCGCTGCTGCGCTGCTGGCACGTAATGCGAATAAGCTTGGCCTGACCCGCAAGCCCTGGGTGAAATCTTCACTTGCGCCCGGATCCAAGGCCGTAACGCTGTATCTGGAAGAAGCCGGTCTGATGGGCGATCTGGAGAAGCTGGGTTTTGGTGTGGTGGCTTATGCCTGCACATCCTGCAATGGCATGTCCGGTGCACTTGATCCGAAGATCCAACAGGAGATCATTGATCGCGATTTGTATGCAACAGCAGTCCTCTCGGGCAATCGCAATTTTGATGGTCGTATTCATCCGTACGCAAAGCAGGCCTTCCTTGCATCGCCACCGCTGGTTGTGGCTTATGCGATCGCAGGCACGATACGTTTTGACATCGAAAAGGATGTGCTGACCGTCGTGGATGGCAAAGAGATTCGTCTCAAGGATATCTGGCCCACCGATGAAGAGATTGACGCCATCGTCAAATCCAGCGTCAAGCCGCAGCACTTCCGTCAAGTGTATGAGCCCATGTTCGCGATTCAGGCAGACAGCGGCACCAAGGTCAATCCTTTGTACGACTGGCGTGCTCCGTCAACTTATATTCGTCGTCCACCCTATTGGGAGGGCGCGCTGGCAGGTGAGCGAACGATGAAAGGCATGCGGCCACTGGCTGTGTTGGGTGACAACATCACCACCGATCACTTGTCCCCTTCGAATGCGATTTTGCTCGACAGCGCAGCCGGTGAATACCTGGCGAAAATGGGATTGCCTGAAGAAGATTTCAATTCCTATGCAACGCATCGCGGCGATCACCTGACCGCGCAGCGCGCAACCTTTGCGAATCCAACGCTGATGAATGAAATGTGCGTGGTTGATGGCAAGGTTAAAAAAGGATCGCTTGCGCGGATTGAGCCTGAAGGCAAGGTCACGCGCATGTGGGAAGCCATTGAAACCTACATGGAGCGCAAGCAGCCACTGATCATCATCGCGGGTGCCGATTACGGTCAGGGCTCATCGCGCGACTGGGCTGCGAAAGGCGTGCGACTTGCGGGTGTTGAAGCGATTGTTGCCGAGGGATTCGAGCGTATTCACCGCACTAATTTGATTGGCATGGGCGTCATGCCACTGGAATTCAAAGCGGGCGTCAACCGCAAGACCTTAGGTATAGATGGGACCGAGACCTTTGATGTCATCGGCGAGCGCAAGCCACGTGCTGACCTGACGCTGGTTATTCATCGCAAGAACGGCGAGAAGCTCGAGGTGCCGGTGACTTGCAGACTCGATAGTGATGAGGAAGTGTCGATCTATGATGCCGGCGGTGTGCTGCAGCGGTTTGCGCAGGATTTTCTGGCGTCGGCTAAGGCTGCGTAAAGCGTCTGCAAGGGGGGACCCAGCGGCGTTCGTTGTAAACCACGATACAAGATACAAAGGTAAACCATGTCCCACCCACCCCAAATCAAAATCCCCGCCACCTACATGCGCGGCGGCACCAGCAAAGGTGTTTTTTTCCATTTGCAGGACTTGCCCGAGTCAGCACAGAAGCCCGGCGCCGCGCGTGACAAACTGCTCTTGCGTGTCATTGGCAGCCCTGATCCCTATGGCAAGCAGATCGATGGCATGGGTGGCGCCACCTCCAGCACGAGCAAAACGGTCATTCTGTCAAAAAGCACCAAGGCAGATCACGATGTCGACTATCTGTTTGGTCAGGTATCCATCGATCAAGCTTTCGTTGACTGGAGCGGTAACTGCGGCAATCTTTCAGCAGCTGTCGGTCCCTTTGCGATCAGCCATGGCTTGGTCGATGCATCGCGTGTGCCTCGTGATGGTGTTGCTGTCGTGCGCATCTGGCAAGCGAATATCGGCAAGACCATCATTGCGCACGTACCGATGACCAACGGTGCAGTACAGGAGACTGGTGATTTTGAATTGGATGGTGTGACCTTTCCGGCAGCCGAAGTGCAGCTCGAGTTCATGGATCCGGCAGCGGATGAAGACGGAGCAGGGGGCGCCATGTTCCCCACCGGTCAGCTGGTTGATGACCTCGATGTCCCGGGTGTGGGCGTGCTCAAGGCCACGATGATCAATGCCGGCATACCGACCGTCTTTGTGAATGCCGATGCCATCGGCTACACGGGTACCGAATTGCAGGATGCGATCAACGGTGACGCCAAAGCTCTTGCGATGTTTGAAACCATACGCGCCCACGGTGCGCTGCGCATGGGATTAATCAAATCACTCGATGAAGCAGCCAGCCGTCAGCACACACCCAAGGTTGCTTTCGTTGCCAAGCCCGCCAGTTATCAGTCCTCAAGCGGCAAGCAGGTCGATGCTGGCAGTATTGATCTGCTGGTGCGTGCGCTGTCCATGGGTAAACTGCACCATGCCATGATGGGAACGGCAGCCGTTGCGATTGGCACTGCCGCAGCGATACCGGGTACGCTGGTCAACGCAGCCGCCGGCGGTGGTGCGCGCGAGGCGGTGCGCTTTGGTCATCCCTCCGGTACCTTGCGCGTGGGTGCGCAAGCCACTGAGGTAGAAGGCGAGTGGCGTGTCACCAAAGCCATCATGAGCCGAAGTGCACGCGTGCTGATGGAAGGCTGGGTTCGCATACCCGCTGACGCATTCTGAGTAAAAAAAGTAAGCGGTTACCGTTTGTAAGCAGCATCGAAAGATAAAAAATAAGTGAGGAGAGCGCGATGAACTACGCAGATTTCTATCGGACGTCGATTGAAGATCCGGAGAACTTCTGGCGCAAGGAGGCAGAGCGCATCGATTGGCATGTACCGTTCAGTCAGGTGCTGGATTATTCCCGTCCGCCTTTTGCGAACTGGTTCGTCGGTGGTCAGACCAATCTCTGTCATAACGCCGTTGATCGCTGGGCATCGCGTCAGGGTGAGCAAACAGCGCTGATCGCGATCACTACCGAAACACCCGATGGCGCTCCCGCCGAAAAAACCTGGAGCTTCAAGGAATTACAGGCTGAAGTCGAGCGTATGGCGGCGATCATGCAGTCGCTGGGTGTGGTCAAAGGCGACACGGTGCTGATCTACATGCCAATGATTGCCGAAGCAGTGTTCGCCATGCTGGCCTGCGCGCGCATTGGTGCGATTCACTCAGTGGTCTTTGGTGGTTTTGCTTCCAACAGTCTGGCAACGCGCATTGAAGACGCACAACCCAAACTGATCATCTCTGCGGATGCCGGATCGCGTGGTGGCAAACCCGTACCCTACAAGCCTCTACTGGATCAGGCGATTGTCTTGTCTTCGCATAAACCTGCACACGTGCTGCTGGTGGATCGCAAACGCGTTGCGATGGAGATGGTTGCCGGTCGTGATGTTGACTACGCATCGCTGCGTGAAAAATACATGCATGCGCATGTGCCCGTCACCTGGCTGGCGTCGGAGGATATTTCCTACATTTTGTATACCTCAGGCACGACCGGTCGTCCCAAAGGTGTTCAACGCGATGTCGGTGGCTATGCCGTGGCACTCGCTGCATCGATGGACTACATTTTTGAAGGCAAGCCGGGCGAAACCTATTTCTCGACCTCGGACATAGGCTGGGTCGTCGGGCACTCGTATATTGTGTATGGGCCGCTGATTGCCGGCATGGCGACGGTGCTCTACGAAGGCACGCCACTGCGGCCTGACGCCAGCATCTGGTGGCAAATCGTTGAAAAGCACAAGGTCACGCGCATGTTCTCTGCACCGACTGCAGTACGTGTGCTGAAAAAACAGCCGCCCGAATTAATGAAGCAGTACGATGTCTCATCGCTCAAGGCACTCTATCTTGCCGGAGAGCCGCTGGATGAATCAACTTCCGCGTGGATTGCCGGTGAGCTGGGTGTAAGCATCATTGACAACTACTGGCAGACCGAGACCGGCTGGCCTGTACTGTCGATTGCAAAAGGACTGGAAGACAAGCCCACGCGACTGGGTAGCCCCGGCGTACCCATGCCGGGTTACAAACTCAAGTTGCTCAATGAAGCGACCGGTGCGCTCTGTGGCGATAACGAAAAAGGTGTGCTCGTCATCGAAGGTCCGCTGCCTCCGGGATGCATGCAAACGGTTTACCGCGATGATCAGCGTTTCATCAATACCTACTGGACGAATTTTGCAACGGAACAGGTGTACTCCACCTTTGACTGGGGTATTCGGGATTCGGATGGCTATTACTTCATTCTGGGTCGTACCGATGATGTGATCAATGTGGCCGGGCATCGGCTGGGCACGCGAGAAATTGAAGAGAGCATCTCCAGCCATCCCAATGTGTCCGAGGTTGCCGTTGTCGGTGTCGAAGACAATCTCAAGGGTCAGGTTGCTGTGGCATTCGTCATACCCAAGCTCGCTTCAAGCACTGCCACACCAGAGGCGCGTGCGCAACTGGAGAAAGAAGTCTGGGCTGTGGTGGACAAGCAACTCGGCGCGGTCGCTCGACCTTCACGCGTGCATTGCGTGAATCTGCTGCCCAAGACACGCTCGGGCAAATTGCTGCGGCGTTCCATCCAGGCCCTCTGTGAAGGCAGGGATCCGGGTGATCTGACCACCATCGAAGATCCAACTTCGCTGGAGCAAATCCGGCAGGCATTGCAAGACTGAAGATCCTGGTGATCACGGCCCGCCGAGGCCGGCTGGTGCTGCTGCCCTCATTGCCCAAGCGCAGAAGATTTCTCCCAACACCCGCTGCAGGCGTCCATGATGCGCATCATGGACGCACCTGCCGTGCACCTGCAGAATGTGAACCGTGCTCCTTAGTCAGGCCGGCCCAGTAACAAATCCGACTGACCCGTGTGAATGAACGGCCGGCGTCGTCCTCTGCTGCGGCGAATCGGTCTGGGTCGCAGCGATGAGGGAACCAATTTGTTCACGTTTTGCCGCATATCCACCAACTGTTCTGCTTTCAGTAGTCTCGCAAGGCTAAGTCCGGCTTCGCGCAAAAGATAGGATTCTCGTGCGCTCCCTTGGCTTTTTACTGAGGCCTCGAGAAATTCATTCATCAGGTCTTCGCTGCGGGGCAGAGCTTCGGTGGCGTAGTAGCTGTCGTCAAGATATGCATTCATGGGATCACTCTTTTTGTCAGGCTGGAAGTTAATGACCAGAAACGGCAGTCTAGCGATTATTTTTTTGATGTCTAGCGGTGTGAGCTTGAGACAAATCAACGGGTGGTGACACTCTGCGATCGCGCAAGTTTTTGTTTTTAAAGTTGCAATATTTGTCGTGCGAATTTTCGATCAATGGGGGTGTTAAATCGATTTTTTGCATGACCAATCCCAGATTCATCAAGTCTCTGGCACCGATGGCCTCATTGTTTTATATCAAATTCATCCAGCTTCGCTCGCAACAGAATGGCTCATGGCAGCGGACTTGCAATTCACCCGAAGATCTCGCTGCGCATTGACCCACCCGAGACCAAGGAAGCCGCATGGAGAACCTGAATCAGGAACAAAAAAAGTATTTGTACCAATTGCTCAGCGACCGCGAGCAAGATCTGCGTGATGACATCAAGCGCGAGGTCAGTCTGCAGGATGACTATGTACAGCTGGCCAGCGAAGTCCCTGATCCCGGTGATTTATCGTTCGCTAATTTGTCCATCGATATTGGTAATGCAGCCGTCGGTCGAGACATGCATGAATTGCGTGCAATTGAACTGGCGCGCAAAAAACTCGATAGCGGTACTTATGGCGAATGCATCAACTGCGGCTACGAAATTCCTTTCGAGCGGTTGCAGGCAATACCTTTTGCAGAGCGTTGCGCACCTTGTCAGGAAAATTTCGAACGCACCCATCAGGATGGCATGAAGGGCTCCACCATGTAATCAGGCAGCCAGATTTTTTGGGTAATCCTACCCAGACGTCCTGGGTTAGCCTGACACCCTTGGATAAAACTCCTCCCGTCATCCCGGCGCACGCCGGGATCCAGTGTGGTTAATCGCAGGCCTGATGAATTCGAAAATTACGTCAGGTGACAGTGTGTCTGCCGCGTCCCCAGCAGGCGGCAGGCCCTTTGTGTCGTAGGAATCTCTGCCATCAGAACATCCTTGGCCGCCTGATTTCAGGTCGTCAGCCTGATTTCTCTCAGTCTCTTACAATCCCTCTTTGCCTGCGTACTTCGCGGGCGGGTATTCGGAGAGCCTGTATGCGTGTTGCTTCTGAAGCGTTGATGACTTTGCAGCATGCCTTGCGCATGACGCGCCGCGACTGGCGTGCCGGTGAGTTACGCTTTTTACTGGCTGCTTTGGCGGTTGCTGTGGCGGCCTTGTCGGCGGTGGGGTTCTTTGTTGATCGCATGAATGCCGCACTCGAGCGCGATGCGACCGAGTTGCTGGGTGCCGATTTGCTGGTGCGTAGCGATTACCCGCTGCGCGAGGCATGGCGCGCCGAAGCTGCTGCCCGTGGTCTGCTCAACGCCGACGTTGTGAGCTTTCCGAGCATGGCCACTACAGGCAAGGCTGAGACAGAAGACACGCGTCTGGTGGCAGTCAAGGCTGTGTCATCCGCCTATCCATTGCGGGGCGATCTGCGTCTTCGCACAAAAGATGCCGAGCTCACCACCAAGGGGGCGCCAGATGCTGGCACGGTCTGGGTGGATACAGCGCTTCTCTCATTACGCGGGCTTCGTCTGGGCGATGCAATGACGCTGGGTGAGCGACGTTTTACGATTGCTGCTGAAATTCTTCTGGAAAAAGATCGTGGTGCAGGATTCATGAACTTTGCACCGCGCGTCATGCTGGCATTGCCAGACCTCGCATCCACCGGTTTGGTACAAAGCGGATCCCGAATCACTTACCGACTGCAGCTTGCCGGAAACTCATCGGCCATTACGGCTTTTCAGCGCTGGCTGGACAATGAAATCAAGGTCAATGAGGTACGCGGCGTGCAACTCGAATCGCTTGAGTCCGGTCGTCCGGAGATGCGGACAACACTGGAGCGCGCTCGCCAATTTCTTTCGCTGGTGAGTTTGTTGACCGCCATGCTGGCTGCGCTGGCCATTGCCATGGCGTCACGCCGTTTCATGCAGCGGCATCTGGATGCGGTGGCCATGCTGCGTTGTCTTGGTCTGAAGCAAAGCGAAGTCACGCGAATTTATCTGATTGAATTCATCCTGATCGGTACCCTTGGTGGTTTGCTGGGGGCAGCCATCGGCTTTGGTGCACATTTTCTGCTGCTGGAATGGCTGGGTGCATTAATGACCACTCGACTGCCGCCGCCGGGCTGGATGCCGATGGTGCAGGGCGTGGCGACCGGTCTCTTGCTTCTGCTGGGATTTGCGATACCACCCGTACTGCAATTGCGAAATGTGCCGCATAACCGCGTGATTCGTCGCGAGCAAGATCCTCCGAAAGCATTCACGGTTTCCGGCTACCTGCTCGCATTGGCTTCATTCATGGGATTGCTGCTCTGGCAGGCTCGCGACCTTCGTCTGGGTCTGTTGACCTCAGGCGGTTTCATCGCCCTGATGGCAGTCTCATTTCTGGCCGGCTGGCTGCTGTTGCGATTATTGCAGAGCGTGCGTGTGCCACCGGGCTGGCCGGCATGGCGTTTTGCGCAGACGTCGCTCAAACGCAGGCCTGCGGCGACGGTATTGCAAATCGTTGCTCTCTCACTCGGCCTGATGGCTTTGCTGCTGCTGACCGTGGTCAGACAAGATTTGGTCAATGCTTGGAGACAGTCGTCGCCGCCAGATGCGCCCAATCATTTCATCATCAACATACAACCCGATCAGCAGCAAGCTGTCACGCATGAGCTCACGCACAATGGCATCGCCGATGTCAGTCTCGCGCCAATGATACGTGGACGTCTTCTGCAGGTTGATGGACGCAACATCAGCAGTGCGACATATACCGAAGAACGCGCACAACGATTGGTTGAGCGCGAATTCAATCTGTCCACGCTGGCCGAGCTGCCGGCGCACAACACGATCACCGAAGGTCGCTGGTTTGATGATACGCAGCCCGAAGCATCGGTTGAGCAAGGTCTGGCAAAAACGCTGGGACTTAAACTAGGTGACCTGTTGCGCTTTGATGTGGGCGGACAAAGCATTGATGTGAAAATCACCAGCCTGCGCAAGCTGGATTGGGGATCCATGCGCGTGAATTTTTTCGTGATTCTCAATCCATCTGCAGCACAAAATCTGCCTGCGACCTACATCACGGCGTTTCATTTGCCAGCCAGCCAGCAGTCTCTGGTAAACCAACTGATACGTCACTATCCCAATTTGACCATTGTCGATGTTGGCAGCATGGTCGTTCAAGTACAGCGAGTCATTGATCAGGTCATTTCTGCGGTTGAATTTCTCTTTCTGTTTACGCTGGTGTCAGGCGTCATGGTGCTCGCTGCTGCCATGCTGATTTCACAGAATGAGCGTGCGCATGAAGCCGGATTGCTGCGAGCGCTCGGTGCCACCCGACGTGAGCTGTCACGTGCGCAATGGGTCGAGTGTCTGCTGGTGGGTAGCGCCGCCGGTGTACTGGCTGCCGGCGGCGCATCACTAGTCGGATGGGTGCTGGCGCATCAAGTCTTCGAATTTGAATGGCAGTTCAGCCCGCTGGTATGGATAGTGGGTATCACAGCTGGTATTGTCTGTGCCTTTTCGGGCGGATGGTTCGGCCTGCGTAACGTTCTCTCGAGACCGCCCATACAGACCCTGCGAGAAGCATGAGGGGCATCAAGAGCGCGTCCTGACGATCAACCTACAGTCATCCCCAGAGCTCGGTAGGCCGATGCGTTTCAGGGAAGGCAGTTCATCATGCGCAGCAGGGTGTTGGCAGTAGGGGTGGTGGTAGGACTATCAGCTTGTACAGCGATGGCGCCCGGCATTCAGTTTGGCAAAGCGCGGCCAGCTTCCCCGGAGGCAGACGAGGCCGACGCCGTCGTGGCACCGGCTGAAATTCTTGCCATCACACCGCGCCTGGTGCGGCAGGAGAAAGCGCTGCGCGATCAGCAAGTCGCCGAAGATATCACTGCGCTTTTGCAGCCTGCACAGGTCTACCGTATCGAAGCCGGCGATGTCCTGCACATCGTCGTCTGGGATCATCCCGAGTTGTCTGCCTCCATGCTGCCCGCCGGTGTACCCGGTGCAGTCGGTGTTGCCGGTGTGGCTGTCAGTCCCATGCAGCCGCAATCCGGTTTTGAAATCGATCAGCAGGGCATGCTCGATTTTCCCTATGCCGGCAAGCTGAAGGTCGCAGGACTCACGCCAGTCGAGGCACATGAGCAGCTGATCCGGCGCTTGTCTCACTATCTTAAAAATCCCAAAGTCACGCTGCGCGTGCTCACCTACCGCAGCAAGCGCGTCTATGTGGATGGCGAGGTCAAACAACCGGGCGTACAAGCCATCAATGATTTGCCGATGACGCTCACCGAGGCCATCAATCGCGCAGGTGGCGTTACACCAATGGCAGATCAGAGCCGTATCATGGTCAGCCGCGAAGGCAAGACCTACCAGATCAATATGCCGCAATTGGTTCAGCGCGGTGTCAATCCTTCCTCCATCATGCTCGCCAGCGGTGACGTGGTGCGCGTACTCTCGCGTGATGAAACAAAAATCTTCATCTCGGGTGAAGTGACATCGCCGCGCGCACTACCCATGCGCAATGGCCGTCTGACACTCAATGAAGCGCTGGGCGAAGCAGGTGGCATCAATCCTGTCACCGGGGATGCGCGTCAGGTCTATGTCGTTCGCCGCAATAGTCAATCCTCCGTGGTGTACCAGCTTGATGCCAATGCACCCGGTGCGCTGGCCATGGCCGAAGGCTTCGAGCTCAATCCGCGCGATGTCGTGTATGTCGCTGCCACGCCGCTGACGAACTGGAACCGTACCATCAGCGCGATGATTCCTGGTGCACTACCCACCGCGGTGATCGCAACCACACCGGGACGCTGACGTGATTCGAAACATTCTCTTGCTATGCACCGGCAATATCTGCCGCAGTCCAATGGCAGAAGGCCTTTTGCGAGAGTTGCTGCCCTTGCACGATGTTTACTCTGCGGGCTTAAGTACGCTTGAAGGCAGCCCTGCAGACCGAATCGCGATTGAATTGATGTGGCAGTCCGGCATAGACATTAGCGAGCATCGATCTCGGAACCTGGCGAGCTGGATGATGCACGAAGCCGATCTTGTATTCACCATGGACAGCGCCCAGACACAGTTTGTGATCCGCCGCTATCCGATAGCCAGCAAAAAAGTTGAGCGCCTTGGTGAGCCCTGTGACCTCGATATTCCCGATCCCTATCAGCATGGTCTCGCGGCATTCTGTCACGCACTGCGCCTGATAGAGCGTGCCGTGCAAACTCGACTGCCAGCCTTGAATCGCAGCACTTCTTGCTTAGCACATTGATTCCCGGAAGCCCAATGAATTCCTTGTCCCCTCATCTGATCACTCCATCCGAGCCACCCTTGATTCTGGCGGAGGATAAAGAGGCCGATTTGATGACCTATGTGCAGATGATCGTTGATCAGCGCTGGCTGATTTTTTTCATCACACTAGGTATCGCTCTTGCTGGTGTTCTCTATGCGATGCTGGCTCGACCCGTCTATGAAGCCAGCCTGATGGTACATGTCGAAGAAAAAGGTCAGCGCGAGCCAAAAAATATTCTGGGAGAAGCCGGCTCCATCATCGACTACAAGACCGCGGCAGCAGCTGAAGTCGAATTGCTGCGCTCAAGATTGGTGATTGCTCATGCCATCGACAATCTGCGCTTGTATATTGACGCCAGACCGATACGATTTCCGGTCGTTGGCAACTGGCTGGTACAGCATGATATTCCGCTTCAAGAGTGGCTGCCCGCGCCGCTGAACACAGGCGGCTATGCCTGGGGTGATGAACGCATCACAGTCGGCGAATTCACTGTGCCAGTACTCCTGGAAAACCGCAGTTTCATCGTGCAGGTAGGTGACGAGGGTCGCTATCAGGTCACCGAGAAAGAAAGTGGGATCACGTTCAGCGGAAAAACTACCGAGACAGAAAACATCAACACGCGCTTTGGTCCTATTGTGCTGCGTATCGACGAATTGAAAGGCGAGCCCGGTGTGCGTTTTGATCTTACTCGCAGTTCTCGTATTGCCGCGATCGAATCAGTGCAACGCACGCTTGATGTCAGTGAAATCGGCAAGCAATCAGGCATACTGCAAGCAACGATCAAAGGCGGCAGCGCTGAATCGGTCTATCAGCTGCTCAATGAAATAGGGCGAGAGTACATGGCCCAAAACAGCGCTCGCCGCACTGAAGAAGCGGACAAGTCGCTTGCCTATCTGAACAAGCGCTTGCCAGAGCTCAAGCAACAACTGGAACAGGCTGAGGCCCGCTACAACCAATTCCGTAATGCGCATGGCACAGTAGACTTGGGTGAAGAAGGGCGCATCACACTGCAACGTTCTGCCGCTGCACGGACTCGCAGAATCGAGCTGGAGCAAAAACGCACCGAGCTGCTGTCGCGCTACACAGCCAATCATCCTGCCGTCATGAGCATCGATGAGCAGCTGCGTGATGTGACTGCAGAGATCACGCAGGCGACTGCCCAGCTGAAAAATCTGCCGGTACTCGAGCAGGAAATGGTGCGACTCTCGCGCGATGTAAAGGTCAACAGTGAGCTTTATGCCGCGCTGGTGTCGTCGGCTCAGCAGTTGCAGCTGACGACCGTCGGTCGGACCAGTAATGTACGTCTGGTGGATGCACCGGAAAAACCGGAACAGTCTGTCGCGCCCAACCGTCCCCGCATCATCGCCATCGCGATCTTCGCAGGGCTGTTCATCGGTGTTCTGGCCGCGTTCCTGCGTCGATCACTGCAAACCGCGTTTGAGGATCCTGTGCAGCTCGAGAGAGCCTCCGGTGTGCCGGTATATGCCAGCATTCCCCACAGTCGCACGCAGGAAAGTCTTGCCGAGCGCACTGACGAGTCAGCAAGCTTGCCTCTGCTATCGCGCATCTCGAGCATGGACATCGCTGTCGAGAGCTTGCGCAATTTTCGTACCGCGCTGCAGTTCTGCCTGAATCATGCGCCCAACCGCATCGTGCTGATCACCGGGCCGACAGAGGGCATGGGCAAGTCATTCGTCTCGGTGAACCTCGCTGCCATCATGGCCGCGAGTGGTCGAAGGGTGCTGCTGATCGATGGTGACTTGCGCGATGGGCATTTGCATCGCTATTTTCACGGGGACCGGCAGGCAGGTCTGTCAGATCTGCTGTCAGGTACACCGATCGATGTCGTACTGAGACGAGACGTGCTTGAGCATCTTGATTTCATCGCCACAGGCAGTCTGCCGCCAAATCCATCCGAAATGCTGCTGCGTCCCGCGATGGCGAATCTGCTCGCGCAACTGGCGCCGCACTATGACCTCATTCTCATCGATGCCGCCCCCTTGCTTGCGGTGGCGGACAGTCTGGTCTTGGGTGCGCATGCAGGGGCGATTTTCCTTGCCACGCGCGCTGGCGTGACCACGCCTGCCGAGGTCAGCGAATCCCTGCAGCGGCTCGCGCGAGCCGGTCTCTCAGCCAAGGGTTTGCTGTTCAATGACATGCCGGTGCAGTCAGGTCGTTATGGCTACGGCGGGCGTTACGGCTATGGCAAATATCGACAGCTCGGCTACTCGGGTGCGATATCGCGCAATTCAAAGACCGATGTAAGCGCGTAAAAACAATCCTGACGCTGATATCGCTGATACGAACTGCTATGCAGACTGCTGCGTTTGTCCCCAAAATCTTGACCGAAAAATCTGGTCTTGCTGCAGAATTTCACCGCTGGCCTTTGCCCGGCTATCTGTGGCCGGCGCTGCATGGTCTGTATCAGAGTATTTTTTGCAGCGAACCTCATTTACGCATCCATGGCAGTTTACGTCCGGATGTACAAGCCTGGGTCGCGCGCAGCAATGGCGGTATCACGGGCTTGATCTTGTTTCAGGTCAAAGGCAGAGTGGCGCGCGTTATCAACGAAATGCACGCAATTGATGCGCCACATCTGAAAAGATTCGCTCAAGCCGTGTTTCGAGAATACGCGCACGTTGGTGCGATTTGCCTGCACGCCATCCGCATCGAAGGCGATGGCCTGAGCTTACCCCTGCTGCAAACTGAATTTTCGGAAGACTATTTATTGTCCTTGCCGGATTCTGCTTCAGCCTGGAAGGCGAGTCTGTCATCACAGACGCGCGAAAAAATCCGCTATCACTATCGACGTAGCTGCCGCAAGCAACCGGATCTGAGTTTCCGCCAAATTGACGGATCCGAAATGAGCGATGCCCAGTTTGATCGTGTTCTTCAGCTCAGTCAGGCCCGCATGTCGCGCAAAGGTCGCTCATTCAATATGAGTGAGCATGAGGCGAAACGTCTGCGCGCGATGGTGCGCGAATGCGGCCAGCTCTCGGTCATTGAAATCCAGGGCGAAATTTGTGCAGGCCTTCTTTGTACCCGACTTGAAAAATCCATCTTCATGCATGTAATTGCGCATGACCCCCGGCATGATGATCTGAGACTCGGATTTTTGTGCTGTGCGCTGACGATAGAAGCAGCCATTGCCAGTCATGCAGAGCGATTTCATTTTCTTTGGGGATTTTACGACTACAAAACGCGTCTCGGCGGTCAGAGGCAGAGTTTGTATCGGGCTATCGTGTTCAGGTCCTGGTGGCATGGTCTTACGCATCCCGTGCTGCTGGCCGGTCAGATGGCACAGCGAGCACGGCGCAAGATCAGACAGTGGCGACATCATTAAACGGGAGAATGCATGTTCATAGACACGCGCCAGATCAGTCAGGACAAATCCCTGATTGCGACGGTTTGCATCATCGGTGGTGGCGTCGCGGGAATTTCGATAGCGCGTGAACTTGAAAAACAGGGCATCGATACGTGTCTGCTGGAGAGCGGTGGTTTGCAAGCGGATCATGAGACCCGCGATCTGTATCGCGGCAAGGCGACCGGGCTGAATTATCAGTTTGCCGACGGCTGCCGTGCACGTTTTCTGGGTGGTAGCAGTAACTGCTGGGGTGGCTGGAGCAGGCCACTGGATGCATGGGATTTCGAGCAGCGTGATTGGGTACCGCATAGCGGCTGGCCTTTCGGTCTGTCGCATCTTGAGCCGTATTACCGTCGCACGCATGAGGTACTCAAGCTGGGGCCCATCAATTTTGATCCCTCGTACTGGGAAGAGGCGATTGGACGTCCGGATGTACGTCGTATTCCTCTCAAATCAGGCAAGGTACGCGACACCATTTCCCAATTCAGTCCGCCAGTACGTTTTGGCAAGAACTACCGTCGAGAGCTGCGCAATGCACGCTATGTGCGCGTATTTCTCTACGCGAATGTGACCCAGATCATTCCGGATTTGATGGCCGGGCGCATCAAGGAAGTCATGGTGCAGACCCTGACCGGCAAGCGTATGCGTGTCGCTGCGCGTATCTTCATACTGGCCACGGGCGGCATAGAGAATGCGCGACTGCTGCTGGCTTCGAACAGAATCGTTCCCTCAGGTCTGGGTAATCAGCACGATCTGGTCGGTCGGTTTTTCATGGATCACCCCCGTCTTTTGAGTGGTGATATTCACTTTTCGCAAGCATGGTCGCGCAACAAGCTCTACGACATCAAATACCACTACATGAATTCAGCGGTGGCCGCGCAAGGCGTTCATATCGCCGCACAGCTTGCATTGACCCCCGAGACATTGGAAAAAGAACGCTTGCTGAATGCGCGTATCTGTTTTTGTTCCGAGTTTCCCGGTGAGGGTAGTCGGGGTGCCCAGGCACTATTTCGCTGCAAGCAGGCCTTGCTCGCCAAAGATCAGCCCGGCTGGCGTTTGCGCGATGATGTCATGACGATGGTGAAAGAGCCATTCAATACCTTTGCTTATGGTTTCACGCGACTGTTTCATCCGCGTGCGATGATAAAAAAGGTCAGTTTTCAGGTCATCATCGAACCGGCACCCAATCCCGACAGTCGGGTCAGTTTGTCATTCACACAAAAAGATGCATTGGGCATGCCACGCGTTGAGGTCGACTGGCGCCTTGATACGCAGGTCAGACGTACTGCCGATCGCAGCCTTGCGCTAATCGCGACCGAGCTTCGTCAAACGGGCATTGCGCATGTCAACCTTGATCCCTCGATGGAGTTGTATGGATGGCCAGCGACACTGGAGGCTGAGGGTACCTGGCATCACATGGGGACTACCCGTATGCACAAGGATGAAAAAAAAGGCGTTGTCGATGCTGACTGCAAAGTTCATGGCCTTACTAACTTGTATATCGCAGGCAGCTCGGTATTTCCCACAGCTGGCGCCAATTTCCCGACAATCACCATCACCGCAATGGCCCTGCGGCTTGCCGAGCATGTGATCGGGCAGCTGAAGAATGTCTCCAGCACACTCGTGGAGGAAGTCGACCTTGCACAGAGTACGGCTGTTGCCGTCGAAGATTCCGTTGCCGCATCCATCAATGTGAATGGTTTGCCAGCTGTTTGATTGATATTAAGACGTTAATACAATCCGTTTTTTGTGGTGAGCGTGTGCCGCTACGCGATAACGGAGATTGGAAATTCGAGGGATAGCATTCTTGTCGTTGTCGCAAACATGGTTAGACGATATTGGTCTTTTCTCATCAGTGTTCCCATAGCACCGTTACTAAAGTAAAAAACTTTTTCATTACTTTCCGGAACTCTTCTCTATCGGCAATGCTCTGAAGAGAGCTTTGTAAGCGATCTGTGTTGTCGGGCAGATCAGACTCAATCGATGGAGAAAATTTTGATAAACCAATTTACATGTAAAAGCAAAACGATACGCGCGCACTCACTGGTGGCGGCAACGAGTGTTTCCTTCATACTGGCGGCCTGTGGCGGTGGTACGGGCACTGCACAATATTCAATCGACCCAGCAGGCAATCTGACATCAGCAAACGTCGTCAACACCAATCCGGATGGCACAGTAACCACGACGGTTGCATCTTCATCAGGTGGAACGACGAGTACAAGTACCACCACCACGACACCAACGACCACGACACCAACGACCACGACACCAACGACCACGACGCCAACGACCACGACGCCGACCACAACTACAACAGCGCCAACAAGCACAGCACCAGCAAGCACCACGCCTATGCCCTTTGGCCAAGCAGCGGGCACCTACAAGCTCGCGTTTCAGGACGAGTTCAATTCATTCAACACCGCCGTGTGGAATGATTCGATCTGGTATGAAGCCAGTAATCCCACCAAGAACTACACCGTATCTAACGGCAGTCTGAAAATCTGGCCGCAACGTGATGCGAGCGGCAAATTTTTCAATCGCACGATTGACACGGACGGCAAGTACTATCAGACCTATGGTTTCTTCGAAATCGAAGCCAAGCTCCCAGTGGGTAGGGGCACTTGGCCGGCCTTCTGGTTGTTCAATCACATCGGCACCCGACGTCCGGAGATTGATGTGATGGAGGCGTATGCGGGCGGTGGACCCAACAGCGGATGGTCTGATGCGAATCTGCATCCCACTGCCTATGCGCCGACTGTGTGGCTCGATGCCGGCCGTTTGGGTGGATCGAAAACGATACTGACCTCGGATCTGTCCGCAGCTTTCCATAAATACGCACTGAAATGGGAGCCAAACAAGCAGACCTTTTACTTTGATGGCCGCGAGGTATATACCCTGAATGTGACGATGCCCGATCCTATGTACATCATGCTGGACCTCTGGTATGGCAGCGCGAGCGGAACGCCTGACAATACGACACCAACGGGCATAGGCAATTCGTATGAAGTCAATTACGTTCGTTCCTGGAAATTGAACTGATGCGGTAGATTTTTTAGGTGGTTACCTCATGGACCAGCCTCGTGCTGGTCTTTTTTTTGATCTTCACCAACACCTTCCCCTCTGAGATGTTCAGGATAGGGCCCGACTGGAGGAGATCGGGCAATGATGCGACGAATGCTGTTATTGATAATGCTGAGTTCACAGGCATCGGCAACGCCATTAGCCATGCCGACCGTCGTCAGAGATGGCGAAACAGTTCTTCTTGAATGTGGCCGTACTTATGTCGGCGAGCTTGATTTGTCGAACCGCCGTGGCGTTACCGTCACGACGCGCGGTGACTGTGGCTACGCGGCTATCACACCAGCACGACCAGTCTCGGGTTGGAAAAACCATCCCCGCGATCCGCGACTATGGTCAGCGAGACTGGATGCCGCTCCAGCCCAGTTAGAGATCGCAGGTCAATTCCTGCCACTCGCGCATCATCCCAATGATCCTGGTGAGTGGCTTAAAGGTCAGAAGCTCTCGGTGCTACAGTTGAAAACGAATCTTCCCGAGTCAGCCATGGCGGGTGGGACTCTGGTCTGGCGCGCTGCCGACTGGCTGATACAGAAGCGGATGATTGCGCGATATGAGGATCAGATAGTGCAACTTGCGCCCGGCGATGATGAGGGCTTTGGCTTGCTGCCAGAGACTGAATTTTATGTTGAAGGCAAGCGATGGATGCTGGACTCTCCCGGTGAGTGGATACATGCCGATGGCTGGCTGCATGTCTGGCCGCCCGATGGCAAATCACCCGAGGGTCGTGCCTGGGTGACCCAACGCGCGCGCGCCATCAACGCCAGCGGGTCGCAGGAGGTGAACATCCATCATTTGAAAATTTTCGCGGCCACACTGGGTATTGATGGCAGTGACAGCCGCAACCTCGCGATTTCAGACGTCGACATCATCAACAGCGGCGAGGAAGCTATTCTCATCGGTGGTAGCGGTGCAAGGCTGCGTGGGATCCGTATCAGCGGCACGGTGCAAAACGGCATACGCGCCAATGATGATGCTCAGGACGTGATCATCGCTGATAGCCAAATTGAGGGTGCCGGCATGCTGGGCATGCCTCGTCGATCCAAAGGCGCTATCGTCTTTGAGGCGGCGCGCGGTCATGTCGTGCAGCGTAATCGCATCACGAACACAGCCTACATCGGCATACGAGTATTTCGCCAGGCCATCGTCACAGACAATCTGATCGATCGGGCTTGCCTGAGACTGGGGGACTGTGGCGGCATCTACACCTTTGCGCGAGATCGGCAATCGCTGGATACGCTCATCGAAAGAAACAAAATCATGCATCTTCAAGGACGTATGTCGCATGCGATCTACCTGGATGATTTTGCTAATGGTGTCACGGTCCGAGGAAATCAATTACTGCATAATCCCAGCGGCATGCAATTGCATAATGGCTTCGGTAATTTGATTGCCAAAAATATTTTCTCCGACAATGTTCATGAACATATACTCTTCAATGAGACCGCTCCATTTGCATCAGTCAGGCGTAATCGCATAGCCGAAAATCAGTTCATATCGCGCAAGGAGACGCCGACCTTTCGACTCTGGAGTCATCACGGCAATAAAAATGTACGTAATTTCGCCGAATTTGAAAACAATACCTATGTCAGTACGCCCTCTCGTTTTGCCGAAGTAGAAGGTTATGGCCTGTTGAGTTACAAGGCATGGCAAGCGGTGGTCGGAGAAGAGCCGCATGCACGTTTCTCAGTGCCGGGGCCGTCGCCACAACTCGCCGGGGAGCGCCAGAATAAATAAGCTGTTGGTGATCAGATATCGCTTCATCAACCGCGACGGCTCGTGGCACAGTCGGTAGAGCCATTCCAATCCCAGACGCTGCCAGCTCTGCGGTGCACGTGGCAGTACGCCGGCATGGTAATCAAATGCTGCGCCCACACCCAGCATGACGGCCTGCACACGATCACGTTGCGATGCCATCCAGATTTCCTGCTTCGGACAGCCCAGTCCCACAAACAATAATCGTGCCCCTGAGTTATTGATGATTTCAACCATGTCCTCATTTTCTGATGCGCTCAGGCGTCGGAAGGGTGGTGACAGCATGCCGGCGATCTGCACATCCGGAAAGGCTTGCTGCAGTCTTTGTGTCAGTCGGGCGAGTGTGGTTTCGGTACTCCCCAACAGAAATACCGGTAACTGCAAACGTTCTGCTTCGCGCATCAGATGCCACATCAAATCCGGTCCGTTGATGCGCTGCTGTTCTGGCCATCCGATTTTGCGCATGAGCCAGGCGACTGGTGCACCATCGGGTGTCGCCATATCGGCAAGCTGCAAAGCCTGTGCGAGCGCTTCATCATGCCTGGCGCTGACGACGACATGCACATTGCACAGACAAACCATCCGTGACTGCTTCCCTGTGGCCCACCGCAGGATACGCCCCAGTGCCTGTTCCCAAGACAGGGTGTCGATACGGGTTCCCAGCAAAGCAACGCTACCAGATCGCATACGAATATCGCCTGAAAGGACATCAGTGTTGATTGAAGCGCACATGAGCAGGAGGCTCACTGACTGTTCGCAAAACTTTGTCGCTACTTTTAGCGAAGATAAGCTTCTCTTTCAGACGGAATGTCCGGATGTTTTCAGAAATGATAGAAAGCGCACGTCAGAGAACACGGCAGCGCATTGATGAAGCCTTCATTGACTTCAGTGGCGGCGAGCAGGCCTACACGGGTAAAAACGCTCATCGCCGCCTAAAGCTCAATACGGTGAACAGTCAGCCTGTGCAGGAAAACATCAGGCTGCCTTTTGACGATGAGGCTGTGGACTGGGTGGCCTGTTACGAGTTACTCGAAACTTGCGTGAGCTTTGAGCGTCAGGTCAGACTGTTGCGAGAGCTGCTGCGTATCGCCAAAAAAGGTGTCTTTGTTTCCACGCCCAATCGGTGGCATCCTCTGGCAGGCTGGTTGCGTCCGCCGCCTCATGCAGGCTTGCTGGACGCGATGAAGATCAAGACCATGATGGATGTCTTGCCCGGCCATCTGCCCTGGCGTCTGGGTCATGTCAGGGTGATGGGTCTGAAATCACATTACTTTCTGATGATCTGGAAAGACGAACGCTACGTCCCGGCGCCGGTCGCAGATCAGTCCGCCGTTGTCGAGCCGGCGGCCGGGCGGAATTCGGCGGGCAACGAAACCAAGGAAGTAGTCCAGGTCCTTCCATAACTGCAGCCGCTCGATGTCCAATGCATGACACCACAGATGAAAAACTTTACCGTGCTGCTCCATATGATCGAACAGCCGGTAGAGGCGCATTAGCCAGTTATCTTCTGCAATGATGGCCTGGAATGCTGGCCATCGTCTTTTGTAGTCGCCTTGCGAGATAAAATTTCGTATCAATACGCTGCGCTTGTGCGGATAGAACTGCAGTGAGGTCGGTATCGTGAAACGCTGCTCGCCTGCGTCCGAGTACAGATTTTTGATCGTGCGAGCATAGGCAAAGTCAGCGCGCCTGACCATCTGCACATGCCGAGCATGGAATTGCCCGCCGGGATAACAGAAACCGGACACGGCTTGTCCCAGACGCTGCTCCAGCTCGGCTTTTCCTTCGCTGATCTGACGCCAGGCTTCATTGTCATCCACGCGGGTCAGGTAGCGATGATCCAGCGTGTGTGAGCCAATCTCGAAATGCCGAGATAATTCTCTCGCTTGTGCCGCCGTCATCACCGGTGGGCCCTCTGCATTGCGAATCGGTAGGTAGAAACTTGCTCTCAAGCCGTGTCTGGCGAGCTTGTCGGCAATGCGCAAGTCCAGCGGATGACCATCATCCACCGAGAGACTGAATACCAATTGATTCATCAGTGGGTACGTGCGGCCGTGGCTGCCGCTGGATCTCCAGGTTCGCCAAATCCGTCGCTGGTATTTGCACTACCTGGTCGCTCCGCCTGCGTCTGGAATCCCAGTGCACAACGGCAGGCATCAACAATACCGGCGGCCGCACTGTCAAAGTTATAGCGACGCACGCGCTCCAGGCTATGCCGACTGAATGCCTGCCAGCGTGCGGTATTTTGCAGCAAGCCTTCTGCACAATCGGCCCAGGCATGGACGTCGAGTTCACGTACATAGCCATTCCGGCCATCGACCACCAGCTCGCCTGCGACGCCGGCATGCGGACTCACCAGCACGGGCAATCCAGAGGCGCAGGCTTCATTGGCCACCACGCCCCAGACATCTGCATGCGAGGGAAATAGAAAAATTTTGGCGGATTGGTACAGACCCGGCAATGCCTCCTGCGAAGCAAATCCCTCAAAGTACGCATCAACCCAGGGCGCATACGACTCTGACCGTTCACGCAAGATCGCATCAAGACTGCCAGAGCCTACAAATAACAAGCGGATGCGCCGTTGCAGCCGCTTCGCTGTTTCGCGGGCGACCTCCAGTGCAAACAGGGGATCTTTTGACGGTTCCATGCGGGAGCAATAGATGAAATCAAAAATTCGAATTACATCCGGCTTGGGTTGGAAGCTTTCGTTCGATACACACAGCCAGGAATAAAAACAGCGGCTATCGTCGATGCCGTAAGAATGATACAAGCGCTTTCCATCCTCACTTGCTGCAATAAAGCTGCGCGAGCCGCGATACACTACGCGACGTACCAGGCGATGTGCCAGCGACAAACAGCGTTCCGATGAGTGCGTTCCATCCGTCATCGCAACGTGTGCGCAATTTCTCAAGCGGGCCACGAGGAAGGCATAAAGATGCGTAGGATTGAATCCGTCGGTGATGATGACATCGGCTTTGAGACGAAATAGCAGGGGTACGACATCTGGATTGTGATGGATATAGCGACCGCGATACGTCAGAAACGACTCGCGCAAAAAGTGCTTCTGAAATTCCGCTTCAGGCAAATCCCACAAGCGGTTGGGCTCGCGTTGCACACAAAATATCGCGTGGAAATCAAAGCCCGGCCACCGCGCCAGACGATTGAAAATCGGTATGCGATACGGCGGCGGTATGTTGGTGAGCAGTGCTATACGCATAATTCCAGGCAAATAACTCGTTCGGCGCTGTGGTGCTTTATTTGGCGCATTTTGAAAAAGACGCGGACGCTGAGTGGCGCTGCAAGAGCTGCTCGCGCCAATGGCGCAGCCACCAGCCCAGCCATCCATCCAGACGACCTCGAGCGACTGCATAGCCATGAACCATGTGATGGTGCATGGGATCTGCCGAGGTAACCTGAAAAAATGGTTTGATCAATGGTGATAGCAGACCTCGCGCAATCACCCATATCGGCAGTCTGTGTTTCGCATACATGGCACCGGTGCCCCGCGCGCGCAGACGTGCACTTTTCAATGCGTTGTCGCTCACGACCAGCTGAGGCGGATCGACACGGTGATGAACACGGGCATCGGGTTCATGCGCTACGAGTGCGCCTGAGCGCAGCGCCCGCAAGATCATGTCGGTTTCCTCCCCGGCGCCGAACCATTGACCCACACCCAGGCGACCATCGAAGCCACCGATGCGATCAAGCAGACTGCGCTCAAAGAATAAGGTAATGGACGAGACCGGAATATCCCGAAAACGCGATGATCGATGCCAGCTCAACAGCCCCGGGGGAATGGGCGCATCCTGCTCTACCCAGCGGGTGATGATCCCTTGCGGCCGATCGTGATACCGACTGCGCAAGCGGATGCGCTCGAGTGTATGCGGTTCATACCAGCAGTCATCGTCCGGGAATCCCAACCACTGACCGCTGGCTTCGGCGATACCGGCGTTGCGTGCAAGGGCCAGATTTGGCGGGAAGTGATGCACGTGTCGGATAGCGAGACCCAGACAGCGCGCCCTGTGCACGATGGGCATCAGCCGCTCATCCTGATTCTGGTCGACGACGATCACGTCGAAATCATGAAATGTCTGCACCAGCAGCGAGTCGAACAGGCGATTCAACTCGACGGTACGACCGACGGTAGCCAATATCAGTGAAAAGTCACGCATGACTGCCTACCGGTGGCTGTGTTCGCAGGCTATCGCGCCATCGTCGTGCGAAATAACGCGCCGTATGCGTCAGTCGGGTCACTGGGTTGATGCCGGCATGCGCCAGCCTGACCTGCAAATCCTCGCGCATCGCAGCGCCGCGTTCCCGGGTTGACAGGCTGCCCGCATGTTCGCGAAAAGCAGTCAGTGGCTTATTCATTTGCAGAGGTTCTGAAAGCAGGGAAAGCCGCAACCACAGGTCATAATCCATGGCATAGCGGAGCTTTTTATCGAAGCCGCCTGCTTGCAAAAGCAAGGAGCGTTTGGCGAAGCAGGCCGGATGCGGGATGAAATTGCCGCGCAAAAGTTGTTGTCGGCTATATCGGGGAGCGGCATAGCCCTCGGGGATCAGCTGACCATCGATGACGCTCATCGTTCGTCCGAACAGCCATTGGCATCGGGTCGTTCTGAAACTCTCGGCGACTATCTTGAACACATCGGCATGCAGGTAGAAATCATCCGAGTGGAGAAATGCGACGATCTCGTGAGTGGCGATAGCAAGGCCTGCATTCATCGCATCGCTGATGCCATTGCAGCGGTTCTTCACCAATTTTACCGGCCGCTCGATATTTTCTATGCGAGACAGTGTGCCATCGGTCGACTGTCCGTCCACAAAAATATACTCAACATCGACAGCTTCTTGTCCCAATACGGACTTAATCGATTCTTCCAGCCAGTGCTCACTGTTACGGGTACAGGTGATGACAGAAAATCCGGGTAATAGAGTCGTCATAATGGATGTGATTTTGTCGCGCAGGTGGCGGATCATCTCGTGCTTCGTTGGTCTACAGGATGTCCTGTCTTTGTAGACCGGCTTTGCGATGGATCCAATCCACTTGTCGTTTTGTTTGCAATGGGTCCTGGTGGCAGGGAATACAGCGCAAGCAAGCGTCCTGCCGCATGATTAGCATCAGCAGCTACCTGGGGTGACACCACGCAATCCGGTCTGGGTGTGTAATTCAGCAAGGCACTGGCAAGCTCTTCAAGGTGCTCATGCAGACGCAACTGATCAGGCCGGCTGGCGTAGATGCTTAGCTCAGGCGTGCCGCCGCGTCGCAGCGCGAACACGGTTTTTCCCAGCAATAGACCTTCCAGCACGGTAGTCGAGCAAGCTTCTTCGCACACAGAAGGCACCACGATCACCTGCGCGCGCATCGCGAGTTTCAGTGTCGTTTCCATGCTCTGCCAGCCATGGAAATTCACATTCGCATATCGCTTGCGCAGCATGGCTTCCTCTTCGCCGTCACCTGCGATATCCATGACGATGCGATGGCCGAGTTGGGGCTTCAGAAGTGCGAGTAAAGCGCTCACGCCCTTGGCAGGATAGAGTTTGGCGGCGATGAATACATGCAGTCTGTCATTGGGCAGCATCATCGGTTGATGCGTGCTCAGATTTTTCAAGTAGGACGTATCGACGAAGTTGTGCACCGTGATACCCCAGGCTTGATCACCAAAGCAGCGTGATAAATTCTTGCGCAGCATGTCAGAGACAAACACGGTTTTATGTCGTGCAAATCCTGTCTGTACCTCATAACGAAAGCGACGCACGGCAAGCGCAGAGATATATCGTTGCAGCCAATTCGGATGATGCGTACGGCATCCTGCGCAGGCTCTCGGATCGAGATCGTGACAGACTTCGCCGCGACGAAAGCGGGTATGTATCAGGCAATCGCTGCCCTGATCATGACGCGTCTGTAAAAAATTGATCGAAGGTGGCAAGTAGTAAGCCACATTGGGCAAGTGACCATGGTAATGAATCACGTCATAGTCACCGGCTCTGCGCTGCATCGCTCGCGCAAACCGCCTGGCCAGCAGGCTGCGTTTTCCTGGCATGAAAACGCCCAGCGTCATTTCCTTCCAACCGCTGAATTGCCCACGTAATTCGGGGAAAAATTGTCCTCCGAAGTGCATCGCGTCTCCGGCCACTTTTTCAGGGAAGTCATCATTACCCATCAAATCGACTTGATGACCTGCATCGGCGAGTGCTCGACAGAGCCCGATCACGTGGCGCGCGAGACCGCCCATGGACGGGGCTGGCAAATCTTCGCTCACCATCAGAATGCGCATCTCAGCGCACTCCGGGCAAGTAGCGCCGTGTTGCTGACCACAAGGCATTGCGCTCATCAAAACTGACCACAAATGCAAACCCCGCCATAATGAGCGTCAGCGTCGCCACAAGCGCCAGTGTCAGCATGCCGATCAGAGTCTCGGGCAGCCAGTATTTCAATGGCAGCATGAGCGACAACGCGCAGCCACCGGTGATGAGACCTGGCATCCATGAAAGTCGCAGGGTATCTGACAGGGATATGGGCACGGTACGTCCATGCACATAGATCAGAAAGGCGAAGGTCATCACGACGGAGGCCAGTAGATGTCCTGCTGCCGCACCCAGAATGCCGCCGTTTTGCGTGCCTATGAACACCAGCGGCACACCAATCAAGCCGCGTATCAGCGCAAAGCCGCCCGTCACGCGCGGATGCCCGAGGCCGTCATTGACCATCGAAGGAATATTCGTCAGCGAATCCATGAGCAGACCTAGCGTGACCAGCAGAAGTACCGGATAACTGCTCACTACAAACTCTGCACCCACCCAACGGCGTAGAAATTCTTCACCGGTTAGCGCGATGATGCCGAGTACCGCGAAATTGACGTAAGTCAGAAGTCGTGTGACATCCAGATACATGCGGCGCAGTTGCGCTGATTCTCCGAGGGCTGCCAATGCTGAGACGCGGGGATAAATCACGCTCGACAGGCGGTAGGTCAGGCCGAGTATGCGGCTGGCAAGTTGCGATGGCACGGCGTAAAAGGTCAGTGCCTGTGGTCCTGCGATTGCGCCGATGATGAGTTTGTCTGCATGCTGATGCAATAGCGAGGCCAGTCGCGACAGGTAAGCATAAGCAGAAAATCCGGTCAGATCAGCCGCAATGGAGCGACGCGGCCACACCGGCCTCAGCTTGAGATCCAGCTGTGACAGCAGCCACACCAGCCACAGGCTGTGCAGCGCCGAGACTGCGATACGCGCGCCAATCACATAAGCGATGCCACTGCCCGTCATCGCGACAGCGGCCGAGACGATATTGACCATCACGCCAAAGAAGGCCTCGCCTTGCGCTGCCCGGTCATAACGCTGCAAGGCTTGCGGCACGATCATCAGGTAGTTCTGCCACTGGGACAGAAGAAATCCCAGACCAGCCAGCTGCAGCGCGTGTAGGGTTTGCTCTGTGGGTATCTCGGACCCCTTGAGAAAAAATGCGAGCAAGGGAGGCGCGAATGCAAATAGCAGGATGCAGCCGGTCAGTCCCAGTGCCGTGTAAAAAATGAACCCAAACCAGAATGTCTCGGCAAAGCGCCCACGATCGTTTTGCGCGTGATAGTGCGAGAGGTAGCGTATGGAGCCTGCCGATAAATTGATGTCCAGTACACCGAAATAACCCACGACGGAACTGATGAGAGTGACGATGCCGAAACCTTCCAGACCCAGTCCGCGTATCAGGAATGGGACCGTCGCCAATGCGACCAGTGCGGGCACCGCATTCCCGCTCAGATGCCACAGTGAGTTACGCAGCAGCATAGAGAGCAGCTTGGGTGGACGGGCTGCGTGAGCAGACACGTTGTGCGAGATAGGGCATGGCAAGTGTCAGTCCCAGCAGCAGCATGGTACGAAATTCGATGACGGGCGTGCCAATCAGTAGCGTTGGCATCCAGAATAAAAGACCAGCGAAGCCGGCATCGGCCAACAAGGCACTGTTGCCTTTCATACGTCGTCGATGACGAAGATAGTGCACAGTAAACGCTGCCAGCAGTCCCAGGAAAATCAGTAAGCCCACCAGACCGGACTTCAGTATCAGGTGACCAAAGCCGCTATGGACGAAATCAAATTTGCCAAAATGGTAGTCAAGAATATCTTCGTTGCCGTAGAAAGTCCCCCAGCTCCCCAAACCAAACAGCCAGTAGCCATCAAGGCTGCGTGCTGCTGCTTCGAGTTCATAAAACCGGCTGACATCGGTACCGCGATCGGGCCCTACGTCATACAGTAAAGTCGCAATAAAGCTCTTGCTGCCCGTACTGAATCGCAGTCGCTGCTGCATCAATATGGCAGCAGCCGGAATCAGTGCCAATGCCCCCAGAGCGCCGAACAGCAAGCGTCGTTGCCAGGGTAGTCGCCACATAAGCACGGCAAACATAAGTGACAGACCGACCAGGGATGAGCGGCGAAATGACAGTACGACGGTCGCAATCTCCGCCACCAGCCAGCCCCAGAGCAGCATGCGCTTTGCCAACGACATGCGCACGTCGGGCATCAACAACAGCCAGGCCAGACAGAAGGCGGCGAGTGCAGCGATATAGTTATCGGCGATGTCGAAATAGACCAGCCGTATATCCAGATTTTCGAAATTTCGGTAGGGATTGGCGCTATCGCCACCAAAGAACGCATAGCGCACCAGACCGTAGACAGCACGCATCGCGGCCAGTGTCAGTATGAGTAAGAGCAGGCGTTCTCTGTGCTTCTCCTGATGCAGCGTCATGAGCAGCAGGACACTGAACAGCAGCATGTTGAGTACATTGATCAGCCCGCTGTAGCTGAGTATGGCAGGAAGCGCTTGCTCTGCCATCAATCCGAGCACCAGATGACTGAGCAGCATGAAACTGAACACGGCCAGAAATTTTGGAAAGGGTGAGGGCATCATGCTTTGTTGCTGAATGACGGCGTGCCGTATCGCAGCGGCTGCACAAGCCAGCCATAGCAGCAGGTTGATCAGTGAGAAGAAAAACAGTCCGGTACCGCGTGCATAGAGCGTGTTTTCCTCCTGCAGTTGACCCCAGGTAGAGGATGAAAAAAGGCAGAGCAGGGCGACAAATCCCAGCGACACCACAGAGGGTAGGCGCACGCAAATAGCCAGCGCCACGGGCACCACCATCAGTGCTGCAAGCAGGATCAGAAATGGGTCAGCTGCTGACGCGGAGGGCATCGTCGATAAATTCAGAGACGCAGGCGAGGAATGTCACGCGTGCGACGACCATCGCGCACATCCGAGAAGACGTGCATCATGGGATGGGCTGCATGCGCGGCAAGAAAATCCTCGGCAGTTCGCTGCAGACCCTCTCGCAGATCGATGACTGGTTCCCAGCCCAGGCTTCGCAGACGCGTGGAATCAAGCAGCTTTCGCGGTGTTCCATCCGGTTTGCTGCGGTCAAATACGATGTGACCTTCATAGCCCATCACTTCGGCGACCTGTATCGCTAGCGATGCAATTCGGATTTCTTCACCGCTGCCAGCATTGATATGGGAACATTGCGGCGAGGTCAGCTGGTCCAGCACCTCTCTGGGCTGATCCATCAGCCACAGGCAAGCGTGAGCCATATCATCGACATACAGGAATTCACGCAGAGCCTCACCACTGCCCCAGACTTGCACCTCCTGCTGATGCGACTGGTGTGCGTCATGAAAGCGACGCATGAGTGCTGGCAAGACGTGGCTGTCCTGCGCATGAAAATTATCCCCCGGGCCGTAGAGATTGGTTGGCATGATACTGCGGAAATCGGTGCCGTATTGGCGGTTGTAGCTCTCGCAGAGCTTGATACCGGCAATCTTGGCTACCGCATACGGTTCATTGGTAGGCTCGAGTGCACCGCTCAGTAGATACTCTTCGCGCATGGGTTGAGGTGCATTGCGCGGATAGATGCAGGACGACCCAAGAAATAGCAAACGCTTCACCTGATAGCGCCAGGCATGGTGAATGACGTTGGTTTCTATTTGCAGATTAGTGCGAATGAATTCAGCAGGGTAGCTGTTGTTGGCGTGAATCCCGCCAACGCGAGCCGCCGCCAGATAAACCGTGTCGATGTCGTTTTCAGAAAAAAATGCATCCACTTGTGCAGCATCGCTGAGATCAAGCTCATCGCGACTGCGCAAGACCAACTGGCAATCACCACGCTCGCGAAGTGCGCGTACCAGCGCAGAACCGACCATGCCACGATGACCAGCGACGAAGATACGTTCAACAGTGTGCCTACTCATGGTGCGCATAGGCCGTGAAGCCGTTCTTGCGAATCAATGCGTATTTCTGTGCGGCTGAAAGATCACTGTCTATCATCTCCCTGACCAGGCTGTCAAAGGATATGCGTGCTTCCCATCCCAGCTTTTCACGCGCTTTGCTGGCATCACCCAGCAGCGTCTCTACCTCAGTGGGACGGAAATAACGCGGATCGACACGCACGATGACCTGCCCTGGTCGAACACCTTCATGCTCGCCGCCGGATACCACGCACGCACAGGCGTCAACGCCCGCGCCAGTCCAGGACAGTTGCATGCCAAGCGCTTGGGCCGCACGATCGACAAAGTCCCGAACACTGTGTTGTTGGCCGGTCGCGATCACAAAATCTTCCGGTGTCGCCTGCTGCAGCATCATCCATTGCATTTCGACGTAATCGCGGGCATGACCCCAGTCGCGCAGCGCCTCGAGATTGCCGAGATACAGACAATCCTGCAGACCGAGTGCGATGCGCGCGAGGCCGCGTGTGATCTTGCGCGTTACAAAGGTCTCCCCGCGTATGGCCGACTCATGATTGAACAGAATGCCGTTACAGGCATACAGGCCATAGGCTTCGCGATAATTCACGGTGATCCAGTAGGCATACAGCTTCGCTGCGGCGTAGGGACTACGTGGGTAGAAGGGCGTGCTCTCGCGTTGCGGAATTTCCTGCACCTTGCCATACAATTCCGAGGTCGAGGCCTGATAGAAACGCGTTTTTTTATCCAGACCCAGAATACGTATCGCTTCCAGCAGGCGCAGCGTTCCCAGTGCATCGGAGTTCGCCGTGTACTCCGGCTCCTCGAAAGAGACGGCGACATGACTTTGCGCAGCGAGGTTATAGATTTCATCTGGCTGCGTCTGCTGTATCACGCGTATCAGCGAGGCGGTATCGGTCATGTCGGCGTGATGCAGCACGAAGCGTCGCGGTGATTCGTGCGGATCCTGATACAAATGATCAATACGCCCGGTATTGAGCTGTGAGCTGCGTCGCTTGATACCATGAACCAGATAATTTTTCGAGAGGAGGAGCTCGGATAGATAGGCGCCGTCCTGTCCCGTCACACCGGTGATGAGTGCGACTTTGCCGTGCTGGTCTTGCCTTGGTTCAGAAGGAATCATGTCATTGTATGAAGAGAGCGAATCAGTAAGGGAGCATGGCGCTATTGTGTCGTGCTGATCTGGTCACGGATTGCGCGTGCTCATGAGGACGTCTGTGTTTGGGTATCGATCAATAGCCGTTGGGATGATTGCGCTGCCAGCGCCAGTGATCCGCGCACATCTCGGTCAGCTGTTTTTCAGCGCGCCATCCCAGCAATTCCCGGGCAGATTCTGGCGATGCATAACAGCTCGCGACATCGCCGGGTCGACGCGACGAAAAACGGACCGGAAT